>CAZETZ010000011.1:0-31303 GCA_964514735.1 uncultured Acidobacteriaceae bacterium | reverse complement strand
CTGCAACCTAGTTCCAAGAACCAATAGATTCTCGGGCCGCATCGCGAAAAACCTTGCCTGACTGGTCAATTCCGAATGACATTGCGCTTGCGAGTCATTGTCCCGCTAGCGTCCAAAGCAATTTCATAGCCTCCATGAGCCCGGTTTTTGCCGATTGGCGGTCGCGCCACCATCCCGACGCACGAAACTCCGGGTCTGCAACTGCGTGAATCCACAGTTGAACCGACGCATGCTGCTGGCGGAGCGTTCTTCTCCAAATGATCCCCGCGCGCCGGGTGTGATAATCCGAGGTTACTACTGTGATCGAGTGCCATCCGTGGTCTTGGATACAACTAACGAGTGCCTTGGCCTCTTCTTCGGTCGAGTCAACGTTTTTGGTTTCACAGAAGTCAACGCGCCTGGCGGTTTCCGCTCCGTAGATTTTCTCGATATTGGCATATGCAATAGGGGCCACCGGCTGGCCCCAGTAGGTTTCTTGTGGGACACTCAGAAGGATTCGGTTCGTTGCTCCCTGCCGCAAAAGGCGTACTGCTCCCGCGACGCGGGCTTTCTCGCCAAGAACGGAACCTTGCAGTACTACTGCGCGGTCCACGGGAAGCGATAATGGTTCATCGGAGATCAACAAATGGCTGCCCCACCGCAACAAGCTTGCTGCCAGCAGGGCTACGGCACAGAAACTCCAGAATATATAGCGAAGAACTCTAGCCCGACACCGTTGGGGTACCGGTTTGCTTGGAAGTATCGGCATTTTGTCCGGCGAGATTCGCGAGCGCGTCATGAATTTATCGGGACCCGCGTTTGTAGACCCATGAAATACTCAGAAGAAACATATCTAAAAAGATGTAAAAAAAGCGTACCGTCGATTCGAGCAGCGATATCACGGAAGACGTTACTAAATTCTATACTGACGATGCTCGACAATTTTTTAGGAACAGCCTGTTCGTCGCGCCCCATTTTGGGCAAAGGCCGGATCATGTCCCCATCGCCATGTGCCGGTCTCAGAACTATGTTGCTGGATCAAATCGTTTGCAGGTCCGCACGCGATCGCCGCGTGACTTTTGTAGCAAAATTCATATTGTTGTCAAAAAACGATCACACAGCGTTAACAACAATCAAGGAGAATCAATTATTAGGTCGGTTGTTGTGTCCCCCAACATTATTAGGATAGGGGCGTACAATGTCTCGTCTATCCCGTACCAAGAGATTTCTCTCCCTGATTTTTTTGATTCTTAGCTTGCTGCCCGTGTTGTCCTACCCATGCACTACGCTCTTTTTGCCCCAAAGCCCAGACCAAGTAGTTGCCACCAACATGGATTGGCTCTCCGAGCGGGGCTTGGCGTTTATCAACAAGCGAGACGTGCAAAAGACATCTGCTTTTGTAAATCCCCCGCAAACTGCGCTTCAGTGGACCTCGAAGTACATGAGTCTCACATTCAGCCATACTGGCCGTGAGTTTCCTTGGGAAGGCATGAATGAAAAGGGTGTCGCGGTCAATATCCTGCTCTTGCCAACTACCCAGCTTCCACCGGTAAGCGCAGCGCCCGCATTAAATTCATTGCAGTTTATTCAATATATCCTGGATACCGCCGCCACGACGGCCGAGGCGGTCGCCGAAACGAAGAGTGTTCGAATCACCGGCCCTTTTGGCGTCGCCGAACACTTCTTTGTTTGTGATGCCACAGGCGATTGCGCCACAATTGAGAACATCGCAGGGAGTCTAGCCATTCACGAAGGTCCATCTCTGAATTACATGGCACTGGCCAATGACACCTATCACAATTCGCGCGTACATTTGGCTACTCTCCTTTCCACCGAGACATCGGCGCAAGTGCTGGCCCTGCCTATGACGGATTCGCTGACACGCTTTGCCAAGGCCGCCCTGCTGTCGAGCGAGTACTTGCCCCAAGCCAACAACGACGTGAGCTACGCATTTTCCGCTTTGCAAACCTTGCGGGAAGCGGACACGCAATGGCAGATGGTTTTCAGCCTTGCCAATCGAACCTTACAATTTAAAACCGCATCATCGCCCACCATCAAGTCCATTGACCTTAACCAGTTTGATCCACATTGTTCGTCTGGTATCCAGATATTCCGCTTGAAATCCCAACTTTCGGGCGATGTAACTCCGTCCTTTTTTCAGTACACGGCGAATATTAATAACAACCTCGTTGAATCAAACATACAAACCGACGGGATGAGCGTGAAGAATGCGGTGATCATTGAGAATTACCCAGGCACTACCGAATGTACGGAAGAGAATGTGACTCTTGCTGCAAGCCCAAATTCCTCCACCATCGGGCAGACGGTGGTCCTGACCGCTTATGTTGAAGGAACCGGTCCCAGCGTACCCACTGGCAATATCACGTTCCTCCTTGGGACGATTGTGCTCGGCACAGGTGTATTGGACTCCACAGGGACCGCTCAGTTAACGACCGCCGCGCTCCCGGCAGGGGCAAACTCGCTTCTTGCAAGCTATGGTGGGGACGCCTTGAATGCTCCGATCGTGTCTCCCCCTTTGAGTGATTTTGTTTATGTATCCGGAACGCAAATAACATTGGCCTCGGCCCTAAATCCAACCACTACGAACCTACCGGTCACCTTCACCGTGACCCTCGTGGGGCTGGATGGCGGGAACCCGACGGGCACGGTCACTTTCAGTAAAAACGGCAGCCCGCTCGCTACGGTGCCTCTGACGAATGGACAGGCTAGCTATACCAAGATGTTCACAAATGCCGGAATGTCCATCATCACCGCCAGCTATTCGGGAGACAATACTTATGGGCCGAACACTTCCTCTCCACTGACCGAGTCAGTCAACTGAGTTGTGGGGATTTCGTAAATTAGCTCCAACAATCCCACCAGTTTATTTGCTGTCGGCAGAAAATTAACGCCGTACAAAGACGACTTTAGCAGCAGGTATGGCGTTTAGTGAAAAGCATCAGTCCGGGCGATCGAATGATAAAGCTCAAGCCACTGTCTGCGCACCGCCGTCCAGCGATAACGGTTGCACTCTTGGCGCGCATTGTCGGCAATTCGCGAACTTAAGCCGGGGTCCTGTAGCAACCTAATCACATTTTGTGCCAATTTGGTTACATCCCCTGGTTCGGACAATAGTCCGGTGCGCTCGTGTTCGACCAAATATCGCATGCTTTCCGGGGCCGTGCTGACCACGGGAGTTCCGGAGGCGAATGCTTCCAGGATTGAGACGGGCATATTATCTAGGGTCGACGCATTAACGAAAATATCTGCCCGGTCATAGAACCGGCCGATCTCTTGGCGCGACGCTACTCCGGCAAGGTTTACATCTCGCAGGCCAAGCCGCGTTACCAGCCGTCGGATCTCCGTTTCCAAGGGCCCCTGGCCAACCAGATCTAAACAAGCCTCTGGATACTGCCGTTGAATCTGCGCAAAAGCCTGCACTACTATATCCACACAATAATAAGGATGAAACCCTCGCGTACAAACGAGGTGGGGCCGCAGAGGGCGTCGGGAACGAAAACAAAACTGCGACATATCCACAATGTTTGGCACCGCCTGGGCCGCGAGACCGAACTCGTGAAAAACATCCACCAAATATCCTGAAGGAACAGCCAGATGGTCTGCCCGCGCCAGCACGGTTCGCGCGCTGCGAAACCGACGCAAATGGTCTCGCGCTTCACCGCTATGGTAATGGATCAAAGTCTTGGTCCCTCGCAGACGAGCAATCAGCCACGCAGGGGCTGGCGCAAGCAGGAACGACCAGTACGAAGCGGAAAAAATATGGACGATGTCCGCCTTCTTAAGGCCCCGCCACAATGTCCATACATAGAATGGTTCGCGGACCAGGGTGCGCAGGAATGGAACCTTACCCACCCAACTCAGGAAATCCGGAAAAACGGGGTCAATCGGGATCAGAAAGGCCTCGATTGCTGGATCGTTCTTCCAGTTACTGAGCAGCAAATCTGCCTGTACAGATTGTCCCCCCACGTAACTCATGGAAGCAGCCACGATGGCCACTCGCAACGGCCGCAAGGCTGCGTCGCGATGACCAATCAAACGCCTCGGCTTCTGCCTGATTTTCTTGGCGAGCAACTCGGTGTAGAGGTCCTCGTGACGTTGCCGCATCTCCGCGATTGTGAAATTTCTTTCCGCGAATCGCCTGGCGTTACCGGCAATTTCACTTCGTATCGTTGAATCACGCAACAAGCGTTCCATCGCAGCGGCCAAGGATTGTTCATCGTCCGGGGAAACCAGAACCCCACGACCGTCGGAGATCAATTCCGGGTTTCCTCCAACCCGGCTCGCGATGACAGGAACTCCAGCCGCCATGGATTCAATGACGGCATTGGACAGGCTCTCTGAAGCTGAAGGGAGAACGGAAACATCCAGCGAGGCCAGGATGGCGGGAATATCCTGTCGGTCCCCAAGAAAGTGAACGCAATGTCGAATTCCCAAGTTATCCGCCAGACGTTCAAACTCAAGCCGCAGGGGGCCATCTCCGACTAGAACCAACTCCAAGTTGGGAACTCGGCTCCGTAGGCGGGCTGCTGCGCGAAGAAAAAGCCCATGGTTCTTTGAGGGAGTGTTCATTCTAGCGATCATGCCAACTCGAAGAACGCCACCGTCGCGTGGCAAAGCGGGCGCAGTGGGCGCAAAAGCAGATGGCGGAAGACCATTGGCAATGACAACGACTCGATCTTCGGCAATGCCTTGTTCGATGAGCCGGCCGGAGGCGGCCCGGGAGTTACAGACCACAACATCGCACCAGCCAAACACGGTGCGTTGTGCGCGCGACTTGGCGGGAGTGAGGAGATCACCCATTTGCCGCTGGCTGCCGATTACGACCGGCGCGCCAGCGAGTCGCGCGGCGGGAATCAACGTGAGGTTGGTATAGAAATCAAAAGCATGGGCGATCTCGATGTGTGAACGGCGCAAGTAACGGGCCAGCCGCAGGCGGGCCCGCATGGAGCGCAGGTTATAGAGATTACCGCCAAGAGGAAACTCCGTTACCTCCCCCAAGCCGTCGAGAAAACTACCACGCTTTGTGATGCAACCAAGGTGCAGGCGAAACCGGGCCGGGTCAAAGGACTTGGCAAGCGTGGAAAACTGGCGTTCGCTCCCACCCGTGTCGAAACTGTTGGTCATCAGAAACACATCGGAAAGCGACCGTTCTAGGGCTGGATTGGCATCTGCCCGTTCCACTTGCGCCGTCATCCAATCCCCGGAGGCGAAGCGGCAAAGCAGTGCGCCCGCGCGTCCGAATCGTCCACTCGAAATTGTTCGAGAAAATTTCGCTGCCAGAGTTCAAACATCATCAGCCGCCAAATCCCTAGATAATCGTCGCTATGACCGAGGAAAAATTCGTTCAGTAAATGACGGACGCCGCGCTCGTTGAAGTATCCCCGTTGCAGAGTGCGCGGCTCCAGTAGAAGAGTGAGCGCCAGTTCCTTGAGTTCGTGTCGAATCCAGTGGAGCAGTGGCAAGGCAAATCCTCGCTTGGGCCGGTGCAACGCCTCGCCTGGCACCCCAACCCGCTCCGCGAGCTTCATGAGAATGTACTTCTGTTCCAGCTTTCCCATCTTCCATTGTGGGCCCAGCGAGGTGACCCACTCTATAAAAACATGGTCCAGCATGGGGGCACGTGCTTCCAGGGACGCGGCCATGCTCATCCGGTCCACTTTGGTGAGAATATCTCCGGGCAGATAGGTCTTGGTGTCCAGATACAGCACACGGCTCAAAGGATCGCTGGCCGGAGCGTCGCTTATGTAGTTACGAAATCGGTCCAGTGGATCCTCATCGTCCTGAAATTGGGCGATGAAATCATGGGAAATCAGACCGAAGTTTCTCTGAAGTGGCACCACGGAAACAGCCTCGATGTAACGCTCGGTCCACGGCAGGGAAAGGCTGTATGCGAAATTACGTCCCGGAAAACCATAACCCAGCTGAGGATAGATGTGCTGGCGGTACCACTGTCCCGCCCACTGTGGAACCCGGTTCTGTGCTGGCCCCTGGAGGTGTACGTGATAGCGATCATAACCTGCAAATACCTCGTCTCCTCCGTCTCCGGAAAGTACTACAGTGACGTATTTCCGGGCCAGACAAGAGACATAATAGGTAGGCAGCATCGAGGAGTCTCCAAAAGGCTCCTCCAGGGAACGCGAGAGAGTTTCAACCGTTTCTACGACATTCGGTTCCAGTATCAGTTCATGATGTTCGGTGCCAAATTTTTCAGCGACCATGCGAGCATACGGCGCCTCGTTAAAATCGGCGTGGCGAAACCCAATCGAGAATGTCTTTACCGGTTTGCTCATCTCCCGGGCCATCAGGGCAACGATCATGGAAGAGTCCGTGCCACCGCTCAGCATGGCGCCGAGCGGCACATCAGCGATCAGGCGGACACGTACTGCCTCCGTGAGCTGGGCATCCAGTTCCTCAATACATTCTTGTTCGCTGGCTGGCGAGTAACTGCCGTATTGGGGCAAGTCCCAATATTGGCGCACCTGGACTCTGCCTTTCTCGAATTCCAGAAGATGTCCAGGCGACAACTTGCGAATCGCAGAGAATGCGGTATCCGGATCCGGAATGTATCCAAAATAGAAATATTGCAGCAGCGCTTGCTGATTGACCGCCGACAGTTCGGGGGCCGCGGCCAGAATTGTCTTGATCTCCGATCCAAACAAAAGCCGGCCATCCGACAATGCGTAATGCAGGGGTTTCTTACCTAAGCGGTCCCGAGCCAGCAATAGGCTGCGCCGCCGCTGGTCAAATAGGGCGAAGGCGAACATGCCCCGCAGCTTATGAACACAGTCAGCCCCGAGGTCCTCATAAAGGTGAACGATGACCTCGGTGTCAGAATGAGTATGGAAGCGATGGCCCCGGTTTTCCAGCTCCAGGCGGAGCTCGCGGAAGTTATAGATTTCTCCGTTAAACACCACCCAGCAGGTGCGGTCTTCATTAAAAACCGGCTGATGTCCACCAGCGAGATCAATGATGCTGAGTCGGCGCATGCCCAGACCGGTCCCATCCTTGACGAACAGTCCTTCATCATCGGGTCCGCGGTGAACAATTGTCCGACACATTCGGTGAACGAGGTCATGGTTAATCGAGCTGTCATCTTTTGCACCGACGATACCCGCAATTCCGCACATAGGATTAGCTGTTCAGTACCAGTGGCTCCGTTTTGGCAGGCCAAGATTGGACGGAAGGCATGCAGGTTCGCTTGAGACGATAGTCCCTGTATTCGCCAGGGTTCCCCTCACGTCCATCGCAGGCAGCCAGGATGATGTTCACCATTTCCCGGGCCGAAACGAAATGAAGCGTTTCCGATCTCCGCCGCGCGCCCTCGATTAGCTCTCCGAGAAACCGTTGTACCACCGGTCCCAGCATGACATCGTTATCTCGTGGATCCATTCCGTGGCACCCGAGCTTGATAAACAACCAATCCGGCCGGCCCTTTACCGCAATCGCCGCCTGCTTCCACAACTCCAGCCGATAGGTGCTGGGCGGATTCATGGAAGTGAGGAAACCGCTTTCCACTCCAATCCCCCGGTGGCCTTGGGGCCGCCTAAAGCTCAGCATCAAAGGTCCTTCAACCATGAGGGGAAACACACGGGGAGCCCTTCCGAGCTCAAGATCGCGCCCGTTGCGGTGGGCCTGCGGCCGACTAAGAGGAAGAGAGCACTCATAGAGCGAATTGATCTTCGCAATATGCGCCGGGTGATATCGGCCAGGCGGCAAGGTGAAATCCGCATAGCAACCAGTTTCTGCCAGTACCTGCATCTCGGAATCGACGCCGCAATTGGATCCACCAGCTGAATTGGCGAGAGCGAAGTTGCCATGTACAAAGGCATAGCGCGGGGGCCCAGCGCCGTCCAAATAGCAAAGCCTGCCATGCTTGGACGCCAGAATATTCCGGAACTCCAGGAGACGGTGGACCGTATTCCCCGCGGTATCGGGGCTCTTAGTCCCGTGGTGCAAGTGAACTTCTATCTCTCCCCAACCCGCGTCACAGTGCACGGCCAAGCGATCAAGCAACCCCCGATCATATTGCTCAGCCGGGTAGAAAAACGTATGGGTGAATGGACGCCCTTCACAGTCCCGCCACAAGTCAAAAACCCGCGGATACTCCTTGGTCCAATGTTCAAGCCGCCGTTCCTGCTCTTCGTAGGGCGCGCGAGCGGAGCCATCCTGCGGCACGATGGCTGGCTCGAAGTGATCGGCCAATGCGATCATTAGATGAACATGGCCGCTCGAAGTACGACGAACAATTCTTTGCCAAACATAGCTGGGAAACCAGCGCAGCGTCCGCGAGGCTCTCATCAGGAGAGGCCCTGGTTTACGCTGGCCAGAGGGAATTGCTGACGTTCCAGAAACAGTATGCGAGGAGACATTGCTGGTTGGATCCAGAACACCACGCATCGCCTCTCGCGATCCACTGTCCCGAGAGCCGACGGCTTTGCTACCCTTGACCCCAATTGAAACGTCTGCAACCGTTAACCCTTCGAACCCACAGCTCTCAAACCAACGGAAGACCTGCTCGTAAGTATGCTTCGATTGATATTTGGGGGAATACCAATCCAAAGTATCCAGAATCCGGATCTCTGGATTGGGACTTCGGTTCACGGGAAAAACATGGTGTACCACGTTCGCCAGTGGCCGGCCGATAACTGGAACACTGCGAAGTCCACGATCGAACCAATACAAGCACGGCACTGCCACTCGTAAAAAGGAGTGCAGTTTCGGCGTCGCTATCTTATGAGTGATCTTGCGATATTGATCGCTAAAGCGGTACCAGTTGTTGTAGCCGCTGTAAAGCCACACCGCTAGGCTCCCTCCTGGCTTCAAGTATTGAGGGAGATTCTTGAATGCTTTTTCGCAGTCGGAAGTGTGGTGCAGCACACCAACGCTGTATATACAATCGAAACTCTCGGGCGCGAAGGGCAAGGACAAAACGTCGGCTTGCAACGCTACAAAATCTCTACCTGCCATGTTTTGCGCCGCTACCTCTGCCGCAGCGCTCAGGTCAATTCCGATGACTCTGGCGCCCCAGTGGGTTGCCACATCGGCAAACCTGCCGGTACCGCAGCCGACATCGAGAACCAGCTTGCCTCTGAAGTCTTCCTCTTTAAGGCCTGTTTTCCTGCGGAGGTTTCGTTCTGAGAATTCGGTCTTGAGCTGGGTCCTGGGAAACCGCTGCCATTGATAGCCGAAGCTGTCCGCGTAGTTGTGCGCATCGACAAAGCGCAACACGCCGCGCACACGGGGAAATTTTTTTCCGCAAGCCTTGCAACAACACCCTTGTTCTTGCTCCTCCAGCAAAGAACGGCAGACGGTACAACGGAGGATAGAAAGCAAATCAGTAGGCAGGAATGCGCGCACTGGATCTCCCATGCATCAATAAGCTCTTGCAAAACGGTGCAGAGGTGAGGGTAACGACCTGACCGCAGGGGCGTAGGAACCTACCTGTTCTTTGGTTATAGCCATAAGTACTGACGTGTAACACACCGTGAAATAAGGGAAAAATTGATATGCTTCTGGAGCAAAACAGGCTCCCACTACAAAACCCACCAGCGAGCTCTTTAGCGCGCCCACAAATAGAGTTGTCTCGCTATCTAAAGCCGGCGTTTTACCAAGGAGTCTGAGGTTGGCAAAGCCTCGGAAAAAGAACATCAGATATAGAATCAAAACTGGAATACCTCCGTCCGCCGCTATTTGCAAGTACGAGGCATGGACGTCCTTCCACATTCCCGAATACACAACAAAATCTCCCGCCCCCACCCCCAAGATTGGGTAGTGAGTAATGGTCTCGACGGCTCTGATCATCAGAAGCCGTCGCTCCTGGTATGATTCGTGGGCTGTATCCTGCAAACCTGAATTTCCGCTATCGAGAATGCCGGCGAATCGCACCTCGAGTTTCTCGCCTGCGACAAAAAACAGCACTGTGCTGAGAAAAACCGCCCCAACAATCAGGTACACCCGCTTGCCCTTGATTCCAAAGTGCCAAAGACCAACAGCTCCGGCGATCACCAGGTCAATAAAGCCCGCCCGCGACGCCGTTAACATCAGGGCGCCCATCATGATGATGATGGCAAGACCCCATACTGCCTTGCGCGGCATGTCTTTTGCGCTCAGAAGGAAGGCCAAACAGAAGGGGATCGATAGGACGATCGCGAAAGCCATGTCATTCGGATTCGAATACACTCCTCCCATGACGCCCGCTAATCGCGGGACCGAGCGGCCCTTTACAATGGCCATAAGAGAAATGATGGCCACCGACGCAGCCTGAAGAAAAATTATCCGCCGCAGTCTTCTTAGGGATGTTACGAGCAGGAACGTCAGAATCCATGCGATGCAAACCTTGGAAAAATCCAGCGTGTTGAAAAAAGCGCCACCCTTCCACACGGGGGAAAGCAGCGCCGAAGCGAACAGAAAGACGTTAAGAAGCATTAAGTAATAAGCTTCCTTCGGCAGGTCCTTCAACTGACGCGAGGTTTTCCCGATGCTCAACAACAGGCTCAGCGTGGTAAGTGCGCCAGTGATTTTGGCAAGCGGAATAAGACCCACAATCGGGATCAAGTCACTAGGTCTCGCACAATAAACGAAATAAAAGGAGGTCAGCCAGAAAAAAGGCCCAGACAATACTTCTTTTTTCCCATTCCCTGCCGCCGCTCCGTCGCCGATTCCAGAAGGGCGCGGCAATATTTCCGCTGGTTCAATGAATTCATTTGATTGACGTGCTTGCAATCCAAGGCCCTCCGAAATTCGCCGGCGCACTTTCAACTAGCGGCCACAGTTGCCGTAATTCACCGGACAGCACGAAAATCACTCAGGGATGATATCAGCCCTCTTGGGGGAGTACCTCAGCCTTAAAGATGAATGTTTGATGAATTTCCATAGGCTGGTGAAGAGGGGGGATCGTTAAATTGCTTACAATGAATCTCCTTGAGCGCGGCGACATCGGCTCAGGTTGGAGCTTTTAGGTTGTCACGTAATTAGAAAGATTGGCCACTAGAACTAAATATTATGGATATTAGCGTAGTTCTGGGTACATATAACCGTGCCGCCAGCCTTCAGATTACGTTGGAAACGTTCTCGACCCTCGTCGTCCCTCCCGGTTTGGCCTGGGAGCTGCTGGTGGTTGACAATAATTCGTCCGACAATACCCGAGAAGTGGTCCAGACATTCGTACAAACGCCCAAATTTTGTGTCCGCTATATTTTTGAAAAAAGACAGGGTAGATCAGCTGCCCTGAACGCGGGGATTGCCGCGACAAAAGGCGAGATCATCGCCTTCACCGACGATGATGTTGTCCTGCACTGTGACTGGCTCGCGAGCTTAAAGCGCGCTTTCGAGGAGTACGATTGCGCGGCTTGCGCGGGGAGAGTCATTCCCCTATGGAGTCATCCCAAACCGGATTGGTTAGAGATGGAAGGCCAATTCGCCGTGGTCAATTTTGATCTGGGAGATGAGCCCAAAGAAATCAAGGTTCCGCCCCTAGGGGCAAACTCCGCCTTCCGCAAAGACATATTCGACAAATACGGTCTGTTCCGGCTCGATTTGGGTGTCACCGGGAGCAAACACACACTCACCTGCGATGACACGGAATTTGGCGAACGGTTGGTCCGCGCGAATGAGAAGATTGTGTATTGCCCAAGCGCCATTATTTACCATCCGGTCGATCCCAGGCGAACAACCAAGAAGTATTTTCTCTCCTGGTATTACTACAACGGTGTCTCCTTAACCAGGACCGCTGGCCTTCCCCAAGAGGGCGTTTTTTGGTTCGGCGTTCCGCGCTGGCTCTATCGTGAATTTCTCAGTAATTTGGCGCAATGGGCGCTCACCTTCGAGGCGAACCAGCGTTTTCAGAGCAAGCTGAAAACCTATCGTAGTATGGGTCATATCGTAGAGAGCTATCGTCTCTCGCGGGCACAAAGGGGCCGTTCAACCGGATGGCGGACTACCACCTAGCCCTGGTGGGAGAGTCATATGGTGAAATTCCAAAGCTCTTCAAAACGTCCGGTCCTGATCATGGGCGGAATACCTCGGATTGTTATTCCTATTGCGCACTCTCTGCACAGAAATGGAATAACGGTTGATGTAACGGATTTCAATCTTGTGCCGTCCGTTCGGTCCACTGCAATTCGCGAATTCAGACGCATTCCTCGTCCTCACGTGGATCCAGTGCAATTTGTCCAGCAACTCCGGGACTTCATTCAACAGGGCGGGCACGACATGGTGGTCCCCGCGGATGATCAGGTGCTGGTTGCGATGGGAGAACACTACAATGATTTCAAAGACCTGACTCATTTCGCTTGTCCGCCACCGGAGATAACCGCGCGCGTTCTGAACAAGGCTTCAACTTTGGAGGCCGCTCAGAAGTGTGGTATCCAAATCCCAAATACCAAGCTGATCTTTAGTACAGCACAACTGTTGGAACTCGTGGGAAGCGTCCCATTTCCGTGGGTCATCAAGACAGGAAGTAAGGAGACACGCGTAGAAGAGACTAAGAGTTATACCTTCTCCACAGCGGACGAGCTCAAGTCGAAGTTTCCCACGAACCGGGAGTTTATTCCTCCTTTATTACTACAAGAATATTGCCCTGGTGTTGGTGTGGGTGTGGAGATGCTGATTCACCAAGGCGAGTGTCTCGCGGTTTTCCAGCATCGGAGGTTGCAAGAGTTTCCCTACACAGGAGGGTATTCGGTGACCGCAATAGCAGAGCGTCCGGCTCCTGTGCTGGTGGAGAAGTCTCTGGCCCTATTGCGTGCCTTGCGATGGGAAGGGCCTGCAATGGTCGAGTTCAAGGTCAATACCGGGGCCGGTAATGCCGTCTTAATGGAGGTCAATGGCCGATACTGGGGAACGATTGCGCTTCCAATAATCGCGGGCATCAACTTTCCTCTCTACCACTGGCAGTTGGCGCATGGCGAAATACCCGCCGTTCCTGACAATTATGCAGTAGGCACGAAATGGCGATGGACAGCCGGTCACATTCATCGATTGCACGGCTTGCTGCTGGCGTCCAGGCGTTCAGCGTCCGCCCGCAATGCGCTTTTTCTCAGCTTGGCGCAACTTCCCACGGGATTTGGCCCATCCCTCCACGACGCGCTGTTTCGAGTTTCCGATCCCATTCCGGCGATTTCTGAGTTCTCTGAAGCCCTCAGATCTGTCTTTAAAGATGACTTGAGGGCGTTGTTCAGGCATCTCTTGCCCGGGTATCAGATTGCCGGGTCCTCTGCGAAGTGATCAATGAAAATCTCTTCGATACGCCATAACCGCCTGATTTTAACCTCATTACAACATTGCCAGGAGCTGCTGGCGATAGAATATGGCTTTTCTTATAAGCGAAGTAGCGACGGACTTCAATTGGAACTGAAATGAAAATGGGTGATGAAAATATAAGTTCGCGTCTTCGGTCGTTCCTAGCCCAAAAATTTCCTGCTGCGAGGAAGCAATTGATGAATGAGGATGTACCTCTCCTGGAGTCGGGCATTATCGATTCTTTGGGCGTACTAGACGTTGTGAAGTTTGTGGAAGAGACATTTCAGATAAAAATTGAGGACGAGGAATTAACGCCAGATAATTTCGCCAACCTCCGCTGCCTGACATCATTTGTCGAAAAAAAGCGGGGACAAGTCGAGGTTTCGGCAAAGTGAACCTGGGTGTCCGCCGAGTTTCGCTCACCAACGATCGTCGAGAAATGCTGGAAATCTTGAGCCGAAACTTCGGAAGCGGTCAAGAAGAGTGCTTTAATTGGCGTCACATTGAAAATCCGGCGGGCGAATGCTGGTCATGGTTCATGTACGACAAAAGCACCCTGGCCACGGTTGCGATGGCAACGGTTTTTCCCCGGCATATGCGACTCAATGGAAAACGCATACGCGCGGGACAAGTTGGAGAATTTGCAGTGGATGTTGCTCATCGCAGTTTGGGCCCTGCGGTATTGATGCAGCGGACAACATTCGAACCCGTCAATAGCGGGGAGCTGGCCTTCTGCTACGACTGTCCGCCTCACGATCAGGGCATGTCAACCTTTATTCGGCTCGGAATGCACTCAAATTGCGAAGTCCATCGCTATGCGCTTCCGTTGCGAAGCGATAAGTACTTGGGCAAGCGGCTGGGAACAAGCATTTGGACGAAGCCATTGGTGGCAGCGGTTGACTTGGCTCTGCGAATGCGCAGTCGCAAGCGCAGTATGCCTGGCCTGGAGATCAGCAAGTATGACCGATTATTCAATGATGAATTTACCCGCCTTGACGAGGTCGCGTTAGTGTCGAATACGATTCGGTCGAGCCGTTCCGCAGCAGATCTCAACTGGCGCTATGTCCAGTATCCAAAGGCTTCCTTTTGTTTGTCGAATGGAACTTCCGGAAAGTACCAGGTGTTAGTAGCGCGCCGTGGAGGCGAACTTAAGGCATTCTTGGTGTTTTTCGTTCAATCCGATGGAGTCGCAACCTTGGTGGATTTGTTTGGCCTTGAGCTCCACGAGACCGGGCTCGCGTTATTGGAAACCGCAATAGAAGTCTGCCGCCGGGAAACTGTGTCGAGTTTCCACGGTTTTTGTTCGCAAGACAGCGAATTAAAGCAGCTTTTTAAAAGCGCCGGATTGCGTCCGCGCGAGAGAAATTCTCGCGTGGTAGCGTACACAAAACCCGGTGACCTGGCAGCCAAGGAACTGGACTCTGGCATGCGATGGGCCTTCGGCCAAGTTGAGGTAATGCTATAGCGGCATTGTTCGTTCATTAAGCCGCAAGCAGAAAATCGGGAAAAAGTTTTAGAGAGACAATGGACTTCCTGCTTCATCACATGTTGCGCACAAGCGCCTCCCGGTACCCGGAAAAGGAAGCTCTGGTCCACGGAGAACAACGCTTGACCTATATGGAGGTCAGCGCCCGCGTGGCGGGCCTGGCTTCCGGGTTGCGCGCTGCCGGACTTCGGCGGGGAGAGAGGGTTGGCATCTATCTGGATGCCAGTATCGCCCAGGTGATCTCGATCTTTGGAGTATCGCAGGCTGGTGCCGTTTTTGTTCCCGCCAATGGAGTTCTATTTCCGGACCAGGTCGCCTACATCGCGCGGGATTGCGGCGTCTCCGCGTTAATCACCTCGGCGGCCAAGTTGGAATCTGTGCTGCCCGTTATTTCGGAAATACCATCGCTGCGATTTCTGGTTGTGGTCTCCAATAACGAACAAATCTCTGCGCCTCGAACGACGTACGATTTCGAAAGCATGACTCATACCGCCCCGGAGTTTCCGTGGAAAGACTGGGGAATTGAGAAGGACTTGGCCGCGGTCCTCTACACCTCGGGCTCGACCGGGAAGCCGAAGGGCGTCATGCTCAGTCACGCCAATGTGATGGCGGGCGCGACGATCGTGTCCACCTATCTCGAGATCACAGCTTCGGACCGCATTCTTGCGGTCCTTCCATTCAGTTTTGACGCCGGGCTGAACCAGCTCACAACCGCCTTTCAGCAGGGGAGCACCCTGGTGCTCATGAACTTTATATTTGCCAGGCAGATTGTAGAGATGCTAGTGAAAGAACAGATCACTGGACTGGCTGGCGTGCCAACGGTTTGGAGCCTGCTCACTCAGCCCAACGCTACCCTGCTAAAAAATACGCCCCCAGCCTTGCGCTACATCACGAATACTGGCGGGGCCATGCCCCAGAGCGTGCTAAAAATGCTGCAGGCTGCATTGCCCAAGACCCGTATCTTTCTGATGTACGGGTTGACTGAAGCTTTTCGTTCCACTTACCTGCCTCCGGAGGAACTCGATCGACGCCCGACCTCCATGGGCAAAGCCATCCCAGATACAGAAATTCTCGTGCTCAACGAGCAAGGTCAGCTATGTAAGCCGGGCGAAGTAGGCGAATTGGTGCACCGCGGTCCGACCGTTTCGTTAGGATATTGGGGTAATCCGGAGGCTACTCACCGTGTGTTGAAACCAAATCCACTGCTGCCGCTGGAGTTAGGGGAAATCGACAGAGTGTGCTATTCCGGCGATCTGGTGAAGATGGACGAAGATGGCTTTCTATACTACGTGGGTCGCCGTGACACCATGATTAAGTCCTCGGGTTTCCGTATCAGCCCGACGGAAGTCGAAGAAGTAGTGTTCCAGAGCGGCAAAGCGCGTCACGCGGCGGCTATTGGCGTTCCCGATGATTTACTCGGACAAGCCGTGAAGATTTTTGTCGTGCCGCGCGATGCAGAATCGGTGGACAAAGACGGCTTAGTTGCTTTTTGCATGGAAAGAATGCCGCGCTACATGGTCCCGAAACATATCGAAATAGTGGATGAGTTACCGAAAACCAGCAGCGGCAAAGTGGATTATCCCTCTCTGCGGCGGCGCGAAGGTCTCGCGTGAGTATTCCAGAATTTGTCGCGCCGTATTGGAAGACTGATGCGAGTGGCAAGCTTCTCATCGGGAACCAAACTGTCTCGTCGCTCGTCGCGCGCCACGGAACCCCCGTTTTTCTCTACGACCAGGCGGTGGTAGAAAAAAAATATACTGCCCTGCGAGCCGCGTTGCCTTCCAACTTTTCGATTAGTTACTCCGTAAAGGCCAATCCCAATCCCGCTTTTTTACGATTTTTTTTGGAGAAGAGTTGCGGATTGGAGATCGCCTCCGCGGGCGAGTTCCACCTTGCGCAAAGGGCCGGATGTGCTCCTAAGAATATGTTGTTTGCCGGCCCTGGCAAGAGCGAAGACGAATTGAGGCTGGTGATTGCCGAAGGAATCGGTGAAATTCATGCCGAATCCGCACTGGAAGTCGAGCGCATCAGTGTTATCAGCAGGGAACTGGGCTGCCGCACGCGCATCGCAGTGCGTGTTAACCCGAATGAAGACGGGCAAGGCGGCGCCATGCGTATGGGAGGAAAGTCAGCTCCCTTTGGAGTGGATGAGGAACAGCTGGAGCCGCTCCTGCGCCGTATCGCGAATGATCCGCAACTCGAGTTTTGCGGAATCCACCTTTTTGTCGGCACCCAAATTCTCGACCACAAAATTTTACTGGCGCAATATCAGAAGGGACTCGAAATCGCCCGGCGCGCCGCCGCGGTGGCCGGTGTTTCTGCGCGTACTTTGGATTTTGGCGGTGGGTTCGGCATCCCGTATTTTCCCGGCGATTTAGAAGTGGATCTGCACCGCCTCGGCGAGGGTTTACGCAAACTCGTGGACAGGATTGAAGAAGAAAGTTGTTTTGCTCATACGAAGTTTATAGTTGAGCCGGGGCGCTTCTTGGTCGGTGAGTCTGGATTGTATGTTTCGCGAATCAACGATATCAAGATTTCGCGCGGCAAGAAATACTTGATTCTGGACGGTGGAATGAACCACCATTTGGCGGCGTCGGGGAATTTGGGTCAAGTCATCAAACGCAATTTTCCCATGGCCATTCTAAACAAGCTGGATGTTTCCCAGACGGAAAGCGTAGATGTGGTTGGGCCGTTGTGCACGCCACTCGATACCTTAGGCCGTTCGGTGCAATTACCTCCGGCAGAAGTAGGCGACCTACTCGGAATCTTCCAGTCCGGCGCCTACGCGCGTGCCGCTAGTCCGCTCGGTTTCCTGAGCCATCCAACTCCGCCTGAGATTTGGGTGGAGGGCGGCCACGACGACCTGATCCGGCGGCGTGGAACTTTAGACGATTACCTGGCAGATATTCAACCCGCCAGTGCGATCGTCGCTGCGCGCCGATCCGTCTGACCAATCCTTGAGTCCGCGATTCTAGTCTCAGTGCTTTAGGAGTTGCTACAGATCTTCTTGACTTTGCTTGCCGCAAGATTTAACCGATGCAGGGCGAGCCAGACATTTCGGGGAAGGTGGACACGAAGCCATTCCTTTCTCGCGGCCGAACCATGGATCAAACGCAGGTACAAGTTGCCCCGGCTAAACGGCCTGGCAAAATGGATGTTTACATAATGTGTCTCCGCAGTACCCCAACGGGTTTTCGATGGCCCGACGCCAGCCAAGAAATGATAGTGTCGTACTCCCGCCGCCATCAGTTGGCGTATGACGTGCGCTCTTAACACGTAACCAACACTGTCGGAGGAATAAAGCGGTTCGTAGCCCTCCTGCAGGGAAAAAACCGTATCGCCGAATCGAAATCCGAACTGCGCGGCGACCGGGCCTTCATCAAGATCAAGAAGCCAGAATTCCAGGTACCCCCGCTCCACCAGTAAACTTGCCAACTCGCTATAGAACTGGCGACGGGCCGCAGATTTGAAGCTGCCCGGTTCGCCGACGCCCTGCCATCGCTTCTGGTGTAAGTCGTACAGAATTTTAAGACAGCCCGGCACCTGGGCTTCGTTTTCGCACTTGTAGTAGCGAACCCGGTACTTCTTTTCCAATCGCTTTTTTCGGTACGCCACCTTTCCGCGTTCTTTCGCTGAAAGGTTTGCCAGATAGGATTCCCAAGTTTCCCCCATCGAAACCATGGACGCGGCGTTTTGATAACGGTACAGGGTCCACCGGCGCTCGGCTACCTGGCGCTCTAAGCACTTGCCGACGCAAGAATTCGCCGGCAAGGTATTGAACTCGCAACAATCCCAAAATTTTGATTTGTCCAGGTATTCCAGCAACATCCGAGCCACCTGGTCTTCATAACCTGCGCGCACAGGAAAGTCCAGGTTGTCTGAGTCGCCGCTCCCATCTCCCAAAAGGCGAAGGACCCGCATATTCATTGCGGAGATCGAACGGCGCTGCTCCAGGGAGAGCGGCGCCAGACCCACCAAGCCCTCCGACCGATCAACGAAAGCGAGCACGAGCAATTGCTGGCTGGCGCCAAATGCCCGCCACCAAGGGACAAGCCACTCCCAACTTGAAAATGTTGTCGCACCGGGAAATTCGGTCAATAAATCATGCCAGGACGAACGCAGGCTTTCGAGATCGGCCAAAGTCTCGTAGACCTGTAATTGTAATGATTCCATGCAGGCTTTGCGGCACGTCACACAAGATTGAGAGTCATTTCGCAGTAGGTGGGGAGGCCCGAATCGACTGAACCCCATAATATTCTGCCATACACTTGTTTACCCAAAAGGTTGGGTTAGCCGAAAGCGAGTCGAGTCCCTGCACGTTTCCCCCGCTTGCGATCCGCGCGTCCCATGGCAAGACAATGTTAGGCCCTCCCAGGGCCTTCAATTGACGAATGTGTGCATCTTCGACGTCCCATTCCGCTGCATAAAGGCGAGACTCGTGGGCATAGGCCATGGTGCTCCAGGTTGACTTCAGAACCCAGGGTAGTGTGAGCAACAAAATCAAGGCTGATGTTGCCAGAGTTAGGAATAAGCCCGGTGTAACTACACGCCAGCGCTTGGCGGCGCTTCCCAACGCGGCCCCCGCGCATAACAGCGTGGCGAGCATGATCCAGTGGGGGATGAATTCGGCACGTTTGGGAGGTAAATCGCTCAGGGCAAACACTCCCGGAAAGATGCTGACAAAAATCAGAACAAACGAGCAGGCCCCTGCCAGCAGGCACGCCCCGGCAGCAGTACGCCAGGGCATTTGCAGAGGGGGTGTCGATTTCTCCATCCAGATCATGATGGCGGGTACTCCCAGCACTGCAACCGCAGCAACAGGACAATGGTGTAAAAAATGCAAAACGAAGACAACAGATCCAACCAAGCTTTTCACGACTACCGTAACGAATGGCAAAGCAGCCGCGACCTTTCTCTGCTTGCCCTCCCGCACCGCATTGCCTGGCGCTAACACCACCACGAGTGATGAAACCAAAGCCCCCCAAAAGCCAAAGTGCAACACCGGCAGGCACCGTCGCATGGATTCGCCCACACTGCGACCCCACTTACAAATGAGAATTGCAGCCAGAAACCCAATGCATTGCACCGCTGCGTTTGTTTCCGAGCTCGCCGCGGCACAAAAGGATGTCGCTCCCGCCAACCACAAAATCAGAGTCTGACGCGTCCCCCGCGGCTGGTCCCTGACGTAGTAAAAAAGAAGTCCCAAATACAACGTAAGCAGAATTATAGGAAGCGTATACGTGAAGGCCCCAGTTTCCCAGAAGAACGATTGTCCCGGATCAGGGCCGGTCCGCAGCATGGCAAAAAGGAAGAGCTCTGAGAGGACAATGGAGCCGAGAAAGCCGTGACGCCATCCAAGCAGTTTTACCAATCGCCAAACTGTCCAGGTCATAACCACAAGCCATGAGATCAGCAGAATGGCCGCAACGAATGGTACGATGCGTTGCTTTCCGAAAAATTCAGCCGCGATGGTTACGAAATAAGAGAAGAAACGGCCAGAATGATTCCGATACGACCAAACCTGGCTTCCCCAGAAACCGTGCTGAGCAAGCGTGCGACTTGAACAGTAGTCGTCCGCAACATATCGAGTGAATCCTCCCAAATAACCATAGCCGAAGAGTGGAAACGCAAGAACAACTCCACACACGATCAGAGTCAAACTCGTTACGACTTGTGGGAACCGGCGAACATGCGCACCTACAGGATCGAACATGGGAGTCCTTTTTGTGCAGTGGGGCGCGAACTCAATGTCGAATTCACCGGAAAAATGCCGAAGACAGTGTGCATACCGTACGGTTCCAGATCAATTTCCTGCAGGCATTGTTTGTTCACAATATCAAACAGCGCGATGTGCGTTGGTTTCGCCACCGTGCCCTCATGCAGGACAGTTTTAACCCAGCGAACGTTCTCACGAAGTAGGGTCTGACGAATCCGGGTGAATCCTACCCACATTGTTTTCTCGTCAACCGGAAGCAGTCCACGGCACCAAGCCGGCAGCACTTCCTTACCGCGGTCTTGAATTTGCCTGAGGTCAATCGTTTGCTCAATCTCCAGCGTGCGACGGTCTACCATTACCACTCTGCCCTCCACACCCGTAAACAGAATTCGTTCCCCGCATGCAAGACCATCGTGCGGTCTCCAAACCCCAAGCCCGATTCGTTTTCCGGACTCGCTTAGGCAAATGGCATCCCCTTGTTCGAAGCGCGTAACCCACACCTGGCCCTGCAACTCAAAAGCAAAATTGGGATGTGATTGGTGGGGCCGGGTGGTTACTACTCTTCGATAGTCGACACCACGGGAGAAGCGCGACCACGGAGCTTCATCGACAACACACCATTCGTCCACGATGTCACCCTGAAGTGTGATTTTGAAGACCATATCGAGTCCGGTGCTGACGACCAGAAGATTTCCATCCGCCGCTGGGGTTGTGTGGTGGAGGTCGTTAAAAAAGGGAAGCGAAATGTATCCGATCTGCTGAAACTCGGGGACGCTGTAGATTAGTACTTCCGTCATGGTGCAAGTGTAGAGAGTGTTGCCGACCAAAGCTCCGCTGTGAAAGTTCCCGGCCCTCTGTTCGCCTGCTCGCGCTTCGCGCGGCGTCTCATATTCGACGCAAGTCCTGGCTGTGCCTGTCTCGGTATCAACCTCTAGAATGAGGGCCGCTTCATATAAGTACCACTCGTCCTGGAAAGTTGGCGCTTTGATTCCGACCTTCCGTTGCCGCCCACCGAGGACATAAAGATGCGCCATAGAAGCACCTGACAAATCTCCTTGAAGTAAAGAACCTGGACAACCACAACTAAAATCTATCTGCTTATGCTAGGGCGCGGTCCCCTCAAATACCATGGTTTCAAACCGGTTTGCGAAGTCACAAAAAACCAGGCCGTGCCGCTCCAGACCTTGCAGCGGAACATGAGCGCTCACGCCGACTTGCTGTTGAACCACATCGCGGAAACCAGCCCCTTCCAGGGCACATTGCAGGACATCGGGGTCGTAGATAAATTGGTGGCCCCAGGCACGAAAGAAATTATTGACTACCACGGGGGCTTTCGGAAAAGGGTCCCCGGGAAGGTCAAATTCTTTGACCGCCCATTGCAAATAGGCCTCAGTCTCGGAATCACGATCATTCAGCACCGCGACAACATTGCACAGGTTCGGTGTCGCAAAGCGGACAACGCCGGAAGGCTTCAGGACCCGAAGGCATTCCCTAAACAGCCGTAGGCCGGCGTCGAAGGGAATATGCTCGATCATGTGTTCGGAAAAGATGAAATCGAACGAGTGTTCCGGAAACGGCAGCGATTGAGTTGCGTCGACGTAATACACCCCGGGCTTGATGGGTTTCAAGTCCACGTTGAACCAGTTCTCCAGGATGTAGTGTTCCGCGCCGATATGCAGCCCGCGTGGAGTGTGGCCAAGGTAGGCGGCGAACGCGGCGTCGCGTTCTCGTTTCAGTCGCCAATAAAGTAAATAATCCTCACGATGGATGCAGGCTTCCTTAAAGCCATGCGTAATGCCATGCGTAATGCCGCCTAAACCAGCCTTCAGATTTTGCATTAGCGTTATCAAGGGATTGGGGGCCAAGAACCGCAGCTTACAGCGTCGTTGTGCCGCTCAGGATCGTGGCTGGCGCCTACGTCCGCCCTCAGCGATACGATAGACTGCCTCCGCGCAAAAGGTGTGGAACATCGTGTTCGCCGGATACACTTTAACATTTAAAATTCCGCGGTTCCCGAATCTTGAGATGAATTATTGATGAATTCTGGAGATGCAAATGGACTGGACTTCAACCTATCGCTTATCTTTGTTGCTCGTTGGAGGTTCTTGTGAGGTCCGGGGTCCGCGATATCTCAGTCATCATCCCTTACTACAATCGCGAGCTTTATATTGCCGAGGCTGTGGAATCGGTCCTGGCACAGACCCTGAAGCCGTTCGAAATTCTCATCGTCAACGACGCTTCCCAGGAGGCCTCGCGGAGGTTCCTGGACCGCTATGCAAGCGGTTGCACTATTATCGATTTGCCGGTGAATGTGGGACTGGCGGGGGCGCGAAACGCGGGGATCGCCACAGCGCGCGGCCGATTTATCGCACTCCTGGATGATGATGACATCTGGTTGCCTCAGAAACTGGAGCGGCAGCGCACATATATGGAAGAGCACCCAGAATGTTCCGGGGTTCACACCGGGTTATACGTGATGTCCCTGGGCCAGCCAGATATGTACTACCGACGTTTCGGGCCCGGAGCGATGACCTTGGCGCAGGCCCTTACTAACGATTATTGCGTGATCCCTTCCACTATGATGTTTCGCATGGAAGCCGTGCAAGCTCTGGGAGGATTTGATCCTGATTTCCGGCAATGTGAAGACCGCGATTTTGTTATTCGGTTCTGCGCGGCCGGGTACCGCATTGAAGCAATTCCCGAGCCGCTGGCCCGGTACCGCCGGCAAGGCCAATACAGTTTGACCAGCCGGCGTTGGCTCATCTTCCGCACCGATTTGAAAATGTGCTGGAAACATCGGGCGCTCTATCTGCGGGCTTACGGCTTGCGTGGGATTGTGTGGTTCGTTTTGGAAAAGTTGCAGGAACCGACGTTTGGGACATGGAAAGTGTACGGGGCCGTGCGGCGTCTGCTCAGCCTGGTGAAAATGAAATGCCGGATCAGGCCCGGCTACCAGGACCCCGTGGGCAAGCAACGTCCACCATCCGCGCAAAGGACGATGGAAGAAGCGACGTTAATGGGGGGGCGCTCGTGATGAATCCCGGCCCCGCGGACATCTCTGTAATCATTCCTTTCTATAATCGCGAAACCTACATTGACGAGGCTGTCCAGTCGGTGCTTGCGCAAACTCTGAAACCCCTGGAAATTATCATCGTGAACGATTGCTCCAGAGAATCTTCCCGCCGGCACTTAGATCGTTATTCGGAGGTGTGCAAGATTTTGGACTTGCCGAAGAATGTTGGGCTGGCCGGCGCGCGCAACGCTGCGATTCGCGTCGCCCGGGGAAAGTTCATAGCGCTACTGGATGATGACGACATTTGGTTGCCTCAGAAGTTGGAAGTGCAATATCGCTACATGCAGGAGCATCCTGAATGTTCCGGGGTCCATACCGCGGTGTGGTTATTACTCCCGAATCCGCCCGAAGAACGCTATAAGAAGTTCGAACCCGCTCCGCTTCCTCTGGCCCAGGCGCTCACTCACCAGCAATGGGTTATTCCGTCAACCTTGATGATTCGCACCCAGGTGGCCGAGGCGGTGGGAAGCTTCGATCCCTGGTTTCGTGAGAATGAAGACCGCGATTTCGTGGTTCGCTGCTGTGCCGCCGGCTACCGCCTTGTGGGCATCGACGAACCTCTCGCGCGCTTTCGCCGCACCGGACACAGTCATCTCGCCGGAAAACATCTGAAGATGTTTATTTCACATGCCAAGCTCTGTTGGAAACACCGCAAACTTTATCTACGCGTTTTCGGTCTTAGCGGCATTTTCAATTTTCTTTTGGACAGCGCCTATCTGGTAATCGGCGGGTATATCTACGACCACAAAGCGGGCAGGGGAGTGAAGTATCTAGCTGGAGTGATGTGGCGCATGCATCGATGGCTGCCCGTGAACTATGACGTCAGATGCAAATATGAAGACCCAGTCACGTGCGAAGCGTAGACCGCAAGTCCTAACATAGCCGCCTTACGGCTGTCAGACTTTTAAACGCTCGAGAAATTAGCGAGGCGCTTTCGAAGTTCGGAGGAGACTTCAGTTATGGGGCGTTCCTATACACGGTTGTTGACATCTGCGTTCGTGGGAAGCGCGCTAGCGCCGCTTCTTACGTTTGTAGGCAGCGCTATATGCAGGACGGTGGTTTTCCGTGGCATTGGTACTTGCTGATTGTCGCCGGAATAATTGTCGTTTCAATTGCCGCCAGGTGGCTTTTCCGCAGGTCCGAGAATGTGCTCGATAAAATGAGCATGGAACAGGCCGAATTTCTCCAAGGCCTGCCGGAGCGCTGGGTGGCCTCGATTAAGAGCGAACGTGGTGCAAAAGTATAGTTCCCGGTTTACTGAGATAACAGTATGAAGGCGCTGCAGGTTCTCTCGAAACCGAAGCTAGGCTCACTGGCATTCATCCTAGTGGTTTCAGTGGTCCTAGGGCTTCCTCTACTGCTTCATGGACCCCTGGTAAGTGGGGCCGACACGTATGAGCATCTGAACCTCATCACACGTTTCAGTGAGCAGTTTTGGAGAGGAGATCTGTACCCTCGCTGGCTTATCGACATGAATCACGGGTTGGGCAGTCCGACCTACTTTGTTTTTCCGCCGCTGCCCGCATACGTCTGCGTGTTGCTACAGCCATTGGCCCGCGTATTTCATTTTAATGCATTCACCTTGGCCGCGTTTCTGCCTCTGCTGGGGTCTGGAATTTGCGCGTTTTTGTGGCTTCGAACGATGGCCAGCGGGAGGGTTGCGGCAGTAGCTGCCACGCTCTATATGATGATGCCCTATCATCTGGCAATCGATCTCTATCACCGTTGCGCCATTCCCGAATGCTGGGGTTTCGTTTGGATGCCTTTAATTCTGTACTTCGCGCAGGGCGGGGTCGCTGGAGGGCGCCGAGCCGCGGCGGGACTCGCGATCATGTCTGCGTTGATGATCTTTAGTCACCTCATCTCGCTGGCTATGTTTTTCCCCGTGCCGGTAGGTCTGGCGATGGTTCAGTCTCCCGCAGGCCAAAGACTGGGGTCGGGAATTCGTATCGTGGCTGCCATGGCGCTGGGAGCCGGGGTCTCTGCCATTTACCTCTTCCCCGCGCTTAGCAACGAACCGTACATCTCCGCAGCCAGATTCGTCTCTACCGAGTTCTATCGTCCAGGAAATCATCTTTTGAGTTTTGGCATGGGACTGTTTGCACTCTCGGCCTCCGGGCTTCCGCGATACTTGCAAATCATTTCCTGGGACGCGATCAGCGTGGTTTTGTTGGCCGCAGTTGGCGGTTTTGTGGCCTTCACCGTCGGCCCCCGCGATTCTAGAAAAACAGTCTTGTTTTGGATTATTGTTTGTTGTTCCGCGGTATTTATGATGTCGCGGCTGAGCTCTCCTATCTGGCTCAGCTTTCACAAACTCCACGAGGCGGTCGAATTCCCGTGGCGCTTCAGCACTCAATTATGCCTCGGAGCGCTGCCGCTTCTTGTAATTGCTCTTTCGCACTCCCTGCGGGACTGGCCGTTACCAAAGGCAATAACGTTTTCCATTGTTTTCCTGGTTTCCGCAATATGGTTGGCCTCTTATGGAAGGGTCTGGTGGCGCTACAAAGTTGATATGCCACCTCCGCCGCAGGATGAACGACGCCCGATAAGCGATCACGATGTCTTGCTGCGTGCCTGGCTACCGCCAGGCACGGACCAGTGGAGTTCTCTAATTGCCGCCACAGGACCAAAAGTCAGGTTTAAAGAAGGGAATGGGTATGTACAGGGTCTGCTCTGGAAGCCGCGACAGAGTGAGTTTAAGACCTGACGCCCCACGAGGGGATGGGTGATGGTCAATCAGTTGCACTATCCTACGTGGACGGCGAGAACGAACGATCCTGCCACACCGGTCGCGGTTCGCACCGCGCTACCCGAGGGATTGCTGGAAGTGCAGGTGCCGCCTGGAGTTCAAAATGTTTGGGTTGAGATTCCCCTGAGTCGCGCAGAGCATGCGGGACGCTGGGTCAGCCTGATCTGCCTTTTGATCTGCGTAGTGCTAACTCTCAGACCGCGGGACTTGGGATTGAGCGGAAACGATCCGAGCAAGTTCCTTATCGGCCTCTTGAAACCGCTCTGATCGGAGGGCTTTGTTATGAGTTCTGCTGCCGCAGATATTTCTGTCATCATTCCTTTCTATAATCGCGAAACCTACATTGACGAGGCTGTCCAATCGGTCCTCGCCCAGACCCTCCAGCCCCTGGAAATCATCCTTGTGAACGACTGCTCGAAAGAATCTGCACGCCGGCATCTGGACCGCTACGCAAATGTCTGCAGGATTCTGGACTTGTCCAAAAATGTCGGCCTGGCGGGGGCGCGCAACGCTGGAATTACCGTCGCCCGAGGCCAGTTCATTGCCCTGCTTGACGATGACGACATCTGGGTGCCGGAAAAGCTGGAAGTGCAATATCGCTACCTGATGGAACACCCGGAATGCTCCGGCGTTCACACCGCGGTGTGGATGCTGCTTCGCGAAGGGATCGAGCGCTATAAGAAGTTCGAACCAGTGCCGCTACTTTTATCGCAAGCCCTTACCCACGATCAATGGGTCATTCCCTCGACGCTGATGATTCGCACCCAAGCGGTCCGGGCGGTGGGAAACTTCGATCCCTGGTTCCGCGAGAACGAAGACCGCGACTTCGTGGTGCGGTGCTGTGCCGCCGGCTGCCGCCTGGAGGGCATCGACGAGCCGCTGGTGCGCTTCCGCCGCACCGGACACTATCACCTGGCGGGACGGCCCCTGAAAATGTATGTTTCCCACCTAAAACTGTGCTGGAAACACCGGGTCCTTTACGACCGGGTATTTGGGATTCGGGGCATCTTCGCTTTTATTTTGCAAAGCACGTATCAGGTAATCCACGGATATACCTATGACAATAGGGAAAACCTCATTGGCAAGGTCCTGGCAGGAGTGATGTGGCGGGTGCATCAGAGGCTGAGGGTGAACTATAAAGTCAGGCCCGAGTATAAGGACCCGATCGCGTGTCAAGCGTAAGACAAGTTCACAATTAAGACCGGCTGGTTCGGCTACTAGAGCACTCTGCAAAGCAAGGCATAAAATGGCAACGTTGTCACAACCCGCGACAAGCGAAGTCCAAGTGCCTCTGATGCCCGGCGGCCCATCCCGTCAATCTTCGTCCTTCTATCGGCCTGAATTGGATATCTTGCGATTCTTTGCCTTCCTTGGGGTATTCCAGTTTCATGCTTATGCCGGTGCTCGTGCGGTGCGGAATGGACCTCCCTGGGTAGCGTTCGCGAACCGCCTGAACTACGCTGGCGTGTTTGGAGTGGATATCTTTTTTGTACTCAGCGCCTACCTCATCACTGAGCTGCTCCTGAGAGAAAAGCGGCAATTTGGCAAGCTCAACATAAAAGCCTTTTACTTACGTCGTATTCTTCGCATTTGGCCCCTTTATTTCTTTTACTTGTTTATTGGCGGTCTTGGACTGGTTCCGTTTCTTAGCCAGGAGCACGCTCTTACGTGGCGCTACTTCTCCGCCTTCCTATTGCTCGCCGGGAACTGGAGCATTGTCGCTTTCGGCTGGCCAGTAGGAAATACCCTCATTGGTCATCTGTGGACAGTGTCCGTCGAGGAGCAGTTCTATCTGCTTTGGCCCCCGATCGTGCGCACAATGTCCGCCCACAGTCTCGCGTTCGTCGCCGGCGTAATGCTCGTTCTTGCCAGCACCATGCGCATCGTTATGGTGGCAGTTCATGCCCACCACTTATCCGTATGGTGCAATACGTTGTGCCGATTGGACCCAATCGCGCTGGGAATTCTGGTTGCGGTGGTCTTGCGAGGACGCATTCCCAATTTCAGCATCGCGACTCGGCTGGGCATGCTCCTGAGCGGTACTCTACCGGTTGTAGCCGTTAGCAATTTCTGGAATCTTTCATCGCCGAAATCGCTGGAATGGGGCCCCAATCTGCTAGGATTCCCGGTTGTCGCAGTTGGCTGTATGCTGGTCCTGCTTGCAACCCTGGGAATCTCTGTCCCATCTCGCGGGGCGTTTGTCTACTTAGGGAGGATTTCCTACGGGCTTTACATCTATCATTTCCTGGGATACCGTTTGGCGGGTGTTCTTTTACCAGGGTCTATGACCCATTTTCGCTGGCTGCTCCTCAGAGAGAGTGTGGCGTTCGCGATCACGGTATTACTGGCTTCTGTGTCGTACGCGCTGCTGGAGAAGCCTTTCTTGAATCTAAAGAAACGATTCGAGCTGATCGGTTCAAGGCCAGTCTGATCCACATCGCGGAGGCAATGTGTCCATCTCTGGCAACACCATCGCGATAATGCACGGTCTGAGCGGACCGCTACGTCCCCTCGAAGTGGAAGCGTGGCGAGGCGGAGGACCTAAGGTTAAAATAGGTTATGCACGGTAATACTCGTCGGTTGTTCAAGAAATACGCGAAGCATTATTTCCAGCCCAATCTTCGGGTGCTGGAGATAGGACCGGGGAAGCCGCCGTCTGACATTCAGAGAATTGTCGGAGATGCTTCCATTCACTGGGAAACGGCTGGCATCGATGACACGTTTCCCGTCACCTACGTGGGCAGCGAGTATTCCTTCCCGGTTGGGTCCGATGTGGCCGATATTGTGGTTGCAACCAACGTGTTGGAGCATGTCCGCAAGCCCTGGGTTTGGATCAAAGAGCTGACTCGGGTCTGCAAGCCGGGCGGGTACGTGATTACTGTCAATCCCGTGAGCTGGCCATATCACGAGTATCCCATTGACTGCTGGCGGGCTTATCCGGAAGGAATGATGGCGCTGTATGAGGATGCCGGTCTCAACGTAATTACTTCGCGTTGCGAGTCATTGGAAGATGCTCACCTTCACCGGCACATTCCCGGGAGATCCTTGGGGAACATTTACCAGCATGGGGGCTGGAGAACTCGTGTACTCACCAAGGTCACGGAACTGCTGCGTTTGCCCGTCGAACGCCCCTATGACACGGTGACGGTCGGACAAAAGTAAAGGATGACATCGCGACAGCTATAACGCGGGACGCGTCAAAGCAGCGTTTTGATCTCTGTGCGAGGCATGGGTCACATATCATCTCGTCTCGAGAGTACCTCCTTTGCGCGTCCTGCTTTTATTCGCCGGCCCTCTTACGCTGCGATTGACGACCGGTGCGATTTTTCTTCCATGGCGGTCACAAGATGATCGAAAGCGCCAGCAGCTTTACCGAAAGCTACGAGTGGTGGGGATTGTACAGTCACTCGCAAGCGCAATGGTTTTAGGGTGATACGAGCGGCAGGTATGTTCGTTTCCGGCATGCACGCCCGCGCGATGCAGTTTTGGTTGACCTCGTGCACCCGCTGCGCCGCTTCGTGCACGGAGGCACGTGGCGTTTCAACGTGAAATTCTTGTACATTCGCGCCTTACTGCTTCGCTAAATTTCGGTACTGCTATATGAGTGTTCGAAAAACGAGTATACGCCTGCGCAAGGATGCGGCGCTCTATTATGACATGTTTGGGCTTCGAGGCATTCTGGCCTTTTCTGCGAACCTTGCTTTTGGATATCCCACCCATTTGACCGTTACTCCTGAGGGAGTCAAGCATCCTTTGTTCATCCGGCTGCGGACTTCTGACGCGAAGGTCTACCGAGACACTTTTCTGGGGCGGGACTACGACTACCCAACTTTCTTTTCCCCCCGCACCATTGTGGACGTGGGGGCTAATTGTGGCATGACGAGCGTCTTCTATGCCAATCGATATCCAGAAGCCATGATTGTTGCCGTCGAACCCGAAACCTCAAACTATCTTGCGCTGGTCAGAAACACCCGTTCCTATCCCAACGTCATTCCCATTCAGGCTGCGCTTTGGAAGGAGGACGGACAAGTTGAAGTGTTTCCTGGTGACGGAGGCTTCCCCGGCTGGCCAAGAACGAAAGAGTGGGGGAAGTGGGGGTTCCATGTCCGCAAGGGGACTGGGTGTCGCGCATTGACCTTGGCGACCCTCATGCGTGAAGTTGGAATCAAAACTGTTGACATTCTGAAAGTTGATGTAGAGGGGGCGGAGCGGGAGATTTTTTCCGGTTGCGACTGGATGGACTCAGTGAAATTACTGGCGATTGAGCTCCATGACGGTAGTTACCCAGGATGTAGCGAAGCGGTTGACGCAGTCGCAAGCCACCATCACAAAATCGAACGCGGCATGGTGACCTTTTATTCTCGTGACATTGAAGTGACACATCAACAAGACGCATAGGTGCGGGGATAAAACTACGCCTTGCCGACCATGACCGCCACCACAGATTTCCGTCGCAATATCAATCTGGATGCTCTGCGGGCCATCGCCATCTTCATGGTGCTTGGGAGGCACTTCTACTACTCGGCCTGGTGGGCCACAGCATGGGACAGAGTTGGATGGGCTGGGGTTGACCTTTTTTTTGTGCTGTCCGGTTTTTTGGTTTCCGGGCTGCTCTTTATGGACTACCAAGAGCGGCGACGGATTGATTTCTCCCGCTTTTACATCCGACGCGGACTGAAGATCTGGCCAGCATTTTATGTGCTCATCGCTATGGGGGTATTGATTGCTGTAGTGCGAGGTCACTCCATCCCAACGAGCAAATTGCTGTCCGAACTGTTTTTCATGCAGAGCTACTTTAAAGGGTTTTTGGGTATTACCTGGTCGCTGGCGGTGGAGGAACACTTCTATCTTGGCCTGCCCCTTCTGCTCCTGCTCATGAACCGTCGTGATAGCGAGAGACCGTTCGCTGCGATGCCATTTGTCTGCGGCGCGATCGCCATTTTCGCCCGTGCCTTGCGGTTTGCTGTTAGCTGGGAGGAAAGTCGGACGTTTCCGTACCTAACTTCCCTAGCACCAACCAACCTCGGGAATGAACGGTCT
>CAZETZ010000010.1:38545-62942 GCA_964514735.1 uncultured Acidobacteriaceae bacterium | reverse complement strand
CCGTGTTTGAAGATTGAGAATCTTCCGTCCTAACCCCTAGACGATAGCGCCGCCGGAATGAGAGTGATTATAACAAGGGCGGCATCGAAACCGGTGATGCGTGAATCGGCCTCCGTGCCTCTCTCAAAACGAAACTGCAGCAATCCCCCGAAACCGCAAAGGCGATTTGCCAGACTTAGCCGGAATGGGACGACCCATAACGATCAACCCAGGGAACGAGCATGGCCGGAGGAAACCACAGTAGCTGGCCATTCGGGGCAGGGTCTTCTAATTACCGTATTTTAAGCTTGTTAGCGACCACGCATCCGTGATTGGCCCGCGGTAACTTTCCGGCCTCTCCAGCCCCCGGCAGAATTGGCGCTGGAGGATTTTCATGGCTACGAGGATTACGGTGGTGAAGAACCCGAACGGTCAGTTCAAAGGGTGGATGTGCAAGCACAGCGGTCATGTCACGCAGAATTCGGAGTGTGATGGCCATGTGGTCCTCTGCGAACGGTGCGCTTCCGCGGTGCGAAATGGCGCGGAATTGCTGAATGATGAGAACCAGCAGCCGGTGGAGCCAATCAAGATCACGGCGGTCCCCGTGCTGAAAAAGAAAGCTGTGGCTGCGGGGCGATAGTTTATTTGGACGGGGTTTGGCCCCTTTTGTCTAATTCTTGGTGGAGCGCGAGGCAAGCCCCGCCTCCACACGGCTTTGTTGAGGCAGTAAGTGCCACATTCGCCCGAGAGCCAGCAGTCCCAACACCACCAGATTTGGGAATAACAGCGGCGCGAAGGGAGGAGCGCCGTAAACGAAGTTGTCCCAGGCATGCACGGAAGGTCCGGCTAAATTGGCCCGCGCATGCAGCAGGAATCCCCAAACCCCGACCGCGCCTTCCAGCAGAAGCACAGCCGCGCACAGGCCTAAGAACTCACGCGAAACCCGCACCAGCAACGGAGTCAGCAGGAACCCGACCGCCAGGGCGCTCGTGCCTACCGGGACCCACTCCAGCGGATTGAAGAATCCGTTGGCGGCGTGGTCGGTGAGGCTGAGGATGAAATTTCCCGCGTAGCCTCCCAGGGCGAGAAACATCACCCACTGCGCCCACTCCTGCGAATCGGTGTCCACCATGCGGTCCAGCACCAGCAGGAATCCGAGCCCGGCATAAGCCAGTGGGGCGGCGAACGGCGCGGAGTAAGTCAGGCTCTTGAGCGTGCGTTCATCAAAGAAAGAGCTGTTGAGGTGGAGGACCACTCCGGTCAGGCCTATGACGATGGCGGACCATCCGACGATATGGCCGACAATCTTCCACAATATGCGTAACCGGTCGAACCAGAGTAGTCCGATTAGAAGGAATACCGGGGCGCAAGCAGAGAAATAAAGCGGGATGTACTCAGCTTTCTCGCGGAACTCGTTGGTGGAGTGCGCGAGGTAGATATCCAGCGTCAGAAATCCCAGGTTCAGCAGGACAAAGATTTCCAGCAGAAACCAGGGCTCAAGCCAGCGGCGGCTATTTGTGGCCATGCTGCTTCCTCAGCTCAGCCGCCATGTTCTGTAGCTCGACCGTTTTCTTCAGCATGGGATAGTTGCCGTGCCACTGCACAAAATCCGAACCTCCCATGAAAGCCCCATGCTTGGAGGTGCGTCCGTCGTAGTGCCAGAAATCGAAATAGACGAAATCGATGGGATTCGAGAACGGAGGGCCGGTGAGGGTGCCGTCGGCGCGCAGTCCATCCACCAGGGTTTTGGCGGCGTTCACTTTGTCATTGGTGGTCTGCACCACCTGCTCCGCCTGCGCATATACGCGATTAATGAGCTCCGGGGTGTGGCACTGATTGCAGACCTGCTTCATCTTGGCTTGGGCCTGCGCATAGTTCGGACGCTTGGCGGAAATCGCGTTGGCCAGAAAATAAGAGAGACGCTCGGAGGGATCGTGGGTCATGCCCAGCCCGTTGATGCCGCTCATGTGGCAGGTGGCGCAGGTGGGGACAAACATGTCGCGCGTCGTGAGCTTTTTGGGATCGACGCTCAGGTTCATCAGGTTTTCCTGCGCGGCAAACATCACGCCGTGTTTTGACTCCTCGTAGATTTCAATCTGCGAATGGTCGGGGCCCAGGTGGCATTGCCCGCAAGTGCGAGGTTCACGCGCCAAAGCGACGGAGCTGGTATGGCGCGTGTGGCAAGCCGTGCAGGTGCCGATGGTGCCGTCCTGGTTGGGCTTGCCGATGCTATGGCACTGTTCGCATCCGCTGGTCATCGCGGATGGGCCTTCCAAAGTCGTGAACGGGTGCGGCGGACGCTTCACCCCGCCCGGCTGATAAGTCTCGGCGAAATTTACCTGCTCGGGAGACAAACCTTGTTCCCCGCGTACCGCCGCCCACGACACGGCCGCATGACGGCTGCGCAGGAACTGCTGATAGATGTCCTCATGGCAGCGGCGGCAGTTGCCGGCGGTGAGCGTGCTGACGATGGTGAATCCGTTGTGCTCCTTGCCTTTCTGCCCCTCGGCCGGTTGATGGCAATCCAGGCAATTCACGCCCTTTTGCGCGTGCTTGCTCATTTCATATTCGTGAACAATGGAGTACTGCGTCCGGGCATGGCACTCGGCGCACTTTCCCGAGGCGCGTACAAATTCCGACCGGGGTTGCTCGGTTTCAACTCTGGGGCGGGCGCGGTTGACCAGAAAAGCGGCCAGCACCAACGCAAAGGCGATCGAAACCGCAATAAAGACCGAGCGAAAGGACACTTGCGTCTCCGTGGATGGAAACCGCGAACCAGTGTACTGCATATTGAGAACAGAGGACCGGTTCCGCGGAAGGGAGGATTCGCGGTCCTCGGTCCTCGGTTAGCGGTGTTTTGCGGTCAGGAAAAATTCCAGGCCGAATACTACGCTGCGGCCCGGCATGATCACGCCGCTGACTTCCTCATATTGCGTGTCGGTAATATTGGCGAAGGACAAGTGCGCGCGGACGTTGCGGAACTCGCGTCCGATGGATGCGTCCCAGAGGGCATAGGGGTCTCGCTGATAGCGATTGACGGCCCCGGCCCGACTGCGCGCGATGAATTTTCCCGGCAGCACTCCTTGCCAGGAAACGATGGCGTCGTGAGTGGGATAGTTGAAGGTGTATTTGGTTTGCTGATTGGCCAAAGGCTGCTGCGCGCCGTACAGGCCTGTGTACGCGATTTGGACCGTCTGCGCGCGGGGCAGCCTGAGTCCCAGGGAAGTTTCCACCCCGGTGAAATTCAGATTTTGAATGTTGGCGGCGCGGTAGATCGGCGGGGTGGCGCTCGTGTCCAGCAAATAGTCAATCACGTCGCGGTCGCGGCGATGGAATACGGTGATGTCAGCTTTGTAGACGTTATGGTTCCACTCTGCTCCGCCTTCGTAGTTCCAGGACTTTTCCGGACGCAGAGTTGGGTTCCCCAGGTTTCCGGGATCGTGATAGTAGAGGTCGGTGTAGGTGGGCAGACGGAAAGCGTGACTGGCGCTGGCCTTCAGCTTCCATCCCTCTCTTAGATAAACGCCGGCGGAAACTGTGGGGCTGAATTCCGATTGTCCGGCGCCATAGAATTCTTCGCGGCCTGCGACAGAAAACGAGAAGCGCCCGAATGCGCGGACGTCATAATCCACGTAAATGGCTTCGCGGCTGCGCTGGTGAATGCCCAGGTTGGTGCTGTTTACGGCATCGTGGAAGCCTTCCGCCCCGTAGAAAAGAGTCGAGTTCTGTCCCAAGGGTTGTTTTCGCCGGATGGCGGTTTGCCAACTGTCGGAGATGTGGTCGTTGGAGAACACCTGGGGCCGGTCGCGGAAGAGGATAAAGACGTCGGTGTGCCGGCGGTATCCTAAGTCGAACTCGGTGTTCTTGCCTAAATCCTGTTCTAATCCAGCGAACCAGCCCTTGGTCCGCTCCCAGGAGTTGAAGTTTCCGTAAAACTGGTCGGCGCCGAAGGGCTTGTCGCCGTATCCCAGCATGGCCAGAGTGTGACCCAGCGAGGTGTGCAAGCCGGTATTGGAGAAAGCGGTGAAGTTGCGGTAGTCGCGGTCGGGGCGGAAGCCGCTGGAAAAATCGCGCTCCAGGCCGATCTGCTCATTCCAGCGCTGGCGCACGAAGGCGCCGGATGCGGTCTGCCGATTGACTCCGAAATTGCCGACGGCCGACCCTGCGCGCAACTCGGAATACTTGGGAGGGCCGGTAATGAAATTGACCGATCCCCCTACTGCGTCGGAACCATAAAAAGAAGATCCGGCGCCGCGCAGAACTTCGATCCGCTCCAGCGACGGCGTGGGTAAAGGCTGGTCCATGTTGTGGTGCGCCGATTGCACGTCATTCAAGCGGAGGCCATTAAGAAGGACTAATGTCTGCCCAAAGGTTGAGCCGCGGATGGATAGGTCTCCCTGTACGTCCTCCGGGCCGCGCTGGCGAAGATCAATCGAGGGGTCGGCGTGAAAGTAATCCACCCAGTGGTCGTAGAGCAGCGAATTCTCCCGCGTATCGATGACATCCAGAGAGCGGTCAATATTCTCGACCGGAACCGGAGTAAATGTTCCTGTGACTGCAATCACTTCCTTTTGTGGTCCGATCTTTGGCTTGGCGCAATCGGCGGATGGACTTTGGCCTGGGGAAGGGCAAGGTGGATCGGGTTGGGTTTGGGCACGCAACCCCAGGCTGAACATCAGAACCGCAATGGCAAAAGAGACTTTCAAACATCCTCCATAACCTGGATTTATAAGGGCTAGAAATTGTAAGCGAAGGCAGTTGCCAAATCGGGTTCAAAAAAGTGCTTTGCACAAGAAATTTTTTGCCGACAGACTTGATCCCCAGCACGGGAGGATTATGATAAGGACAACGACTTGAGAACGGCCTGTGCCGGATGCCGTGGAGGCGATCGCTTTCTGGTCCGGCGCAAAAATAACTTCGAAGTATTGACCAGGAGTTGAGGAGTATAAAGAAAATGGCACGAGCGAAAAACCCTGAAACCGCCAAAACCCCGCGAACACGGAAGAATACGAAGGCCGCGACGAATGGAAATGGCCATGCTGTGGCCGTGGACCTGGAAGGAGAAATTCGCGTCCGGGCCTATGAAATCTTTAGGGACCGGGGCTGCTCTCCGGGCTCTGAGGTCGAGGATTGGATACTGGCGGAAAAGGAAGTCAAGGCGAAGCGCGCCAGCGCTGGCGCCTAGTGTACCTTTGCCGGATGGCGCATGGACGCAGGTTCAGGTTGCGTGGGGGCCTTCTGCGTGTCCAACCGGGTTGCTCTCGTCCTCCATTTCTGAAAAGATAGCAGGGGTAAATCATGGCGGAGCTAGGTGATTTTTCCCTTCTTCTCGGGTTGGTACTGTGCGCGTACTCCTTCCTCGCGGGAGCGGTGGCCCTGCTGTTTCAAGGCGAGGGTTCGGACCGGCTTTCGGAGACCGCGCGCCGCGCCGGCATAGCCGCGTTTGCCGCGGTGCTGCTTGCGTCCTCCATCCTGGTGGTGTCGGCCTTTCAGGACGATTTTTCCATCGCCTACATTCGCGAGCACAGCAATCACGATTTGCCCGCTCCCTATAAGTTCGCCACCCTGTGGTCGGGGCAGGAGGGCTCGCTGCTGTTCTGGGCGCTGTTGCTCTCGACCTACGGGTTGGTATTGCGCTTGCGGAATAAGACCGATACCCGCCTGTTTGCTTATGCCTCGGTGGTGATCGCTGCGGTCCAGTTCTTCTTTTTGCTGCTGGTGAATTTCGCCGCGAAGCCCTTTGCCCTTACCCAGGGCGCGGTCCCCGCCGATGGGAATGGGCTGAATCCTCTTTTGCAATATCCCGAGATGGTGATCCATCCGCCCATGCTTTATCTGGGCTATGTCGGATTCACCGTGCCCTTTGCTTTCGCCCTGGGCGCGCTGATCATGCGGTATCCCGGTGAAAAGTGGATCCACATCACGCGCCGCTGGACCATGGTGACCTGGGGCTTCCTTACCTGTGGAATTTTTCTGGGAGCGCACTGGGCGTATTCCGTGCTGGGCTGGGGCGGCTACTGGGGCTGGGACCCGGTGGAAATCGCTTCCTTGCTTCCCTGGCTGACTGGGACCGCGTTCCTGCATTCGGTGATGATGCAGGAAAAGCGCGGCATGCTGAAGGTATGGAACATGTGGCTGATTTTCATTACCTTCTGGCTGGCGATTCTCGGGACTTTCCTCACCCGCAGCGGGATCATTAATTCGGTGCATGCTTTTGCCCAGTCTGACATCGGGCTCTGGTTCGGCATATTTCTGGCCGTGAGTCTCGCCGCGTTCCTTTTCTTCTTTCTTTGGAACAAGTCTCACTTACACACGGAACACCATCTGGAATCCATTGTCTCGCGTGAATCGAGTTTTCTGTTCAACAACGTGCTGTTTGTCATTGCCTGCTTCACCTTCGTCTGGGGCACGTATTATCCAAAGATTACGGAACTGTTCCGCGGCGAGAAAGTGACGGTGGGCGCGCCTTTCTACAACAACGTGGCCGTACCGGTCACTTTGTTGCTCTTGCTGCTGACTGCGGTCGGCCCCTTGCTGGCGTGGCGCAAGACGTCCCTGGACAGCCTGAAGCGCAATTTCTTGTGGCCGGCCTGCGGGGCGTTGGTGTTGGGCGTTCTGATGATGGTGTTCGGCGTGCGTCCCTGGAAGGACCTCGCCTATTTCTATGCGCTGATGGCGGCGATGCTGGCTTCCCTGGTGATCTTCACCGTCGTTTCTGAGTTCGTTCGCGGCGGGCGCGTGATCTCGCGGCATACCGGGCAGAATTTATTCGGTTCAATGCTTCATTTGTTTCATCGCAACACCCGGCGCTACGGTGGGTACGTGGTTCACTTTGGCGTGGCCATTGTCATCCTGGGAATTCTGGGCACGCCTTTTAACCAGGACCGGGAAAAAGAGATGGGCTACGGCGACCAGGTGAGTATCGGCCCGTATACGCTGGTCTGCCGCTCCTACACGCAGGAAGATAATCCCAACTATGGGAGTGAGTGGGCCATCATCGATGTGTATCGCGGCGGGCAGCAGATTACGACCATGTATCCCGAGCGGCGGTTCTACAAAGCCAGCCAGCAGCCCCAGACCATTCCGCGAATCTATCCGACGGTAAAAGAAGACCTGTTGCTGGTGAAAGACCTTTATGTGGTATACGAGGGCCTGAACCAAGACACCGGGCGTCCCATCATTAAGGTGCACCTGAATCCGATGGTGCCGTGGATATGGGCGGGCTGGCTCATCATGGTTTTCGGCACCATCCTGTGCCTGGTTCCGAATGCGGCCCCGGTGCGGGTGACTGCTCCGGCGCGGGTTCAACCGGCGACGGTGGGAGCGGGAGACTGAGTGAGAGATGGGGAGGGCACGACTTCCAGCCGTGCCGAAGTGTAAGGAGCGTTCGCGCTTTAGGGTCTAAGGTAAACCTGGATTCGCGAACTGGGGCATGAAACGCTTTGCTTTAACACGAGAGAACCAACCGCAGGGGCCCGCGCCCTCACTCAGCGGGATTGGTGACGGCCCGGCGCGAAGCCGTGCCCTCCCGGTTTTGCGTTGGGCAAGACTTGTGACTTTGATATTAACGATATTTGTTTTTCTCGGGGCCGGCGACGACGCGGCGCGCTTTAGTTCTCTCGGTCATCGCCTGATGTGCATGTGCGGGTGCAATGAGATCTTGCTGGAATGCAACCACGTGGGCTGCCAGTACTCCGACCGGATGCGGGCGGAGCTGGTCACCGCGGTTGAGCGCGGCGACAACGACAGCCTTGCGCTGCAGGATTTTGTGCAGAAGTATGGGACTACTGTGCTGCTGGCCCCATCGACGACTGGCTTCGGCAGAATTGCATGGGTCATGCCTTACCTGGCTTTGTTCCTTGGAGTCGGCGCAGTGGTGCTGATCGTACGCGGCTGGAACCATCGTCCGCCCGTTGGGGCCATATCTCCGGCGAGTGGATCCCCCGTACAAGACGGGTTAGATTCTTACCGCGACCAGGTGCGTAAGGACACGGAACCGATATGATCCCATACTTTTTTCTCGCCCTCACTGCCGCGCTGGCGGTGGGCGCGCCGATCTACATGTTTTATCCGGCGCGCGTCGCGCACAGCGAGCTCAAGACGCGGCTGGCCTATCTGCGCGAACGCAAGGACGTTGTCTACGAGAACCTGCGCGACCTGAACTTCGAATACAAAGCGGGAAAATTCTCCGAAGTGGACTACGAATCGCTCAAGGGCAGTATGGAAGAGGAAGCTGCGGCTTTGCTGGCCGAGATGGCCCAACTGGAGAGGGATGCATCGCTGTCCCAGCTTTCCCCGAAAGGAGCCAGAGGTTGAAGACTCTGCTCAAGCTTTGCGCAGGCGTGCTGCTGCTCGGCGCCTTTTGCCTGGCGGAAAATTTGACCGGAACCGTGACCAACGGCACCACCGGCAAGCCGTCCGGAGGGGACGACGTCATTCTCATCAAACTTGGCCAGGGCATGGAAGAGGGCCCGCGGGTGAAGTCGGACGCCAAGGGCAGATTCAGCCTCGCTCTGGACGATACAAACGCGCCACACCTGGTGCGCGTGGTCCACCAGGGGGTGACCTATCATCGCATGGCGCCTCCGGGAACTACGTCGGTGGAAGCGCAGGTTTACGATGTGAGCAAGAAGATCGAAAATATAAGCGTGACCGCCGATGTGATGCGCTTTCAGACACAGGGAAACGAATTACAGGGGATGCGGTTGTTTGCCGTGGACAATACTTCCAAACCTCCGCGTACGCAGATGAACGACACAAATTTTGAGTTCTATCTGCCGGATGGGGCCACGGTGGATTCCGGAGACGCGCAAACCGCGGGAGGCCAGAAGTTGAACCTGGCGCCGGTACCCCAGGACCAGAAAAACCGCTATGCCTTTATTTTTCCGCTGCGCCCCGGGGAGACGATATTCGAAGTCGTGTTTCACCTTCCCTACTCGGGAGAAGCCAGCCTCGATCCACGTCCGCTTTATCCTGCGCAACACTTGGTGGTGATGCTGCCCAAGACCATGCAGTTTGCCGGGGCTGCCGGGGCGGCGTTCAAGGACATGAAGAACCCCAAAGATCCGGACACTGGGGTGGAGGTTGCGTCCAACACCCAGGTGGGCGATCCCCTGGGTTTCAAACTCTCGGGCACGGGGCAGTTGTTGGAGTCCGGGCCGAGTGGCGAGGAGGCAAGCGATGGCGGGCCACCGCCGGGACAGGACACGCGTCCAGGAGGCGGGCTCGGACCGCCGATTGATGCGCCACGCCCCCTACAGAAATATATGTGGCCCATTCTGGTCGTTTTCGCCGTGGCCCTCATTGCAGGCGCGATATTTACCGCGCGGCGGCCGGCAACGGCGGCGGCCGGGTTTCCGGCGGCGCCGGCCTCTACCCCGGTGGTGAGCAATGTGGTTGCTCCGCGACCCGCCTCGGGTGGGCCCTCCATGCTGCTCGATGTGTTAAAGGACGAGTTGTTCCAACTGGAAATGGAACATAAACAAGGCGCTATCACCCAGGAAGAGTACGCCAAGGCGAAGGCCGCGCTCGACCAGACGCTGGAGCGGGCCCTCAAGAGGAAGCCTCAGGCCTGATCTGGACGGGTTGCATCCTGCGGGTCGCGCGCCCCATCTAATGAAGTGAATCCCTATGGGAAACACCTTTAAAACCGCTTTCTTATTGACCGCTCTGACGCTTCTGCTCATGGCGCTGGGACGCGCCTTTGGCGGGCAGAATGGGATGTTGCTGGCCCTGGGGATCGCCGGGGTGATGAATTTTGTCTCCTATTTTTTTTCCGACAAGATCGCTTTAGCGATGTACCGGGCGCAGCCGGTGACCCGCGAACAATTGCCACGGGCTTATGACACTGTGCAACGGCTGACCCAGAAGATCGGCCTGCCCATGCCGAAACTGTATGTGATTCCCACCGATTCGCCGAATGCCTTCGCTACCGGACGCAGTCCGCAGCACGCGTCGGTTGCCGTCACCCACGGCATTTTGAATTTGCTCAATGATGAAGAGTTGGAAGGGGTGCTGGCGCACGAGTTGGGACATGTTGGCAATCGAGACATTCTGATCAGTTCGATTGCGGCAACCCTTGCGGGCGCGATTACGTATCTGGCGGACATTGCCCGCTGGGGCATGATTTTCGGAGGCTACGGAAACCGCGATGACCGCGAGCGCGGCGGCGGGTTGGGCGCTTTATTCATGCTGTTTCTGGCCCCATTCGCGGCGATGCTGATTCAACTGGCGGTTTCACGTTCGCGTAAATATCAGGCGGACGCTACGGGCGCGCATTACACGGGAAATCCCTATGCGCTGGCCAGCGCTTTGGCCAAACTGGATGCATATTCCCGCCGTGTGCCGATGGCCGCTACTCCCTCCACCGCGCATCTGTTCATCATCCAGCCCCTGCTTGGCGTCAACTTTGGCGGTTTGTTTTCCACCCATCCGCCCATTGCCAAGCGAATCGAGCGCTTGACCGGGCGTCCGGCTGAGTTCATGCAGTAACTAAGAACTGACAACCGAGAACAGGGAACTCATAAGCCCCCTCGATTTTCTTGGGGAAGTATGTGAGTTCTCCGTTCTCGGTGGCCGGTTCTCAGTTGCGGAACCTCAGTAACTTTGCTTTCGCTCCCGTCATAGTAGAATCCGCTAAGTGTCTCCCCACACAGCCACAGCCGCCGCACAGCGCGCGGCGCAACTGGAAACTTCTCTCCGCAAAATCATTCGCGGCAAGGACGGGGTTGTCCGTCTGGCGTTGGTGTGTATTCTGGCCCGGGGCCATCTTCTGATTGAGGGCGTTCCAGGGGTGGGCAAGACTACGCTGGGGCATGCCTTGGCACGGGCGCTTGATTGCAGCTTTCAGCGGGTGCAGTTCACCAGCGACATGCTGCCTTCCGATGTTCTGGGGATTTCCATTTACTCGGCGGTGGAGCAAGCGTTTGAGTTCAAGCGCGGCCCGATTTTTGCCAACGTACTGCTGGCTGACGAGATCAACCGCACCACCCCCAAGACCCAGTCGGCCCTGCTGGAGGCGATGAACGAAGGGCAAGTTACGGTGGACGCGCATTCTTACACGCTGCCCAAGCCATTTTTGGTCATCGCCACGCAAAACCCGGTCGAGCACCATGGCACCTACCCGCTGCCGGAATCACAACTGGACCGGTTTTTGATGCGCATCCGCATGAGCTATCCCGACCGCCAGGCTGAACGGGAAATTTTGCGGGCTGAAGCAGGGGCCGTTCATCTTGATCGCATGCGGCCAGTGCTAAGCGGCCAGGAGGTGCTGGAAATGCAGGAAGCGGTGACCCAGGTGCGGGTGGACGATTCCCTGGTCCACTATGCGCTGAACATCGTGCAGAAAACACGCGAGGGCGGAGAGTTTATTCTAGGAGTTTCGCCGCGGGGTTCCCTCATGCTGTATCGCGCGGCGCAGGCCTCGGCGTTTCTTGAGGGGCGCGATTTTTGCGTGCCGGAGGATTTCAAACCCCTGGTGGTCCCGGTGTTTGCCCACCGCGTGGCGGTCAACGGTGTTGGTCCTTCCACCTTGAAGAAGTCCGAGCAAGCCGAGCAGGCCGTCCGGCAAATAGTAGAGAGTGTCCAGGTACCCATCTAGGCGTAAGTGTAAAAGCCTTTTCCGCTTTTTTTCCCCAACCATCCTGCGTCCACCATCTTGATCAACAAGGGACAAGGCCGGTATTTGGGATCGCCCAGTCCATCATGGAGTACCCGCATGATGTCCAGGCAGACATCGAGCCCGATGAAATCCGCCAGCGTCAGCGGGCCCATGGGGTGGGCCATACCCAGTTTGAAAATTTCATCCACGGCTTCGGGGGAAGCCACGCCTTCCAGCACGGCGAACATGGCTTCGTTCAGCAGCGGCATCAGCACGCGGTTGGAAACGAAACCGGGAGCGTCGGTGACTTCGACCGGAATTTTCTCCAGCTTGATGGCCAGGTCGCGCACAGTGGCGAAAGTTTCCTGCGATGTAGCCAGCCCGCGGACCACCTCCACCAGTTTCATTACCGGGACCGGATTGAAGAAGTGCATGCCGATGACTTTGTCCGGGCGTTGGGTCAAGGCTGCCAGCTTGGTAATCGAGATCGAAGACGTGTTTGAGGCCAGCACCACTTCCGGGCGGCAGATTTTATCGAGCTCGCGGAAAATTTCTGTTTTTACTTCCCATTTCTCGGTCGCGGCTTCCACCACGCAATCGCAGGCAGCCATCTCTGCGCGGTCCAGGGCCGGTGCAATACGCTTGAGCACGCTCGATTTGTCAGCCGCGGTGATTTTGCCTTTGGCAATTTCGCGGTCCAGGTTTTTGCCAATCGTGGCCAGGCCCCGGTCCACATAACGCTGCTCGACATCGCACAACACAACCTGGTAACCGCTCCGGGCAAACACGTGGGCGATGCCGTTGCCCATGGTTCCCGCCCCGATGACCCCGACCCGCTGAATGCTCATGGGAACTTCTCCCGCTCTAAAACACCAAAGTCTAACATCTGTTTACATCCCCAAATCTTTAGCCGCGGACCTTCGCGGATTCACGCGGATGCAAAGGCGCGCTCATCTGCGTAAGTCCGCGGCCAATGAGCATGGTTACGGAACAATGTCATACGGTCGCATCATTTCGTTGTCCTCGTGTTCAAGGATGTGGCAGTGCCACACATAGCGGCCGGGGTAGCCTTCGAATTTCGCGATGATGCGTGTAACCATTCCGGGATGGGCCTGCACCGTGTCTTTCCACCCGGCTTCGTTGGGAGCGGGAGGGACGGGGTCGCCGATAAATTGAATTTTGCCGCCGTGGTAGTAAGCCTCCGGCTCGAAGCTGCGGCGGTCCAGAATTTGAAAACGGACCAGGTGGAGATGAATGGGGTGGGAGTCGTCGGTGAAGTTGAGCAGGTGCCAGATTTCCGTCGAACCCAGCTTGGGATTCTCTGTGACCGGCATGTCCCAATGGGTATTGTTCAGCAGCATGGTGGTGGGATTGCCCTGCTTGTCGTCGGCTTCGCCAAGGGTGAGGACCCGTGTGGTTACAGCGCTGGCTTCTTGAAGCCGGGGAACTGGGCGCAAAGCCGCGGGCAACTGACTCTCGTCCTGGGCCGGGGTTTTTGCCACACGGAACTGCATGACGGCAAGCGAGTCATTGTTGGCGACGAAGCCCTCGCCCGCGTGACGTGAAAAATCGACCACCAGGTCCGCCCGTTCTCCCGGCGCAATCAGCAAACTTTGCAGCGGCGCCGGGGCAGGGAGCAGGCCGAGATCGGTGCCGATCTGATGGAACTCCAGACCATTGGAAAAAGTCAGGTGAAAAAAACGTCCGTTGGCGGCATTCAGCACCCGCAGGCGATATTTGCGCGGCTCGACCTCCAGGTAAGGGAACAGCTTGCCGTTCACCAGAATTCCATCGCCAAAGACCTCCGGCACCCAGGGAGCTTTGGGATCGGGCGAGACTGGGTAAAACAGTTGTCCGTCACGGCCAAACGAACGGTCGCAAAGGACCAGTGGGACCTCGTGTTTTCCTTTGGGAAGATTCAGTCCATCTTCAAAATCGTCACGCACAAGAAATGCGCCGAACAGCCCCGCATACAGGTTCAAGCGGGTGATACCGATGGTATGGTCGTGATACCAGAGCATGGCTGCGTCCTGCTGGTTGGGGTAGAAATAAAGTTTGGATTTCCCGGGTACAGACCAGTCCTCCGGATAACCATCACTGTCAGCAGGCGCTTTGGCCCCGTGCAAATGGGTAACAGCGCGGACCTCGGGTTTGCTGGCTTCGGCCCCGTGAACGGTGCGGTCGATGGGCAGGAAGTGCTGGGTGGGAAGCTGGTTCTCCCATTCGACCAGGACCCCTTGCCCACTGCGGGTTTCCAAGGTCGGCCCGGGCACGCTTTCCCCGAAGGCCCACATCCGGGTGGGCTTCATGTCGCGGTGGACCGCGGTTTCGACCTGCCGCATGCTGATCCGGTAATACGGCACGTGCCCGGCGGGATTGTCGGGATGAGGACGAGTACCCTTGGGGGCCGCAATTTTAGGGATGGGCAGTGGATCCACGAACTTCGCGAGGGAATTCAGGTCCAGCATCGGTGAGGCGGGCGCAGCCAACTTGCGGGCCGTGGGACGGCCCATCGCCATGCCGGCGGCCAGTAACCCGGACTTTTGCAGAAAGGAGCGCCGGCTGAGGTGCAGGGATTTTCTTGTCATGGTTGAGGTGAGTGCAGCCTATCAAAAAACAGAGGGCATGCAGATGGCCGATCTGCATGCCCTTGCCAGGCCTTCGCGAGGAAGGCCAGAAACAAACTACCAGTTGCCGGTTGGTTCTCCGGTGCTGGGGTCGAGGAACAGCTTTCCCTCCCGGTCGCCGTGATGTTTGAAATCGAACATCTGGTTGATGGGATTGGCCAGGGCGTCGAACGACCCGCCGCCAATTCGCTGTCCTCCGAGCCAGTTGTCCTCGATGAAGCGTGTAATCGAGGTCTGGTCGGTGATGGTGTGGTCCACGAAGTTTTCCTTGGCCCATGGAGAGACGACGAGCAGCGGCTGACGCGGACCATAGCCGCAACGGCCCTGGGCGTGGGGATTGACCGTGGCGTCCGGGCCGGACAGCGCCATGCTGCCATCGCCGCAGGTCCCGGGCCCAGTCAGTTGATCGGCAGGGCTGGTGGATTGGTTGACGATCGGGCTCATGACGTGGTCGTACCAGCCGTCGGAGTCGTCGTAAAGAATAACCACCGCAGTTTCATCCCACTCGTGGGACTTTTCCAGGAAGTTGATGGTGTTGACGACGAAGGTCTGTTCGTCCAGAGGGTCCGAGTAGCCGGCATGGCCGTCTTGGAAAGAAGGGGCCTTCAGGAAACTCACCGCGGGAAAATTCCCCGCCTTCACGGCAGCGAAGAAATCGTTGATGTCGTACTCGTGGTTGGCAACGCCATCGTGTCCGATTTCCCAGACTGAGTTGGGCCGGGTGTGGCTCGCATTCAACGTGGATCCGAAGTACTGGAAGAAGGCGTGGTGGGGAATATAGTCGCCGACGGTTCCGGTGAGCGTCGAGACCGAGCTCCGCAGGCATCCAGTGGTTCCATTGGAATTGGTGAGGGTGAGGTCGAAACCTCCCATGAAAGAGCCCCAGGTCACGCCAGCGGTGTTCAGGAGATCTCCGATGCTCTTACCGGCCATTTGTACCTGGTTCCGGGTGGGAGCAGAGCAGACATCGCCGATGGGATCAGGGTCACCGACCACAGTCAACGTACCATTGCCACCGGCAGTTTCGCTACCGGTGCCGTTGATGACCTGGGCCAGACCGTTGGTTTGTCCCGAAACCAGGTTCAACAAGCCAGGAGTAGACGGGCCAAATACCGTGTCATACGAGTTGTCACTCATGGCGAAGTGCTGGGCATAGTTCCAGTACGCCGTGACCGTGTTGCCGTCGAAATAACCCATGGTGAGGCCCTTGGTAGTCACAATTTGTGGCGGTGCATTGGGCGGCGGTCCGGCGGTCCCTACTGACTTGGGGAACAAATCCATCAATCCTGCATGGGCGGCAGCCTGCTCGGGACCGTAACTGTGTCCCTGATCGGCGGTAGCAGCCTGTGACCGGTCCAAACGGAAAGGGTTTGTGGCCCCGGTTCCGTTGGCGGCGTTCAGGAAATTCGGATTGCTGGTCAGCAAAGCGCCTTGCAATCCATTCACGGTGGGGGTGTCCTTGCGGGCGACGAACGCGGGCTCACCCGGGGGGTTCAGGGCCACGGGATAAGTCCCGAAATAGTGATCGAAAGATATGTTCTCCTGGAAGATGATCACAAGATGCTTAATGGGGGTGGCGGTCCGTTCGGACCCGGCAAAGGCTGGCGTAGTGGACGCAACAACAGTGGTCAAGGCCAGAAAAACCGCGGCAGCTTTTTTCGCAGCGGAAGTAAGTACCTCACGCAACATTGGTTTCTCCTCTTATATTCGGTTGGAAGCTAGGGTGAACCGTCCGCTTAAAACGGACAGTCGGGTGGAAATGCAACTGGACGCAAGCATAGGAAGGCAACATGTCGGATTCGTTGCTGGGAAGTTAAAAAGCGGTGAATTTACAAAAACGAACACACCTTACCATTCTGCCCCTTGTCTGTCATTGGATCTTAATCGCCCGTTAATCGGGCTGTAACCAAGTCTCACTACATTGGCCCGGGCAAGAAAGCCACGTGACAGCAGTCTTCGGGCGTTCGTTCTTAACCCCAAGTCAAGGAAGGAAATGGATATGAAGAGAAGGGCTGCAACTCTGGGCCTGTTGGCGATCGCACTGGGAAGCGCAGTGTTTGCCGCCGAAGGTCCCACGCCCAAGGGCGTTCCCCACCTGAATCATGTGTTTTTTATCATGATGGAGAACCATGGCTACAACCAGATTCTCAACAACCCCAATGAACCATTCGTCACTCAATACTCCAAATCGGCCAATCTGGCGACCAATTACTTCGCCATTGCGCACCCCAGCTTGACTAACTATCTGGAAGTGGTGGGCGGGTCGAACTTTGGCGTGCTTAACGACAACTCGCCGGACTGGCACAATAAAAGCTGCACCACCAACCTGGCTTCGGGCACAACCTCGTTGGATAATGGTCTGTTTGGCGATATTTGCCCCATCTTCGGGACGGGGACCGATGCGGCGACCCCAGCGGTTGACTTTAGCAATGAGACCTCAGGGCCGCCGGGAGAAAACAATATTGACGGAGTCGAGTCCATTCCGTCCGCATCCGGCATCACGGGTAAGACCATCGCCGACCAACTGGCCCAGCGCGGACTTGACTGGAAGAGCTACCAGCAGAGTCTGCCGCTGATCGGGGCCGATGGCGTAAACAATAGCGACGGTTTTTACACCGACACCACCGACTTCACCAAGATCTTCCCGACACTCAACCCGCCCCTTACACAGAACGACCTGGTGAAGCTTTACGCGGTCAAACACAACCCCTTCGTCTATTTCCGCAGCGTGCAAGAAGGCGAAGACCGGGACAGCAGCTTGAAAAATACCGTGGCCTTCGAGGGCGCGCATGGGCTGTTCGCCGACCTCGGTTCTGGGTTCGTACCGGCGTTCTCTTTCATCGTCCCCGATCAGTGCCATGACCAGCACGGCCGCGGCAATGCAGGCGCGTTCTGCAACTTTGATCCGAGCAGTGATGGATCTCAGGCCAGCCTGAATCCCGCGCTGATCTACCTGGGCGACGTGACCGTACAACGGATTGTGGAAGCGATCCATCGTTCTCCAGTCTGGAAAGTCGGCCGCAACGCCATCGTCGTGACCTGGGATGAAAATGACTACAGCCTGGCGCCCAACATCAACCAGGTCGTCTTGATCGTCGATACCAACTACGGCGTCCATGGCACTCAGAGCGGGCAACGCTACAATCACTTTTCCCTGCTCAAGTCGTTGGAAGCCGCATTCGACCTGCCTTGTCTGAACCATGCTTGCGACCGCAATGTGAACGTGATGTCGGACCTTTTTGCCGGCGGGAAAGAACACGGCAGATAACGTACTCGGATCGAAGTGAAAAAACTAAGGCCCGCTCGCCAAGCGGGCCTTGATTTGTCTTGAGAGGATGTGTTTATTCGTGGTTTAGCGTTTCATCGATGTTGATCTTGGAGCCTTGTTCCACGTTGATGATGCGCTGCACGCTCTTGTACCCCGAGTCCGTGATATCGACAATGTAGGTGCCTGGGTTCAGGTAAAACTCGACCGGGGCCGTTTTGTCCAGGATGCGCCGGTTGATGGCCACTTGCGCGCCTTTGGGCTGGGTCTTCACGCTGACCAGCACTGAGCCTTCCGGCGCTCCACCGCCCATGAATTTCTTGATTTTGATTTCCGAAGTAGAACCCAATTGGCGCAAGGCCGGAGCGTAGCGATAGGTCTGGCCGGCTTGCAGGTTCATGGAACTGGTTTCGTCCAGATAACCATCCTTACGGACCAGGATGGTGTGATTGCCGGGCTTGTCCACATTGATCTGGACCGGCGTGGGTTTGCCCATGTCTCTTCCGTCGACGTAAACCTTGGCTCCGGCGGGATTGCTGGTGACGGAAACAGCGGCTGGAAGAAGGGCCAGTTGCAACGAAAGCACTGCCTTGCCGTGGGAGGCGATGTCAACCGCGCGAGTTTCCGGCGCGTATCCCGCTTTGCTGACGGTCACCGTGTGCCGGCCTGGTGCGAGTTCGGCCAGGACCACTGGAGTGACCCAGCTGGCATTGGATTGCCCGTCCAGTTGAATTTGCGCTCCGTCGGGATTCGAGCTGACTGTCACCTCTCCGGGCACGATGACCGGCGCTGCAGGTTTCGCCTTGTGAGGAACGGACTTCGGCTGGATCGTAATGACATCGGGCTCAGTTGTCGCCGGTTCGGGCGCTACTGGGGCCGGCGCCGGGGCAGGCCGCGTTGCAGAGGGCTGCGGCTGGGCGGCGATGGGCGGAGGCGATCCCTCGTCCCCATTCTGCGAGTAGATGTGATAAGCGATGCCCGCGACCACCAATAAGATGAGACCGACTGCCGCCGCCACGGAGTAGCCAAATAACTTGGGCGGGGTCTTTTTGATCTCCTGCACGGCCTTCTTGGCAACCACCTTGGGCTGAATCTTGGGCTTCTCCTCGCGTGGTTTAAAGGTGGGAGTTGTAAGCGGCGGCGCAGGCGCGGGAACTTCCTCGACCGGGGCCGGCGGCGCGACGTAGGCTTCCTTGAGTGGAGGTAGCTCGTCCATCTCCGAGAAACTCTTGCGAGCAGGAGAGGCGGGCGCGCTTTCCTCTACCACCGCCGGATCGGGGGTAAACTTTTCGAATTCAACCGGCGCTTCTTCGACCGCGGCGGACAGAATCGGCTGCTCGGCGCTGATGCTTTCCGCCCCAGGCGTTTCTTGTTTCGCGACCGGCTGGCCCTTGGCCACGGCGCGCGATTCGGTGGCAGGGCTGCCGGTACCGGTGCCTCCCCATCCGGCCGCGGCGGCGGCTTGCTTTTGGGTGGCAGGCGCCGCAACCGGCTTTGCGACCGGGAGCTGGGTCTTGGCCGGGGCTGCTGGCGGGGTGGCAGCGGGCGGCGCTACAGGTTTTGCGGCGGCGGCGACAGGCGCTGGTTTTTCCTGGCCCGGAACATTGATTCCCTTGGATGGCTGCGTGGGTTTCTTTACCGCCGCAGGCGCTACCGTTGTCGCCTCTTTGTGTCCTTCGAGCGCGGTGACCAGGTCCTGCCCGGAGACGAAACGCTCCGCCGGCGTCTTGGAAAGCGCCTTCAGGATCACACCGCTGACATCCGGCGAAATCTTGTTGTTGATCTGGTTGGGCGGGACCGGTGCGCCTTCGAGGACCATTTGCTTTACTTCATCCTCGCTGCTTCCGTCGAAGGCCTTCTGCTCGGTCATCATTTCATACAGAATCGCCGCCAAGGTGAATAAATTGGAGCGCGCGTCGACCGGTTGACCGAGCCACTGCTCGGGTGACATGTAGTGCGTCATTCTGGGCACTTGTCCATGCAGCTGCGACGACGGAATGCTCATGGCGGAAATGCCAAAACCGAGAATCTTTACCGTGCCATCCCATCCCGACATGATTTTGTCGGGCTCCAGGCTGAGATGGAAAACCTTGCGGGCATGCGCATGATCGAGGGCCTGCGCGCTTTGCCGGGCAATGTCCTTGATGTCCCAGATGGAGAAGCCTTCGTTGCGCGCCAGCATAGTAGCGACGCTATTGCCCTGCACGTATTCCAGGGCCGCAACAAACTTGCCCTCAATCTCGTCCACCCCAAGAAGCTGCGCGATATTGTGGCTGCTGAGCGAGCCTGTGCCCTGGGACTCCTGCACCAGCCGTTGCACCATCTCGGTGACGTGCTCGCCCATGGACCCAAGGGTCAAGGTCTTCAAAGCAACCGTCTGGCTGCTCTCCGGATCATTGGCTTTGTACACGAAGCCGATGGGAGACTTGCTGATCTCACTCAGAATTTCGAAGCGGCCGATCTTGTTCGACATAATCCTTGCTTCAGCCTCAACAGGCGCAAATCGTCCTTTTCCCACAGCCAGAACAACGAAGGCCATGGCGACGAAGTAACGTTAGGATAGCCCGTTCGTAAACCGGTGTTGAGTTACGAAGGTACTCAAGAATTGGCGGGGAGCGCGGCCCATGGTGTGGGAGTTGATCGTGGGAGTGAGCCGGTCTCTAACCTGCGGCTGCCCAGGCTTCGTCAAGCTGGCGGCGGACGGACCCAAGGACGGCAAAACTTGTTGATGGGCCACGGGGCGCCGAATCCAACCTGTAGAGCATGTAGATTCCGTCCGGCACTGGATTCACCGGAGTGGCCGGCTTCCGCAGAGGAAAAACCCCCTCCAGTGAATTCGCAGTTGTTGTACTTTGGTTACTCCCAAGTTCGATGTCGAGGGAGTGCCGGCGGGGGGACCGCCCCTTCCCTTTGAAAGCGACCGCAGGTGACATTTGTCACAAAGCCCGGATGACGATCCCCACTGGTTGCAGTACGGGCGGTTGCCTGATCATGCAATCAGTTCGCTGAGGGAACCGTCCACGATGATTTTGCGTAGAAAACGATAGACAACAACAAGCTGTGAATCTTCGTTTTGTGCCGGGGATCTCACGGTTGTTTCGCCCGGAACGATGATTTATCCTTGGCAGGCCCAGTTCCCCAGCATTGGTTGCCCGCCGGAGTTGAACCATGACCCTAACCACGTTTGTCCGCAAGAACAGCTTTCGCAATTTGCGACGGAGTATTTTGACGGTGCTGAGCATTGGTTTTTCCCTGCTGTTGCTCACCTTGATGATGGCCATCTGGCGCAACTTCTATATGTCGAAGGGGACCGAGGAGTCGGCCCTGCGGCTGGTGACCCGGCATAAAGTGTCGCTGACCTTCTCCATGCCGGCCTTCTACCGGGAAAAGATTCGGGCGATACCGGGGGTTGCCGTCGTTGTTCCTCAGAACTGGTTCGGCGGAGTGTACAAGGACGATAAGGGAAAAAATTTCTTCGCGCAGTTTGGGACCGACCCGGATGAATTCTTCAAGGTATATAAGGATTGGAAGATTTCCGATGAAGAACTTAAAGCCTGGCAGGCGGACCGTGCTGGGGCGGTAGTAGACAGCAAGAAAGCCGAGGAGTTTGGCTGGAAAGTAGGGCAGAAGATCATCGTCACCGGTACAATTTTTCCAGTGAATTTGGAATTGACAATTCGCGGGATTTTTACCGCGCCGCGCCCTACGCAATCTCTTTATTACAACCAGAAATATGTGGAAGAGGCTGTGCCTTATATGAAGGGACAGCAGGGCTTTTACACGATTTTGGCGGATTCGACGGATGCTGTGCAGAAGATCGGGCCAGCCATTGATGAAATGTTCCGCAACTCCCCACAACCTACAAGGACTGAAACCGAGGCTGCGTTTCAGCTCGGATTTCTGGCCATGCTAGGGAACGTGAAGGCTTTCATCCTGAGCATTTGCGGCGCAGTGGTATTCGCGATTCTGCTGGTTTCTGCCAACACCATGGCCATGTCGATCCGCGAACGCACACGCGAAGTGGCGGTGCTCAAGACTTTGGGCTTCACGCGTGGGACTGTGCTTAGTCTCTTTGTCGGAGAGGCGGTAGTTCTGGCGCTGGTCGGCGGATTTATGGGATCGCTGGTAGCGTTTGTTCTTGGGAAGGGAGCGGCACAAGCCGGTGGTTTTGCTGGAGCTCTAGAAGTAAAACTCCCCATCATGGTGGTGTCTTTGGTGGTGGCTGCGTTAGTGGGTTTCATTAGCGCCATTATTCCTTCGTACAACGCATCACGGCTGGGAATTGTAGAGGGGCTGCGCCACATCGGCTGAGCGAGGATACAACTTTATGTTTGGTTATATAGGCGCCCGGATCGTCAGAACGATCATGACGGTGCCGCTCAAATACAACATCCGCAACATGAAGCTTCGCATGGGCCTGACCGTCATGACAGCGCTGGGCATTGCGCTCACGGTAACTACGGCCATTTTCATCATGGCGCTGCTAGCGGGATTGCAGAAGGCATTCAAGACGAGTGGCAATCCTCTGAATGTCCTTGTGTTGCGTAAAGGTTCCACGAGCGAGCTGACAGGGCCGTTCCCGTCGGAGAATTTCCAGATCCTGAAGACGCTACCTGGAGTCGCCATAGACAGTCATGGTGAACCGCTGGTTTCAGGGGAAATCACGGTAGTGATCGTGCTGCCCCGTAAAGATGGCTCAGGCGAAGTGAACGTCACGGTCCGCGGCATGATGCAGGACGGTCTGGAACTTCGTCCTGCGATCAAGCTCGCGCAAGGGCGATGGTTTACCCCAGGGCAACGTGAAGTTGTCGTGAGCAAAAGCATCAACAAGCGTTTTTCCCATGCGAACGTTGGGGACTCGATAGAGTTTGGTAAGGGAGCATGGCAGGTCGTGGGTGTCTTCGATGCGGGCGGAACGGCCGCTGAGTCGGAGATTTGGGGCGATGTGAATCAGATGACCTCTGACTTTGATCGTCAGGGCGTGTATAGCTCCGCTTATTTGCGGGCTACGGATGCGGTCGCGGCTGACGCGCTCAAGCATCGGGTGAGTGACGATCAACGTCTCAAGCTGGACAGCATGTTGGAACCTGAGTATTACGCTACGCAGACCAGTTCCGGCGCGGTCATTAAATTTATCGGCTGGCTGGTGGCTGCGATCATGGCCATCGGTTCCAGTTTCGCGGCTATGAATACGATGTATGCGGCGGTGGCATATCGTTCGCGCGAGATTGCAACCTTGCGAGTGATTGGATTTTCGCGTCCGAGCATCCTGACGTCGTTTGTTCTTGAGTCCTTGCTACTCGCACTGCTCGGGGCGCTGGTCGGAATTGTATTGATGTTGCCGTTCAACGGCATGACCACCGGAACGCAAAACCAGGTGACATTCAGTGAGGTTGTGTTCGGCCTACAAATGACTCCAGGCGTGGTAATCAGCGCCATCATATTTGCGCTGGTCATGGGATTGTTCGGCGGGATTTTCCCGGCGTGGCATGCTTCACGGCGAGAGATTTTGGCAGCGTTGCGGGATTGAAAAATTACGTAGAGACAGCCGCCTCGGCTGTCCCGGAGCGAAGCGAGGCGAACTGAACTAACAATCATGTCGATTGACACCAAACACGAAGAACTAAAAGGCCTGCGAATTGATCGTACGGCCCGCGGAGACGATGAAGGCGAAGGACCCTCCTGGTCGCGGCGCTACATCATCATTGGCATTTCTGTGGTGGTGCTGTTGAGTCTATCTGCCATGGCTTATCGTCTGTTCTCCGGTGATACCCCGCAGGTCGAAGTGGTCCGTGCTGCGGCGGAGAGCAGCAATGATCCAGCAGGTTCAGTTGTGCTCTCGGCCACGGGTTACATCGTGGCCCATCACAAGATTGAGGCGAACTCGAAGGTCACTGGACGTGTGGCATGGATCGGTGTCGAGAAGGGTGACAAAGTCAAGGAAGGCCAGGTTCTTGTCCGCTTAGAAGATCAGGAATTCCGCGCACAGTACGAGCAAGCACAAGGCGCAGCAGACAGCGCGCGCGCCCAGCTTGAGCAGTTGCAACACGGATCAAGACCGGAAGAAATCCAGCAGAGCGAACACAATCTAAGTGAAGCCCGCGCTACCGCCGCTAATGACAAGATCACACTGGATCGCACGAAGAATCTAGTCGCGCAGGGAGTGCTTTCCCAGCAGGCCTTGGACGATGCGACGGCGAAGTATGAAGCCAGCCAGCAACGTGCGCACTCGCTGGAACAGAGTTTTCAATTGGCGAAGCTTGGCCCGCGGGTAGAGGAAATTGCGCGGGCCAAAGGCCAGGTTGCTCAGGCCGAAGGACAGGCCGCATACGCGAAAGAGCAATTGAATGCGACGGTGATTCGCGCTCCAATCACGGGCACGATTCTGGACCGCAGTGTAGAAAAGGGCGAATTGCTCACCGGACAATTTGCCAGCGCGGCGCGTCCGGTATTCTCGCTGGCCGATCTGAACGATCTGCAAGTGGAACTGGACATCGCCCAGGATGATTTCGCTCGGCTTGGTCCGAAACAAAAAGCGCTCGTCACTGTGGACGCATTTCCCGATCGCAAATACAACGGCCAGATCGCTGAGGTTTCCCCCGAGGCCAACCGGCAAAAAGCCACGGTGCAGGTGAAGGTGCAGGTGCTGAATCCGGACGAATATTTGCGTCCGGAGATGAATGCCACTGCTAAGTTCGTGGCTGATGAGCCGAAGGCCAATGCGAAGTCTTCCGAGCCAGCCGGAGTTTTCGTTCCCACCAACGCGGTACGCGACCGCGACGGCAAAAAGGTGGTTTTCATTGCCTTCAATGGCAAAGCGCTACAGCGTGAAGTGCACGTCCGCGCGCAACGCAGTGGAGGCGTTCTGGTGGACGGCCTTAACGGCGGCGAGAGCGTTATCACTACCGCCCCACAAGATTTGAAAGA
>CAZETZ010000010.1:34831-38445 GCA_964514735.1 uncultured Acidobacteriaceae bacterium | reverse complement strand
GGCGAAAATATTTTCAAATTAAACGACGCCCAGTCCGCCCGCTGGCGCAATACTCACGTCGGCTATGTCTTTCAGACCTTTAACTTGATCCCCGTGCTGACGGCCTTCGAGAACGTCGAGATGCCTCTCTTGCTGACCAAGCTGAATGCCAAGCAGCGCCGCGACCACGTGATGACCGCGCTGAAACTGGTCGGATTGGAAGAACGAGTACAGCATCTGCCCAAGCAACTCTCCGGCGGACAAGAACAACGGGTCGCTATCGCTCGCGCCATCGTGAGCGATCCAACCTTGCTGCTAGCTGACGAACCTACCGGCGACTTGGACAGCCAGTCAGCCACTGACATCCTAGAAATCCTCAAGCGCCTGAACGAGGATTTTCATAAGACCGTGGTGATGGTGACCCACGATCCTCACGCCGCATCTTATGCGCACGTTACCCGGCACTTAGAGAAAGGCATGTTACTGCCGCAGTAAGCAGATCATAAGGCCACGCTTGAGAGCTGCGATGGGCATGTAGCCCTCCCTTCTCCCCGGAAGTTTGGATTACTTACTTAGTAGTAGGTAGTCTCCCTACCTTTGCGAACAAGATCGGTTAACGGAACAAGACCATTTCTTCCAGGAAAGTGTATTTCCACAAGTTATCCTCAAGCCAACGCAGGATATTCCTGCCTACGAACCAAAATTTTCGAGGAGAAACCCAATGAAAACCGTACGCTTCATCTTTGCAGCATTGCTTTTAATCGCCAGTACAACCGCTGTATTCGCAGAAGGTTCAGGGTTGCCGCCGAATCCTCCAAAGAAAACTCCAGCAAGTTCTTTTGGAGCAAGTCCGCTTATGCTTTTCCCAATGCGGTAATGCTTGCTTGGGGGCGGATGAGCAGCTAGTCTAAACTGCTCATCTGCCATGATTCTTCTGGCTTACATTCCGTTTATTCTTCAGCTATTGTTGTCGTACATTCTCGTGCGTGGCAGAGCTTACCGCTCATTCCCCTGGTTCTTCGCATATACGTTATTTGCTTTGCTGGCTGCTATGGCGCGCTTTGCAGCCAAAAATCAGGCGACTGTGTACTTTTATTTATATTGGGGAACAGACGTGGTTCAGTCTCTTCTCGGGGCTGTTGTGATGTATGAAGTTTGCCGAGGAGTATTTCAATACCTTGGACGAGTATGGTGGGTACGGGTGATTTTTCCAGTTCTAGTCTTAATCGCAGTAGGTTTAACCTTGAGCCGCATAGGCCAACAGCCTCCCGGAACTGACGCCATTATGGCTGGCGCAGTCGGGATAGAACTGGGATTACGGTTTCTTCAAGTTCTAACGTTCGTAACATCAATCGTTTTGGTAGCACTATTTGGATTACGCTGGCGGCAGCACCATTTTGGCATTAGTTCTGGTTATGGGGTTTATGCTGCGGTAAATCTTTTCACAACCACCCGCTATTACGAATCTGGAACAAGATTCACATTTTTGTGGGGGTGGGTATCGGTTATCACTTACACTGTTGCCGTTCTAATTTGGCTGTGGTATTTCAGCACCCCCATCAAAGCTGTAGCACCAAGCAGTGACGAGCCCCCACTCTCATTGCAGGACCTGGAGCGTTATAGAGACATAGCCAGGAGAGTGCCGCGTCCATGATCGCCAACTTTGTCTGGTATTTGATTATCACCGCGGGGTTCATTGCCGCCGTTGTCACGATGGGTCTGATCTGGTTTCGCTTTCCTGATCGCACCATCCATGACGTTGCCGATTATCTTCTTCCGATAGATTTTGAAAAAGCCGAAGCCCTCCTCGATCCGGAAACGGAAGCGATTCTGCGCAAAGAGCTGGCTCCGGGCGAATTCAGGGCGCTCCAGCGCAAGCGCATCCATCATTACCTGGCGGTTGTGCAACGCATGGCGCACAACTCGGCGGTGCTCATCGAATGGGCAAATCGAGAGGCGGAAACAGCGGCGGGGCAACGGCTGGAAATAGTTTCCAAGCTACAGCAGGTCGGCGTGGAGGTGCGTTTGTACTCTTTGCTGGCGATGATGAAACTGCGTTTCTGGTTGCTAATCCGTCTGGATTCGTGGTGGATCCTGCCGGTCCCCAGCCTGGACAACATGCGCCAAGTGGGCGGAGTGCGCGGCCTGGAGAGCTATGATCGCCTGAAGACCGCTGCCAGTTTCCTATTTGTGGAAATAGGGCAAGGGAATTTCGAAGCGCTGTTGCAAAACCTCTAGCGGCTTACGCCTGGGTAAAGTTTTCGTCCACGGGGGCAAAAGAGCTATCGACCGGCTCGGCGACCCACTCCCAAGCACGCCGCCCGTTTTCCCGTATGACCGCTCGTGCTTCGCCGTATTCCACCAGGCGGTTCAAAACCGTCGTCACCGAAGCCAGCGGATCTTTGTGACGGAGTAACAGGGGCGGGAGGCGGCGCTGGATATGTTCACAGACTTCGCGCGCGCCCAGGGGACGCCCAGCTTCCATCAGCACCATCCGGCAAGCCTTGGTAAATCCCGGCTGCCGGCCGCCGCTTTTGCGGTCCACCATCTCCAGCAGGTCATCGCTCAGGACCTCGTCCCCGAACATGTTGGCCAGACCGATGATGGTTTGCTTGACGGTGCCGATGCGCTTCATGATTTCGGCGCGCTGCTGAAGCAGCACCCGGAGTTCGTCCTGCGCCGCGCGTAGCACTTCCTGTACGTGGGTCCCCCCGGCCAAGCTGCGGTTTTGGCTGCGACCGTCCACTTCATCCATGACTCCTCCAGGGCCGAACCATCCCCTTTGCCCCAGCACCGACTCGCTCGAATTGATATGGAGAACTGTGTGCGCTTGTTCTACAAGACTGCAACAACTCGGTTGCTGATTTGGCAATCGTACTTGGATGCCGCCATCTGGAATGCTTAGACGGGAGCGAACAAAGAAAGTTAAAGTGTTTTGAAAGAGGAGATTGCAGAGATTGGTCCCAGAAGTTGTAAAGTGCGCTGTTATGTTTGGCAAGGCGCTTGCAAAACACCTTGCGGGACTGGGATTTACGCAGTTCCAGGTATTAACGAAATTGATGTAAGTCATTAAATTTTTCCGGACAGCTTCAGGAAGGCGGACCCTAAATTTTACAAAACCAAACTTCATCGAAGAAGCCGGATGGCTGGGTTTCTGACTGTTTGGGAGCAAGCCGAGGATAATGAGGTTCTATGTCCCTTTAGGCTTTGTAATCAGCATCTTAGTCCTTGACAAAAAGCCGACGGCTGCATAAAGTGCGATTAAGTTGCTTTTAAAAATTCGGAGTGCGCAGGGGCTTATGATGAGAAATGTCTATGAAGTTTTGCGGCAAAAGGAATTAGAGCTCGCGAGACTGGAAAAGGAAGTCGAAGCACTGCGTGTAGCTGCGCCACTGTTGTCGGAGGAGAAAGAAGTAACGGTGGAAGCAAGCAATAATAAGCCGACTTTGGCGCCCACTTCGCTGCCGCAGCAACCGATTCGTATCCCACAACCGGCCGTCAACACGGCGCCCCAGCCGGCCCGCGCCGCAGGGTGGGAAGACACCGCCAAGCGGTGGCCGTAAGCTGACTCTCCTGCCTTTAATACCTCAGAATGGGGTTCTTACAACCCTTCTCGTCTTTCGCCTTTCGCAGTT
>CAZETZ010000010.1:0-34731 GCA_964514735.1 uncultured Acidobacteriaceae bacterium | reverse complement strand
AGTGAACTTCAAATTTCGCCTGCGCAACCCTTCGGTGGCCTGTCGAATTCCCTGTCCTTAGTTGTTTCAGTTTCTTCCCAGCTTTAGTGGTGCTATACTCCGGCGCACGCCTCAACAGCAGTGATTTTAAGCCGCCTTTGTTGTGAATTGGCAGTAATCCGCCAAATTTACATAGGGACTGAATGAGCACAGCAATACGGGCCTCGGGACGATCAACACCAAATTCACGGCGCGTGCCCCGCTGTCCTTTATCGGTTCCGGTGCGCGTCACCCTGCGAAATGCCACAGGGATTCAGGGAATTCCCGGGCGGTCGCTGGACCTGGGAGAGGGCGGGATTGCAGCGATCCTGTCCGGTGCGGTCAATCCGGGGGATTCTGTGGCAGTGGAATTCCTGCTTCCGGAAATGGGGCTGGGCCTTCATGCGAAAGCGGTGGTGCGCCACCACGTCGATCTGCGATGCGGTCTGGAATTTTTCGGCTTATCGCTCGAACAGCAGGCCATGATCCGGCGCTGGACACGACGGATGCTGGAAAAGCCCGCGTCGTCTACGCCGTCAGCTTCAACCTCGACACTGGGGTTGGATTCTGCTCCACCTGCCGGTCCCCAAGGGACCGTCCCGTCGCCGGAAGCGCAACCTGAGTTCCGCCGCCATCGCGGGAAATGGACGGCAGCCGTACTCGCCGCCCTTACGCTTGCTGCGGTTGCCGGGGCGCTAGGCGCGTGGCGCTATTGGCACATGCAGTGGGTGGAGCTGCAACAGCAGGCAGATGCGGTGGCTGCGACGTCCGTACAGCGCGTGAAATTGCCCCCCGGCGCGATCGATTCACTGGCCGTACACAAGGTGGATGCGGTCGCTCCCGAAGGGGAGACCGGCAAGGACGGGTTCGTCCTTCTTCACATTGTGATTGCCGCGGATGGCACGGTCATGGATGCGCGTCCGGAAAGCGGGGACGAAGTCTCCGATCGGGCCGCCATGGACGCCGTCAAAGACTGGCGGTTTCAACCCTATCGGGTGAATGGCGCCCCGGTACAGATTGAGACCACGGTCGCCGTGGAATTCCACTAACTATCCCCGGTTCTGGTTGGATCTCTTACGGAAGGCGTGCAAGATGATTGCCCCGCCGATCCCAAAACTTCCGACCGCCGCCAGAGCGAATAGCTGAGTCATCTCAGAGTTGAGCTTTAGGAAGTCCGCGAACAAGGCCAGCAAAGCAAAGACAATCCCCAGCAGATTAAGCCAAACCGGCGGGTGGACGACCCCTCCCTGTTCCCGATTGCGCAAGCGGAGTTGAAGTAAGACAGCGGCGGAGCCAATGGCAGCAACCACCACGACCGCCATGAGACTGTGGAATGCGCTGTGGTTGGTGAAGATCACTACCAGGGCCAGCAGACCGCAGAGCAGTCCGGAGGCCAACACGGTCCAGCGGCGTGGTTTCGGTTGAGGTTCGTCCAGAGTCCGGAGCTCCCGTACTTGCAATGGTATTCATTGTAGACAGAGTTTTGTGCAATGCAAGCTGCAGATGCCGTTCCGTACTAATCCCCTGTGGCGGTTGGATATCTGGATTCCTCTGGAATGTAATAGAGCAGGATCGTCTCCCCCACTCGTTTCACGGGTGTATACCGGCTTAGCCATGCAAAGCCCTCGGGAGGGTATGCCATGTGAAATGAATCGCCCATGCGCATGGCGCGCTCGCTGATCGCGATCCAACCTGTGACCGGATGAAACGGCTGCAATGTATCGAAAGGAGGTAAATTCATACTCGACATGTCCGCGCTGGTCCACATGGCGAGCGTGGCGTGAGTGACGTGGCGGGCGCGGAGTTCATCCGACAATCGGAACACATCCTGCCCGCAATCCAGGTCGCAGCCTGCCACCAGAATGTCTGCGGGGTTGTTTCCGGCGAGTTCGTTGAAGTAGGCGATGAAATCCCTTTGAGCGCGAACGGTTGAAATCCCCTGCCAGGCCAATAATGCGGCCAATAAGGTTCGCCCCCATAGCTTGGTTGTCCCCTGTAACCGCCACAGGTACATTGCGCCGCACCCCGCCAGCATGGCCAGCAACGGGAACACGATCATCACATGGCGAATGGCCGCTTTGTAGCTTACCGGTATCGTCGATGCCAGAATTGCCAGCGCGGAAACGGCCGGAGCCAGATGGGTCCATTTCCCTTCGCGAGCGGATTGCCACAACGGCAGGAGTGCAATCAAACACAAAAATAAAAACGGCAGGGGCGACTTAAACAGAACTCCGGCGGGGAAGAAATACCACCGGCCCCCCTTTTCAAGTTTACCGAACAGGTAAGATTCAGGGGCGCTTTTGTTTAGGACCCAGACTGTGGCAATTCCTCGCAACAGCGCGGGGGCCGGCGCCAGGGGGTCTTTCATCACCAGGTCGCGGGCAAAACTCCTTACCGGAGGGGGAAAGTGCTGGAACGATGGCATTCTGTCGGCGGAGATTTGCATGCTCTCGCGGATGTGGCCGACAGAAAACCCGTAACCCAACCAGACCACGAATACGACCGTCAACGCGGCAACACTTAACTGCTGCGCCCAAGTCTTCACGCTCCAACTTGAGTTCTCCAGCGGTTTTTTGCCGACCAGCCACTTGCAGACAAGCATTGCCAGGCCGGCCCAGAAGAGAAACAAAACGCTGGTAAACTTCGTAACGAAAGCCAGGCCGACGGCAATCCCCAGGAGTAAAGACCTGCCCCAGGTGGGAGATTTTTCCAGCCAGTAACGGACCACAAACAATGCCGCAAATTGTGTGGTCGCAGTGGGTATGTCGGTATACACCAGGCTGGAGAATGCCAGCACCATGGGCAATGTGGTGAATAGTGCGGCGGCGGCGAGGCCGGCCGCGTCTCCAAATTCATGGCGTGTCCAAAGAAAAACCAGAACGGTGAGCACGGCCAGGAACGGAAGCATGACCGCGCGGGCGAGAACCAGCTTCCACAAGAAGTGTCCGTCGTCATAAAGAATATGGTTTCCGACCACGTTATAGTCAGTGATTCCAGGGGTATTGGGCGGCAGGTTGGGGTAACGAACGCCGGCCAGATACAACGGAATGCCGATGGCTACGCGAGAAAGCGGCGGGTGTACGGGATCAATCGTATAGGTGTGACGATCAAGCAATTCCACCGCCGCGGCAACATGGCAGGTCTCGTCAAAGCCCGGCGCAGTCATTCGGTAGGTGGCGGCGATGCGGCCCGCCGCCACCAGGACCATCAGCCCCAGTGCCAGGGTCACAAACTTTCTGGGGATCACTCCCTCTCCTTCCATCGGAACGCAGTCATAGCGCAGGGTTGGCGAACCTCTCGATGATTTCCCGAGGGATGGGGCGACTCTCTATTTTGTCAGGATCGTTGGCTGAAACCGCCGCCCAGACGCGAATCTCGAAGCATTCGACCGCGAGCACGTTTTCCTTGAATAGCTGGTGGCGAACGCAAAAGCTGCTGTTGCGCCACTCGGTGATTTCAGATTCCACGACCACATCTTCGGAGAAATGCGAAGGGGCCATAAAGCGGCTGCGCACCTCGACTAAGGGAAAGCCCACGATGCCGTAGGTTTTGAGCACCTCCCGCTTGGAGAAACCCGCTTTGGCGAACAAGGCGGCGGTGCAACTGTCGAAATATTCAAAGTAGCGCGGGTAGTAGACAATCTGCGCCGGATCGCAGTCGCCCCACTCGATGTGGATGGTTTTCCGGTTGATCATTGGCGCAGCCAATCCGAACGGGAAAGTATACCCGACGCGAAACCGGAGCCACGCATTCCCATTCTGAATCCGATTCGCGCAATTTTCCGGCACACGCGCGGGAAATGGACTAAAATTCCTCCGTCCTTCGGCAGATAGACCACGCCGTCATCCCCAGGAGGAAATTATGGCAACCATACTCGCAAGTCCTGAACTCGAAGATAAAGTCACAAGCTTCATCAAGAAAGACCGCAAGATGCTGATCAACGGGAAGTGGGTGGAAGCCGCTTCCGGCAAAACTTTTCCTTCATACAATCCGGCTACCGGAGATGTTTTAGCCCGCGTGGCCGAAGGCGACCGCGAAGACATTGACCGCGCAGTGGCCGCTGCCCGCGCAGCTTTTGAGAACGGCCCCTGGCGCAAAATGTCAGCCTCGCAACGCGGACGGCTGATCTGGAAAATCGCCGACCTGATTGATGCCAACAAGGAAGAACTGGCTGAACTAGAGATGTTAGACAACGGGAAGCCACTCAAAGTGGCGCGTGTCGCGGATGTTCCTTTAGCTGCGGACCTGTTTCGCTACATGGCAGGATGGGCCACCAAGATTGAAGGTAGTACGATCCCAATTGCGGGCAAATTTCTGGCCTACACTTTGCGTGAGCCGGTGGGAGTTGTAGGGCAAATCATCCCCTGGAATTTTCCGCTGCTGATGGCAGCGTGGAAGCTTGGGCCGGCGCTGGCGGCGGGATGCTGCGTGGTGCTGAAACCAGCGGAGCAAACTCCGCTCTCTGCATTACGTTTAGGCGAGCTGATTCAGGAAGCCGGCATTCCCGATGGCGTGGTGAACATCGTCACTGGATATGGCGAAACTGCCGGCGCCGCGCTTGCCGCCCATCCCGATGTGGACAAAGTGGCATTCACTGGCTCCACCGAAGTGGGCAAGCTGATTGTTCAGGCCGCGGCTGGAAACCTGAAGAAAGTATCGCTCGAACTCGGCGGCAAATCGCCCAACGTGGTGTTTGCCGATGGCGATTTGGATTCGGCGATTGCCGGGGCATCCATGGCAATCTTCTTCAATCACGGACAGTGCTGCTGCGCGGGGTCGCGCCTCTATGTCGAGAAGCCGATCTTCGACAAAGTAGTCGAAGGCATCTCCGAGCAAGCCAGCAAGATCAAAGTCGGTCCGGGATGGGAGCAGTCCACAGACATGGGTCCGCTGGTTTCCGAAGAACAACTCAATCGCGTTTGCGGATATCTCGAGTCAGGATTTTCCGAAGGCGCTAAAGCTGTCGTCGGTGGACAGAGAAACGGCGACAAAGGTTACTTCGTGAATCCAACCGTGCTGGTGAACACCAACGAAAACATGAAAGTCGTGCAGGAAGAAATCTTCGGCCCAGTAGTGGCGGCGATTCCCTTCAACGAGCCGGAAGAAGTCATGGCCAGGGCCAATGACACCGTGTACGGCCTGGCGGCGGGAATCTGGACCAAGGACATTTCCAAGGCCCATCGCATGGCTGCGCAACTTCGCGCCGGAACGGTATGGATCAACTGCTACAACGTTTTCGACGCGGCCATGCCTTTCGGCGGCTACAAGCAGTCCGGCTGGGGCCGCGAGATGGGTCACGATGCGCTGGAAATGTACACAGAAACCAAAGCCGTGTGCACGGCGATCTAAATTCAGGCGGTAAGAGCTAGTGAAGGGAGAGCTTTGGCTCTCCCTTGTTATTTTTTAGCCCAGACCTTCCCTCAAGTAATCCTGTATCCCTGCCGATGCCGGATGCAGGGGGCCTAACGACAGCATGTCTCACGACCAATCAGCCGGTACGGGTGTGCGCCGGCAAGAGGCGCAGAATAGCTGGCTGGTTGCCGGCGGCGAAATGGGGAAAGTGATCCGGTCCATGGATTGGTCGGAGACCCCGCTCGGGCCTATCGAGCTGTGGCCGCAGAGCCTGCGCACCACCGTCGGCCTTTGTCTTGCTTCCAACTTTCCTATTTCGCTGGCCTGGGGCCCGCAACATACCCAAATCTACAACGATGGTTACTGGCCGATTTGCGGGGAGAAGCATCCGCAGGCGATGGGCATGGACTTCAGCGAGTGCTGGGCTTCGGCGTGGCCGGTCATTGGCGCGGCATTTGAACGCGCGCTGGCGGGAGAGACATCCTATCTGGAAAATCAGCGGATGTTTCTCGACCGCAACGGGTATCTGGAAGAGACGTTTTTTACTTTTTCATTTAGTCCTATTCGCGATGAAACCGGTGTTGCCGGGTTGTTTCATCCGGTGACGGAAACAACCAGCCGGATGCTGAGCGAGCGGCGTACTCGCACCTTGCGCGACTTGGCGTCCCGCGCCGGCAAAGCGCAGGCGGTTGAGGAAGCGTGCCTGTTTGCTGCGCAGACACTTGCGGAATCTGAACTGGACATCCCTTTTGCCCTTTTCTATTTGTTGGACACTCAAGGCCGGGAAGTTGAACTGATCGCCAGTACTGGTTTATCGCGGGAAACGATTGCAAGTCCCGTGGTAGTGGATTTGCAAAAGCAACCACAGTCGTCATGGCCGCTTTTGGAAGTTGTTCGTTCCGGACAGGCGCAGCACATCACCGATGTCCGGACGCGATTTGGCCCGCTTGCGTGCGGCCCCTATCCCGAATCTCCGAAAGAAGCGCTGGTGCTGCCGATCACGCCTCCGGGTTGCGAACGGCCGATTGCCATTCTCGTGGCCGGAGTCAGTTCCCGCCTGGCTTTGAATGAAAGTTATCGCGCTTTTTACGATTTGCTGGCAGCGGGCGTGACCACCGGGGTCGCCAACGCCCGCGCCTATGAAGAAGAGCGCAAACGCGCTGAAGCGCTGGCTGAGATTGACCGGGCCAAGACGGCATTTTTCTCCAACGTCAGCCATGAATTTCGCACCCCGCTCACCCTGATATTGGGGCCGCTTGAAGACGAGCTGGCTGAGCGAGAACATCCTTTGCCCCCGGCACGACATGAGCGGCTCAAGGCGGCGCACCGCAACAGCCTGCGGCTTTTGAAGCTGGTCAACTCTCTGCTGGACTTCTCCCGCATTGAGGCGGGCCGCGTACAGGCCAACTACGAACCGACTGACCTGCCTGCATATACCGCGGAATTGGCCAGCGTATTTCGCTCGGCGGTTGAAAAAGCCGGGTTGACTCTGACCATAGACTGTCCGCCTTTGCCAGGGCCGTTCTATGTAGATCGTGAGATGTGGGAGAAGATTGTGCTGAACCTGCTTTCGAATGCGCTCAAGCACACCTTTGCCGGGGGCATTACCGTTACATTTCGCGGATGCGGAGACTATGCGGAACTCAAAGTGGCGGATACCGGCGTTGGCGTCGCCGAGTCTGAACTGCCACGGTTGTTTGAGCGTTTCCATCGGGTGAAGGGAGCGAAGTCCCGCACGCATGAAGGGACTGGCATCGGCCTGGCGCTGGTGAAGGAACTTATTAGCCTGCACGGCGGGACCGTCAGCGCCGAGAGCAAAGAAGGCGCTGGGACCACATTTACCGTCACCGTCAAAACCGGTAAGTCACACCTCGCTCCTGAACGTGTAGGGACGGAGCGTACGCTGACCTCAACCGCAACGCGCGCGGCGGCTTTTGTCGAAGAGGCGTTGCACTGGTTGCCTAATACGGCTGAAGCGCCCGTAGCATCCCTGCATCCTGCGGAAACTGATAGCGCGGCTGCTCCCCGGATTAACTCCACGCGCTCCACAGGCCCTCGTTCCCGGGTCCTGTGGGCCGACGACAACGCCGATATGCGCGATTACGTTCGCCGCCTGCTGGCAGATCACTACGAAGTGCTTGCCGTCCCGGATGGCTTGGCAGCGCTGGCTGCCGCTCAAGATAATCATCCAGACTTGATTTTGAGTGACGTAATGATGCCCGGACTCGATGGCTTCGGTTTGCTGCGCGAACTCCGCGCCAACAAAAATACCCGGCCCATTCCAGTAATCCTGCTGTCGGCGCGGGCAGGGGAAGAATCAGCGGTCGAAGGACTGGACGCCGGGGCGGACGATTACCTGGTAAAACCGTTTTCCGCGCAGGAACTTTTGGCGCGAGTGCGCACCCATCTGGAGCTTGCCCGTGTTCGCCGCGAATGGGCCAATGAGTTGGAGCTGGCGAACAAGGAGCTAGAGGCCTTCAGCTATTCGGTCTCCCACGATCTGCGGGCCCCGCTGCGGGCCATTGACGGCTTCAGCAAAGCCTTGCTCAACGATTATGCCGGAAAATTGGACGAGCAAGGCACGCACTATCTGCAACGCATCCGGACCGGAATTCAGAAGATGTCCACGCTGATTAACGATCTACTGGACCTGTCAAAATTAAGCCGCATTAATCTCCAGAAAGAACCAGTCAACCTGACCGAACTGGCGCGCGGCATAGTGGCCGATCTGCGGGAAAAAGACCCTTCGCGGAAAGTTACCATCGTGATCGCCGATGGCCTGACGATGCGCGGCGACACCCGTCTGATGACGATTGCTCTAGTAAATCTGCTGGGAAATGCCTGGAAGTACACCGCCAGGCAGCCAGAAGCGCAGATTGCCTTTGGCCAGGAGAAAAAAGACATCGGGACGGTTTTCTATGTCCGCGACAACGGGGCCGGGTTCGATATGGCATACGCCGACAAGCTTTTTGCCCCGTTCCAAAGGTTGCACCAGGATTCTGAATTTGAAGGCACGGGAGTTGGCCTGGCAACCGTCCAACGGATTATTGCCCGGCATGGCGGCCGTATCTGGGTTGAGGCGGCCGTGGACCAGGGCGCGGCTTTCTTTTTCACGCTCGGGGAAATGCGATGATGATCCAAGAACAGACCATCTTCCTGGTCGAAGACAACGATGACGATGCCGAGCTGGCAGTCATGGCCTTCAAACGGGCCAAGATCAGTAATCCCCTGGTACGGGTGCGCGATGGAGTGGAGGCACTCGACTATCTTTTTTGCCGGGGTCCATACGCGAAAAGAGACGTAAGCGACTTGCCGGCCGTCACCCTGTTGGACCTCAAGCTTCCAAAGCTCAGTGGTCTGGATGTTCTAAAAGCGGTACGGGCGGACGAGCGCGTCAAACATCTCCCCATCGTGATTCTCACTTCTTCCAATGAGGACAGAGACCGGCTCAGCGCCTACGATCATTTCGCCAACAGCTACGTGCTCAAGCCCGTGGATTACGACCAATTCGTAGCGGCAGCCCTGCAACTCGGTCTTTACTGGATGGTACTGAACGCGCCACCGCCACGGAAAGAAGCGTGAAAATCTGCTAGGGTTTGGCCCAGTCTTCCCAATTGAGGTTGGGAATCCGCGAAAATTCAGACGCATTGGCAGTCACTAGAGTTAGTTTGCGCGAGAGGGCTTGCCCAGCAAGAAGAATGTCATACGCGCCAATCGGTTTCCCCTGGTTCTCCAACTCTGCCCGAATAAAGCCCGCAATTCTGGCGTCATCGTCTTCGAAGGGAAGCAATGCAATCGGCCCGTTCAAAAATGCCGATAGCCGTTTGCGATTGAACTCCTGGCGAGAACTTTTATAGACGCCATACCCAAGTTCGTAAAATGCAATGGAGGAAACGAAAATCTCCACGTTCGTGGTTGTGACCTTTTCGAAGCGTGTGCGGACAGACGCCGGCGTTCCGTCGATCAGGGCAATGCAGGCGTTGGTGTCGAGCAGATAGCTCACTTGAAAACGAGGAGTGGCTCAGTTTGGGTTTCTTTTGCGGTCTTTGCGGAGGTTCTCTGCGTTCTTCGCGGTCATTGCTTTTGAATTTTGCTAAAAGTACCCAAAGACTTTGACCGCAAAGAGGCGCAAAGGAAAAACCCGCAAAGTTCGCAAAGAATATCTAAACTGAGCCACTACCCGAAAATGCGGCGCTTTGGAGACGCCGGTTGGCGTCTGCCTTGAGGCATAAACGGCCCAACGTTCAGTTGGTCGAGGCTTTTGAACCAGTCGGCTGCGCTTTGCGCCAAAGGCTCAAGCAACACTCCGCGAGCGACACGCCGTATTCGCACACGGTCGCCTTCGAAGCGAAACTCCTTCGGCAGCCGGACGGCCTGACTGCGCCCGTTCAAAAACAGCTTCGCGATATCGGTCTTGCTCATTCTTTATTAGTATATATCAAAGATATATACTATTTCGCCGCGAAAGATTTCCCCCAAGCCCATCAGGCCCTGGCTCCCGCGATCCATTCCGCCTGTCTCGCTCCCCCGTGGTTCATGGCGTAAAGCACCAGCTCCACCCGGCTGGAGATGCCCAGCTTGTCGAAGATGCGGAACAAATACTTCTTGACCGTGTGTTCGCTAAGGTTCAGTTCTCCCGCGACCTCACGGTTGCTGAGTCCATCCGCCACCAGCGCGACCACCTGTTCCTCGCGCGGCGTGAGCAGCCGCATACCCCGCGCATTCACCATGCGCAGGGAAGGCACCTGACTGACGGTTTCGAGCAGGTATTGAAACTGGGTGTTGTTGGCCCACACTTGTCCCTGGTGGACGCTTTGCAGGCATTTGCACAGCAAGCGAAAGGGATATTCCGAGAAGCAGAACAGGCCGCGGGCGCCCGAGCGGAAGGCGTTGACCACCAGGTCCCGGTCATACGTGTCCAGAAGCAGGACTTTATTCACTTCCGGGTGAGTGACGTTAAGGCGACGGACAAGCGTCATGTCCTGCCAGCCGTCGCGAGGATGGCCGACATTGAGCACGAGTACGTCGGTGGGAGAGGAATTCATGGCGGCGAAGATGGCTTCTGCTTCCAGGCCGCAGTAATTGATGTGAAATTCAGGCCGGCGACGGAGGGCTGTCACCAGCAGTTGACGTTGAGTTTGATTGGAATCGGCAATGAGGACACCAACAGCAGTCGAAGTGGCTGGCATGAGTTCGTTCGGCCTTTTGGGGATGAAATGTCCCGATCATGGGGAACCCCGTGAGAGAAATGTACTGAGAAATCCGGGTCAGGTCAGTGATATTTGGACATCCTATGTGTGATGAATGGGTGTGGAAAACTTGGGTGGAAATTCGGCTGGCGGGAGCGGTCCGGACAGCACACAAAGAGCTTCTCCAAGTCCTTTGCCAACGTAAAATATGCGGTTGCCGTGCGGGACGTTTCCGGACTTATAGGATCAAATTGCAGGCGGGCAAGTCCACTTTGGTAGGCGCCCCTAAAGTGGACGTCACCAAAGTGCTACAGGACGCCGTGGGTGGTCCGGCGTGGTTCATTGGAATACCTTGCCAGTCGGCTTTCGACGCGATTCCACAGATTTCTCCTGTCTACATTAGGAATTCCGCCTACCTGACCACGTTAGTGGACAGCACTTCCCATGTCTTGTGGCTTTGGCGCCTAGCCGCTACCTTGCAGACGGCCCGGCAGTAGAGCCGGGGACCGTGGCCCAAACATGAAAACAGTCGCGATCTTCGCCTTCCTTTTGTGTTTAGGGTCCCTAGTTTCAGTGGCAACGCGTGCCCAGGCGAGTCAGCCAGCAATGGCTGCAGGAGACGATGGGCGGGCGGGGTCCACGGAATCCGAGAGAGCGGATGGTGTAGGAAGTCCAGCCCTGACGGGGGAACGCCGTCCGCTCTACCGGTTATGCGCCAGCGATGTAGTCGAGATCAATTTCAATTTTGCTTCTGAGTTTGACCAGACTGTGACGGTGCAGCCCGATGGTTTCATCACTCTGAAGGGACTGGAGAAGCAAATGTACGCCCAGGGGATGACTTTGCCAGAGTTGCGAGAAGCGGTGCGCGCGGCCTATGCGCCGCTGTTGCACCAACCCGATATTTCAGTGGTTCTAAAAGAGTTTAACCGGCCATACTTCATTGCCGGCGGCGAGGTCGGCAAACCCGGGAAATATGATCTGCACGGTGACACTACGGTGACCGAGGCGGTGGCGATCGCGGGGGGGTTCACGGGGCAGGCCAAACATTCCCAAGTGGTGCTTTTTCGGCATGTTTCGGAGACCACGGTTGAGGCCAAGCTATTGAACATCAAGGCCATGCTTTCCGGTCACGACCTGCGGGAAGAGGTCCACCTGCGGCCTGGAGACATGCTGTATGTGCCCCAGAACATGATTTCGAAAATCCGCCGGTACTTGCCGGTTTCGAACCTGGGGATGTACTGGACGCAACGGCCGTTCTGAATATGCAGGAAGAACTCAAACTTATACCGCGAGGGGCGCGAGTGCCGGCTCCCACTTTACGCGATGTGGTCGCGGTGTTCTTTCGGAACGGGCGGCTCTGGGTCAAGGTGTTTGTTGGAGTTTTTGTTGGAGTGACGCTTTACGGGGTATTGATGCCCGCTTATCAGGCGGAAATGAAGGTGCTGGTCGGGCACGGCCGGACAGCGGCAACGGCGACACCAACCCTTCCCCAAGCCCCCGAACTGAACCGGCAGAATGTGACCGAGGAGGAGATGAATTCGGAAGTGGAGTTGCTGCGGGACAAGGAAATCCTGGGCCAGGTCGTACAAGCGGCAGGGCTTGACGCGGATGGGGTCCTGTCCTGGATGTTGGACCGCGGGGACGAAGGCAAGCGGCGGGCGAGGGCGGTGAATCGTTTGAGTGATCGCCTGGGCATCGAGCCCGTCAGGAAGACCACGTTGATCGCCGTAAGTTATTCGTCCGCCAATGCAGAAGAGTCGGCGCGGGTCTTGCGCTGTCTGGCGGACGCTTATTTGCAACGGCATGCGCGGGTACATCGGCCCTCCGGAGAGTCCGACTTCTTCCAGCAACAGATGGAGCAGGCGCGGCAGGGACTCAATCAGGCAGAACTACAGTTGATGGAGTTTACCCGCGAGGAAGGCGTGGTGTCCGCGTCCATGGAGCGCGACGCCGCCCTGCAAAAGTTGAGCGAGGGTGAAGCGGAATATCGCCAGACCAAAGTCGCGCTCGCCGAAACTGCGCGGCGCATTGTCACTCTGCAATCGAAGCTGGAGTCGTTTCCGGAGAGGACGACCACGCAAATCCGGAACGCCGACAATCCGCAGTTGCTGGAAAGGATGAAATCGAAGTTGCTGGAGTTGCAATTGAAGCGCACGGAGCTTCTGACCAAATACGAACCCTCTTACCGGTTGGTGCAGGAAGTAGATCAGCAGATTGCCGAAGCCAAGGCTGCTTTGATGGCCGAAGATCAAGCGCCGTTGCGGGATGAAACCACCGAGAAAGACCAGAACCACGAGTGGGCCAAGGCGGAGCTGGTCAAGGCCCAGGTTGAGTTTAACGGGTTGCAGTCTCGCGCGACAGCCATGAATGCGCAGTTGGCCAGTTACCGCGATACTGCCCACCAACTGGGCGACCGGGCCATTCAGCAGGATGAACTGCTCCGCAATCTGAAAACTGCGGAAGACAAGTACGTGTTGTATGCAAACAAGCGCGAAGAGGCACGGATCGGCGATGCCTTGGACCAAAGTCGTATTTTGGACGTGAGCCTTGCCGAACAGCCCGCGGTCCCGGCGTTGCCGGCGCGGTCGGCGGTGAGTTTGGGCATGATCGGGTTGGCGCTGGCCGGCACATGCAGCACCGGTCTGGCGTTTGCCAGGGATTATCTGGATCCGTCGTTTCGCACTCCGGACGATGTGGTCGCATATCTCGGGGCCCCGGTTTTAGCTTCGCTGCCACAGAGGGAGAGCTAGTCATGAACAGGCGGAAGGAATACGAGCGATGAGCACGCGGGCCAACATACTGTTTCCACCGCTCGATCACGAGGTCATTGAGGCGCCGGCAAAAGAGCGCCAGACGCCTGCCAGATCAACTGCCTGGGATGCCAGCCACTTTGCCAGCCAACAGATGCAAAAACTGGTGCGGCAGGTGTTTTTTCCCGGCTGGCCGAAGCCCGCCAGGCACGTGGTCGTGGCCGCTGTGGACGAAGATGCCGAGGTGGCGGGAATCTGCCTAAGTGTGGGGGAAATTCTCGCCCAGCATGTGGATGGGCGGGTAGGAGTGATTGAAACAACTTTGGAGATGCCGGAATTCGAGGATGTGTTCGGAGTAAGGGGCGCGACGCCGGTGGTCCGAGAGGGGTTCAGCTCACTGCGCGGCGCGGGCCATCAGATTTCCAATCGTCTTTGGCTGGTGCCGCCGACATCCTTCTGGGGGACCGGGGATGACAATGCATCCGCCATGTCATTGGAGAGCACAGTTAGTCACGTGAAGCATGATTTTGATTATGCAGTTTTGCACGCATCTCCCGCAGCGGCAAACGGCGAGGCCGCGGTGTTGGGACACTTGTGTGATGGGGTCATTCTGGTATTGCAAGCCCATGCGACTCATCGCGTGGTTGCGCAAAAAGTGAAGGAGACTCTCCAGGCGGCAAACGTGCGCGTGCTCGGAGCGGTGTTGAGCGGGCGGACGTTCCCTATTCCTGAAGGTCTTTACCGAAGGTTGTAACTGCTGGAATTTTCGAACTATAAGGCGCGTTTCACAACTTCAACTTAGTCGAGCAGATTACTGAGGCTTTCAATCCAGTCTTTGGGGTAGGCAACGTGTCTTCGTTCGCATCGGCGCCGGCAAGTCCGTCCTTGGAACAGTCCTGTTACCGGCCGGGACCGCGGCTAGTGACGCCGGCTTATCCCGCTTCGCAAAACCATCGCAATGTACTCATTGTCGGCGCGGGCAAATCCGGGCGCAGGTTAGCCGCTCACTTACGCGAGCGTCCACGAACCGGCCAGGTCGTATGTGGATTTGTGGACGAGAGAGCGCCCATCCGCGACGATGTGCACGGCAGGGTCAGCGATCTGGCGCACGTAATTTGCGCGCAGTTCGTCGATGAGATCGTCATTACTTCACCCTACGACAATGAGTTAGTTCAGCGGGTGGCGCGCGAAGCCCGGCGAAACCGCATCAGCGTCGCCGTCGCGCCCGACCTGTTTGGGTTTGCGCCGCAGTCGGTGTCATTTGTAACTTTGGGGGACGTACCTGTCCTCAGGCTGTATGCAGAACGCCGTCATCCGATCAAGAACTTGATTAAGCGGGTTCTGGACGTCGTGGCGTCGGGGTCCATTCTCTTGCTGGTTTCACCACTGCTCGCCCTGCTTGCAATCCTAATCAAGCTCGACTCGCCCGGAGCAGCCCTCTACCGCTCCCTGCGCGTGGGGAAAAAAGGTTACAGCTTTGTCTGCTACAAGCTCCGCACCATGATTACGGGCGCCGATCAATTCCGGGAAGAACTGCGCGATCGCAACCAACGTCAAGGGCCATGCTTCAAGATTGAGAACGATCCGCGTATCACCCGCCTCGGGCGCTGGTTGCGGCGCTACAGCCTGGATGAACTTCCGCAACTCTGGAATGTGCTCAAAGGCGAGATGAGCTTGGTTGGCCCGCGGCCGCATCCTATGCCGGATTTTGCCGGCTATGAGACCGAGCACTTGCGCCGCCTGAACGTGACTCCGGGGCTGACAGGTCTTTGGCAAATCACAGCGCGTTCGGACCCATCCTTCGAACGCAATATGCAACTGGATCTGGAATATATGGAGCATTGGAGCCTGTGGCTGGACCTCAAGATTCTGCTTAAGACGGTCCCAGTCCTGTTCCGGGGGACCGGTTCGTAGCATGGCCACCGGGGAGATTGCGGTCCGGCGCGAATATCCGGCCTGGGAATGGGCAGGTACGGCGATATTTCGCCCATTGCATGCCCTTATAGCCGCACCGGCATGGGTTTTCTTCGCCGCGCTTGCCGCCATGCTCTTTCGCCCGCCGGACCTGCGTTTTTACGATCTGGACCGGATTGCGCTGGCATTGTTAGTGGGAGCGGTGACGCTGCGAGTGTTCATGTTGCGGCAGACCTTCATGGTCACGGCCCCGGTGGCGTTGCCTCTGTTCGCCCTCATCGCATTAAACTTGTTTGAATTACTCTCCCGCCCATCCCAACCGCAGGACTGGAGCACGTTCGCTGCGAAATGGCTGGTCCCGTTCCTGCTGTATCACATCGCGCAATTGGTCTTCACCAACCATAAAGCCCTGCGCCAGTTCGAAATCTTTCTGCTGGTGGTGCTGGGATACCTGGGCCTGATCGCAATTTTTTTTCTTGTGGGAGCGAAAGGGCCCATATTTCCAGGCTACATTCTCGACGAAAGCATCGGGATTCACGCGGACCGCGCGCGCGGCCCCTTTCTGCAAGCAGTGGCCAATGGAGTCAGTCTTACTCTTTTGAGTTTGATTGCGCTCGATAGTTATCGCCGTGGCCGCTTGCGCGGATTCCTGGCGTTGATATTCGCGTTCGCTGTACCCGCCGCGATTTTGGCAACCAAAACCCGCAGCGTGTGGGTCTCTTTCGCGGGAGCCATCGTGTTTCTCTGGGTATTTTCATCGAGCCGCCGCATACGGCAGGCGTGCGGGTCGCTGGCTTTGGCCGGAATCCTTGTGGCTTCCGGAACTTGTCTTGCATGCCTGCGCGATGCTTCTTTCGGAGAACGGCTGGAGGAACGCAGTCCGGTGGAGTTCCGTTTCTCCATGTATCGGGCCGGATGGGAAATGTTTCAACAAAAGCCGCTGCTGGGCTGGCCGGCTGACCGCATCCAGCCGGAATTAGCCAAGATCGTGGAGGGTTTTCACCAGGAACAGTTTTTCTTTCATAACAGCTATCTCGAAGTGGCGGTGAAGCATGGGCTGATTGGGTTGGCGCTGTATTTCTGGGTCTTCCTCGATCTGTTTCGCGTGGGGAAAAAAATCAAAGAGAAAGGCGCCCATGAACCTCACTTCCTTGACCCAAAGTTTCGTTCCCTCTGGCCTGTCTTGGTCATGGTCTATCTGTTGAACGCGAGCTTCGTGGTGATGAACTATCAGTTTGTGAATGGACTGCTGTTTACGCTGGCCGGGGCCCTTACAGCCCAAAACCATCGGGAGCGCATGAAGCTCTCGTCTTACTAGACATTGGCTGGACCGCGCATGCTTACGGTGGCTTACCTGACCAACGAATTCCCGGTAGTGGTCGAACCGTACGTGGTGGAGGAGGTTTGGGAGCTGCGCCAGGAGCATGTCCAGGTCATTCCCACCAGCGTACGCCGCCCCAGGGAAGTTGCAAGGGAGTTCCAAGCGATCGCAGGGGAAACGCTGTATCTTCAGCCACTCAGTCTCGTCACGCTGGCGCGCGCGGCATGGTTATGCCTCTGTCACCGGCACGATGTGTTGGATTTGGTTTCCCAGGCCATGTCGGACCAGGTGGAGCCATTCCACCGGCGCATCCGTGCCGTGGTCCACACCTGGCTGGGCGCCTGTTATGCGGCCCTGGTGCGGGACCGCGCCGAGCACATCCACGTGCATCACGGGTATTTTGCGGCATGGATGGCAATGACGGCGGCCCGGTTGCTTGGAATTTCCTACAGCATGACCTTGCACGGGTCCGACCTGCTTTTGCATCACGCCTTCCTAGGATTGAAACTGAAAAACTGCAAGTTTTGTTTAACAGTCTCCGAATTTAACCGGCGGCACATTCTGGCGAACTACCCTGGGGTCGTCCCGGGAAAGATCCGTGTGCAGCGTGTGGGGGTGCCGACTTTCCTAGGCAATAGCGGATCGGGGAAGCCTGTAAAGCCAAACTCACCGCTGCTCCTGCTGTCGGTCGGACGCTTGCATGCCGTCAAAGATCACACCTTCCTGCTCCGCGCATGCCAGCGACTCAAGTCGCAAGGGTTTCACTTCGCCTGTTTGGTGGCAGGAGAAGGCCCGGAACGCAAGAATTTGGAAAAACTGATTGATGTACTGGGTTTGCGCTATCAGGTGACCTTACTCGGTCACGTGCCGAGGGCGAATCTGGAAAACTATTATGCGGTGTGCGATCTGGTTGTACTCACCAGCCAGAGCGAAGGCATACCGCTGACTCTGATGGAGGCCATGGCGCACGGCCGCCCGGTGTTGGCCCCCGCGATCACAGGGATTCCGGAGTTAGTGGTGGATGGAGTCACCGGGTTTCTATATCGGCCGGGTCTGATCGAAGATTTTGTCGCGAAAGTGCGGGCCATCGGCGAAGCACGGGCGAGGCTGACCGCAGTCCGCAATCGCGCCCGCCAGCATGTGCTCGAGCATTTCGATCAGGCCAAGAACCTTGCCGAGTTCGCCAAAATCTTTCCGGCACTGGTCGCGGGGCGCGCGGCATGAGGATTCTTTACTGCAACAAATACAACTTCGCTTTCAGCGGGACTGAGTCCTACCTTTTCGAGGTCATGGCCCTCATGCGGGCCCAGGGTCATGAAGCCGCCTTGTTTGCCATGGCCGATCCGCGCGGAGAACCCACGCCCTACGACCAGCATTTTGTCCCGCCGATGGATTTCAAGCCCAGCGGGACTACGGCATTGCAGTCGCTGAAAATAGCTGGGCACGCGATTTATTCAATCGAGGCCAGGAAAAGACTGCGGCGCATGATTGCAGAGTTCAGGCCGGACGTGGCGCATGTCCGCAATATTTACCATCACCTGTCGCCGTCCATCTTTTGGGAATTGAAGACGCAAGGAATTCCCGTGATTTACCACGTGAACGACTTCAAGATGCTTTGCCCGAGCTACAACCTTGTGTCCCACGGAAAAGCCTGCGAGCGCTGCAAAGGGGGGAAGTTCCGGCATGTTGTGACCGAGGGTTGCTACGCGGGGCCGCGCAGCGCATCGGTGGTGCTGGCGGCCGAGGCCTATGTGCACCGCTGGCTCAAGACCTATGAACGCTGTGTCGATCTGTTTCTGGCCCCGAGCCAGTTTGTGAAAGACAAGCTGGTGGAAAACGGTTTTGATGGGGGCAGGGTCCATGTCCTGCCGCATTTCCAGAAATTGCCAGAGCAGGCGCCGCTACCCATCAAGACCGATGCTCCCATCCTCTATTTCGGACGGTTATCGGCAGAAAAGGGAGTTGGCGATCTCATACGGGCGGCGCAGTTATTACCAGAAATGAATTTGCAGATCGCAGGCGACGGCCCACAGCGGCATGAACTTGCGGACCTTGCGCAAAGCCTGAATCTCAAAAATGTCGAGTTCGTTGGACACCTCAGAGGCGCTGATCTCGATCGCAGGATCGCGTCGTCCCGTTTTACCGTCTTTCCTTCCCATGCATACGAAACCATGGGGAAAAGTATTTTGGAGTCGTATGCGTGGGGACGTCCGGTGGTCGCATCCGACCTGGGTTCGCGGCGCGAGCTGGTGCAAGATGGGCTGACCGGAATGTTGTATCCCGTCGGTGACGCGCGGAAGCTCGCGGAAGCGATTGCGCTTTTGGCGCGGCATCCGGAGCTGGCGGTCCGTATGGGAAGGGAAGGGCAAAGGTTCGTCCAGGCGAGGCACCGGCCGGAAGATCACTACTCGAAACTATTCGGCGTGTATCAGCAACTGGCCCGCGCGGCCGCGCCTTTATCGCTGGATCAATCGCAACCAGCGCGGCAGAAGCTGAAAGTTGCCTTCATCGGCGGCCGGGGAGTGGTCTCTAAATACAGCGGGATCGAAAGTTATTACGAAGAAGTTGGACGACAACTTGCAGCCATGGGGCATGAAGTAACAATTTATTGTCGTTCCTATTTCACTCCGGACCTGGCCGAACATAATGGAATGCGGCTGGTCCGGTTGCCGACCATCCGCTCGAAGCATTGGGATACCGTCGTTCACACCCTGCTCAGTACGGTCCATGCAACCTGCGGTAGGCACGACGTGGTTCACTATCACGCGCTGGGGCCCGCGCTGTTTTCTTTTTTCCCGAGACTGTTTGGCAAAAAGACGGTTGTCACCGTGCAGGGCCTCGATTGGCAGCGGAAGAAGTGGGGGCGCCTGGCGACGAAAGTTCTCCAACTGGGCGAACAGGCGGCGGTCAAGTTGCCGAACGCGACCATGGTGGTGTCCCAGACCTTGCAGCAGCACTACCAAATCCGCTATGGCGCGCAGCCTGCCTATGTTCCCAATGGAACATCTCTGCGCAAACGCCGCGCTCCGTCGCAACTGGTGCGTTGGGGCATCGAGCCTGCGAATTACGTTCTTTTTCTGGGAAGATTTTCCCCGGAAAAAAATTGCCATCTCTTGATTGAGGCCTATGAGCGGATTGCGACGCAGGTGAAGTTAGTCCTGGCCGGCGGCTCCAGTTACTCCGATCGTTATGCTTTGCAACTCCGCAAGCACGAGAGTGACCGGGTGCGGGTTCTCAATTGGGTCTCCGGGGATGACCTGGAAGAGCTCCTGACGAACGCCATGCTTTTTGTCTTGCCTTCCGATCTTGAGGGATTGTCTCTTGCGTTACTCGACGCCATGGGAGCCGGGGTCTGTGTGCTGACCAGCGATGTGGCGGAGAACCGCGAAGTTGTTCGCGATGTGGGGTTCACATTTAAGCGGGGAGACGTTGGCGACCTGGAGCGCATGTTGCGCCTGCTGATTGAAAATCCCCAGCTTCGGCGGGCCGCGGCGCAAAGCGCGAAACAGCGCGTTCAGGAAAAATATCTGTGGAAGCAGATTGCCGAACAGATCAGCCAGACCTACGAACAGGTGGTACGTCCCACGAAATCCGCTCATTCCTTACCTCCCGCCGCTGGGGTCAATTCGCGGCGAGGTCCTCGCGCAGCTTGATTTCCTTCTTCGATACAATCAGTGCCACGATGAAAGCGCTGGTGTTTGGGGCAACCGGCCTGCTGGGCAAGGCCTTGACGCGCGCGTGGCCGGATGATCGAGTCACCGGGCTTGGATCCAAAGACGCCGACGTTCGCAACGAGTCGCAGGTGCGCGACGCGATTGAGCGCAGTCAGCCGGACTGGGTCATTCTGGCCGCTGCCTACACCGATGTGGATGGCTGCGAAACCAATCGCGAGCTTGCCTTTGAAGTCAATTGCCACGGTGCGGCAAATGTTGCCCGAGCGGCAAAGGAATATGGCGCAAAGCTGATGTTCCTCAGCACCGATTATGTATTCGACGGGACAAAGAGAACTCCATACGAGGTCGATGATCCAAGAGCGCCGCGAAGCGTGTATGGCGCTTCCAAGGCGGAAGCGGAGATCAAGATTTTGGAAATCATGCCTTCGGCTTGCATATTACGGGCGTCATGGATATTTGGCGTCGGCGGCAAATGTTTCCCGGATACGATTCTGAGGCTGGCTTCGGGGCGGAGCGAACTTGATGTGGTCACCGATCAACGGGGCTGTCCCACTTATACCGTGGACCTGGCGCGGGCCATCACTCAACTGTGCGAGAAGGATGCAAAAGGCATCGTCCATGCCACCAATCGAGGAGATTGCACCTGGTTCGACTTTGCGCGAGAAATTGTGGCGGACGCCGGCCTGGATACGAAAATAAATCCCACGACCAGCGACAAGTTTATCCGCCCGGCAGAGCGGCCGAAATATTCCGTGCTGTCGAGTGCAAGCCTGGAGCAATACCGACTCGCCATGCCGAGCTGGCAGGATGCTTTGCAGCGTTATCTGGCAGAGAGAGTTTCTATGTAGCGCACTCGCCCCGGCCAAGCTTCAGCGAGTAGGTCTCGATATCGCCCCAGTCCACGAAGGTGTCCGCGGATTCTTCCGCGGTAGCGATCAGCGGTTGCAGGCGTTCCGTGATTTCCTGTTGTGACGTGCGCTCCACCCAATCCCGGAAGGCTTCGCCATTGGATCGCCGGCTGCGATAGAACGCCAGCAACTCGCGGATGACTTGCGGGATTTGTTTCGCGGGAAGCGACATGAATTGTTTGCCGAACCTCACGCCCCGCTCGCTGACCTCGCCTCCCAGCAGAAGCTGGTAGAACGGGGCCTGCTTGTCGCCGATCTTGCGCACGTTCCCATAGAAACCAATGTCGCCAAGATGATGCTGTCCGCAGGAGTTGGGGCAGCCGCTGATTTTGATTTTAAGCCTCATGGTTTCGGGATCGGATTCATTCGCCAACTCGCGTGAGAGCACGTCCGCAAGCGTCAGCGAGCGCGTGATTCCGAGATTGCAGGTGGTCGCGCCCGGGCATCCGGTAACGTCAGCGATGGTACGCGCGCCCGGGGTCGCCAGGTCGAGGGCATGCAACTGCTCAAATACTGCCTTGGCTTTCTCCGCGGGAATCCACGGCAGCACGAAATTCTGCATGATAGCAATGCGCACGCCTGGCAGGTTGTTTTTTTCCAACAGGCCGGCTAGGCCACGGAATTGTTCGGTGGTGATGGTCCCGGCGGGTAGCTTGATCCATGCCGTTTTGTAACCGGACTGCTTCTGCGGCATCAGGTTGCTATTCGCCCAGGTTTCGTAGGCCTCGGAATTGTGCCCATTTTGACTGGGGGCCGAAGCTATATTCACCAACGGCTGTCCAACCGGCGAAGCCACCTGAAAGACTTCCGATGGAGTGGTAACCAGCTTTCGCTTTTCAGCCACCAGGTGGCGGAATTCCTCGATGCCTTTTTCCCGCAGCACAAACTTCATTCGGGCTTTGAGTTTGTTTTTGCGGTTCCCGGTTTCGCTGAACACGCGCAGGACGGCTTCGACTGTTGGCAGCAGTTCTTCTGCGGGAAGGAATTCTGTCAAGAGCCCCGCTTCGGTGGGAAGGCTTCCCAATCCACCGCCCACCAAAACCTTGAATCCCCGCTGCGCTCCCCGCGCGCGCGCAATCAATCCCACATCATGGATTCCGGCAACAGCGCAGTTGCCGTCGTCCTCGCAACCGGAAAATGCGATTTTGAATTTCCTCGGAAGGTCGTGAAAATCCGGATGGCGCAGCAAGAACCGGGTAATCCCCAATGCATAGGGAGTGACATCGAACGCCTCATCCGGGCAGATGCCTGAAAGCGGGCAGGAGGTCACGTTCCGCACCGTATTTCCGCAGGCCTCGCGAGTGGTCAATCCGCAGCCCGCCAGCAGACGCATGGCGGCGGGAACATTTTCCAGCTTTACAAAATGGAACTGCACATTCTGCCGGGTGGTGAGATGGCCGCGGCCGTTGGAGCAATTGTCGCCGATCTCCGCCAGCACGCGCAGTTGGCGCGCATCCAAAATTCCCGAGGGAATTTTCACCCGCAGCATCTGAAAGCCGGGCTGGCGCTGCCCGTAAGTGCCGTGTTTCAGGCGGAAGGGGCGGAATTGATCGTCGGTGATCTCTCCCCGGATGAGCTGGCCGGCGCGCTCCTCGAACACACGGATTTCCTGTTCGATGGCTTCGCGGGTATGCCGCGCGTCAATGGTTTCGGTTTGCAACATGATCTGGCTCCAAAAAGCATATGGCCCACTGCCGTCTGGCGAGTGGGCCATTGAGATGAAGACTGGTATTTTGGGTCTTTAGCTCAAAATCCTCCACGCGCCAGAGTTGACAGTCGTACAACAACAGAAACACACTCCGCACTCTTTGGGGCAACGTGACATGAGCTGATTTGACCTGTGGATTCGGCGCAATCCCGCGCCTGAAGCCTAGAGAAAGCCTACCGGAGGCAGGGTGCCATGTCAACCACGAGGGGAGGGATTTAACAAATGTATCTCATTGATTTTTCAAAACCTAGATGGATCACTTCGGCTGTATCCCGAGGTAGCGAGAGGGCCGCTGTCTCCTCCGGACTGAACCACTGGGCCTGCGCCGCATCGCCCGCAGCGCGGAGTTCTCCGCTGATACGGCGGCACAGAAAATCTATGAGCACATAATGGTAGAGGACCTGGCCGCGATCATCGCGCAACACCCGGTCGTAGACACCCAGCAAATCCAGCGGCTCGACCAGCAGGCTGGTCTCCTCGCGGGCTTCGCGGACAACGCCTTCCCGCATGGTCTCGCCGATTTCGAGCACCCCGCCGGGTATGGACCACTCACCCGCCAGCGGAGCATGGCCGCGCTCGATCAGCACTATCTTGTCGCCATCAATAATGATGGCGCCTACGCCGATCAGCGGATGTTTAGGATATTCTCTCGTCTCTGCCACAACGAACCCGCCTGGGTTTCGGAGGATTCTAACCAAAACCGGGGCTTGATGGGAACCCAGTTCGCAGTTCTCCGTTTTCGTTGGGCTAGAATGATTCCGTGTCACTCGACGAATACAAACGCAAGCGGCGGTTCGAAGAGACCCCCGAGCCTCCGCCTAAGCTGGAGAAGAAAGCCGGCCACCGTTTTGTGGTGCAGAAGCACCGCGCCACACGGCTGCACTATGACTTCCGCCTCGAAATGGAAGGTGTGTTGAAGTCGTGGGCTGTGCCCAAGGGGCCGTCGCTCGATCCCTCCGACAAGCGGTTGGCCATGCAGGTGGAAGATCATCCTGTTTCTTATTTTGATTTTGAGGGCACCATTCCCGAGGGGAACTATGGGGCCGGCACGGTGATGGTTTGGGATGTTGGCGACTGGGAGCCGCTTTCTCCAGTTCCGGTCAAGGGCAAGTTCGTGCCGGGGACCGACGTAGAAGCCGCAGAAATGCTACGCAAGGGGGATTTCAAGTTTCGGCTCAAAGGCAAGCGGTTGAACGGCGACTTTGTCCTCATTCATATCAAAGCCCGGCGGCCAGGAAGTAAAGGTACGGAGTGGCTGTTGATCAAAAAACAGGATGATGCAGCGGTTGCGGGTTACGACATCGAGAAGTTCGATAGCTCGGTGCTGAGCAAGCGCAGCATGAAGGCCATTGCAGGCGACGAAGAATCAGCCGAGTGGAAGAGCAGCCGCCCGGCTTCGCGAGGAAAGGTCAAAGCCGCCTGGCTGGCGGACACGCTGGAAAAGTTGGATCAGAAAAAACCGGCCACGCAAACCAAAGAAAAAAAAACTAAAAAATCCTTTGTGACCGCTGTGGTTAAAGAATTAGACGGCATTAAAAAACCAATGCCGTCAGTGATTCATCCCATGCTGGCCACATCCGCGGAAGTTCCCTTTGATGATCCTGGTTGGCTGTTTGAAATCAAGTGGGACGGCTATCGCGCAGTCGCTTTCATTGAAGAGGGCAAGCTGCGACTGATGTCACGCACACAGAACGACCTTACCGCGCAATTTGCCGAGCTCAAAGACTTGCCGAAATTCGTCAAGGCAAAAAATGCGATCCTTGACGGGGAGATTGTTGCCCTCGATGCGGACGGACGTTCCTCCTTCAGCCTGATGCAGCAGCGGACAGGGACCCGCAAGTGGGGCCGCCGGGTTGCTTCACAGCCCGGCATTCAGGTGCTCTACTATGCCTTCGATCTGCTGTACGCGGAGGGACACGACTTCCGCCGTATGCCGCTCGAACAGCGCAAGGAAGGGTTGGCCATGATTGTAGTGCCGGAAGGGCCGCTGCGATTGTCCGAACACTTCGGTCGGGGCAAGGCCTTATTTGAAGCAGCCAAACAGCAGGGGCTGGAAGGCATTCTGGCGAAGAAGCGGGATAGTTTCTACGAGGAAAAGCACGGCAGCGATTGGCTGAAAATCAAAATCACCAACACCATCGACGGTGTAATCGGCGGCTACACCGAACCGGAAGGAACACGTCCGTACTTCGGTTCAATCGTGCTGGGGCTCTACAACCATAAAGGACAGCTCATCCATGTCGGGCAAGCTGGTACTGGGTTCACTCATGCCACGCTGAAAGACATTTGGAAAATGCTGGAGAAGCGGAAAACAACGCAAAACCCGTTTCATGGTCACGTGGAGGCCCTGCGCCAAGTGCATTGGATAAAACCGGAGCTGGTGGCGGAAATCAAATTTACCGAGTGGACGCATGAATCCGAAGACGGCGGAATGAAGCTGCGCGCCCCGGTGTTTTTAAGATTGCGGGAGGACAAAAAACCGAAAGAATGCGTGCTCGAAAAACAGGTTGAATCTCTGGCTACTTGATGTCTTTCATCGGCAGCAGCGAGCCAAAATCCCGGCCTGAGGGCTCGACGGCCCGGACCACCACGGAATCGAAAGCATCTCTGAATTCCGGGTACTTCGCGACCACTGCCTTGATCACCGCCTGATTGTCCTGAAATGTCTGGGCAGTATTGGAAACATCCGCCGAAGCATATTTCACGATCAGATCAAGTTCATTGTTGACCGGGAGCGAATACAAAGTTGTAATTTTGAACGCCTTGCCTGCCGCCATGATGTCCGGCGGCGGCAAGTCGGCAGGTTTTGCGGTTTGGAATTCATCGTAGAGCTTGTCGGTTTTCAGCGTACTCATAAAGGGAACGGGGACCAGCAACTCGCGCGCCTGCGCGGCGTAGAGCCAGGCGTTGCGCAATTGTCCCTTGGCCTTGAATTCCCGGGCGCGATCGGCAAACCATGGGCCATCGTGGCCTGCGGCCTGGGCCGCCTTTACGTAAAAGCCCGCAAGCTTCCACGCCGACCCATCCTGCCGCAAAACAAACGATACTGTGTACGGGCCTTTTGCCGTGATCGCATCGAGAATGGTTACCGCGTAGCTACCGGGAGGAAGGTTGGGAATTACAAAAACCGCGCTATTCGCGGTTTGTCCATTCTGGTTGAATACTCCGCACAAAAATTCGGCGCGTTCCAGCGGAGCGGTCCCATCGGCTTTCAGCAAATAAGGCGGACGCGGCGCAGGTTGTACTCCCAGCAAACTACCTTTGCTCCCGGTGACTGCAGCTTCGACGCCGCCGAAGTTCGAGGCCAGGTTGGGGATTGCATTTTCCCGAAGCGAGGCCACGTCGCCCTGCGTCACCATTCCGTAATAACGTTGCGCCGCGCTGACCAGTGCCGCGCGAGTTGCCCCATCCATGTCCTCGGCGGTTTGGCAGCTCTGTGCTGCCGCCGGCAAGATTACGGCCGCAAAAACTGCCACTGCCACCAATAATCCTGGTAATGAAACCAGGTTGTTTCTCATCGGTTTCATATCCTGCTCTTGTTTCCTCAATACTACTTTACGATGCCAAGTCTCATATTTAAAGATTGCAATAGCGCTCAATTGCGCCGATATTTCCACTGTGGTACCGTCCAATCTGAATCTACTTCCGCTTAGAGGGCGAGGGCTTTATGGGGCTCTGGATTTTCCTCGGTATTCTGGTCGTCATCGCTTTCCTGCTGATCGGCATGTACAACGGCCTGGTGCAGTTGCGGGTGCGCGCCGACAATGCCTGGTCCGATATTGACGTCCAACTCAAGCGCCGGCATGACCTGATTCCTAACCTGGTAGAGACGGTAAAAGGATATGCGGCGCACGAAAAAGGGACATTTGAAAATATCGCCAAGTTTCGTTCCATGGCGATGCAGGCGACAGGGCCAGTGGATAAGGCGGCGGCTGAGAACCAACTCAGTGGAGCGCTCAAGAGTTTGTTTGCCGTGGCGGAAAATTATCCCGAGTTGAAGGCTTCGGCAAACTTCACCCAGTTGCAGGATTCCCTGGGCCAGACTGAGGACTCGATCCAGAATTCGCGCCGCTACTACAACGCGGTAGTGCGTGACCTGAACACCAAAATCCAATCCTTCCCCACAAATATTCTCGCGGGCATGTTTGGATTTGTGCAGCGGCAATTCTTTGAGACGGCTGCGGCAGACCGTGAGCCGGTCGCGGTGAAGTTCTGAATTGGCCATGCCGGACAACGATGGGGAGGGCACGTTTTCAGCCGTGCTGGTACAAATGAAAACCGGACCGGCTTTAGCTGCTGTGCGTCCCCAGGGATTAAATCCCGGTTCCTATTTGAAATCCAACGGCCAGGCTGAGGCCGGGCCCTTCCGTTTTATGACGGCCAGTAAGTTCTCTCCTCGGTGCTGGCAAAAAATAGTCCTTGCATGTTGCGTGGTCTTCTTTATTCGTCCTCTCTTTGCCCGGGATTTACGTGTCGCCAATTTTCAGGACACCATTAACGTCACCGCGGACGGAACTACGTCCGTGCATGAACGGATCACGCTGTCTTTTATTGGCGAATGGCATGGCATTCACCGCACCATCCCGGTCGAATACCCTGGCCCAGGGGGGACGAACTTCACTCTTTTTCTGGATGTGAAGAGCGTCACTGGCGAGGGCGGCGAGAAGCTGAAATATGACTCCAGCGCCTCCGGCGGCTACCGCGATCTAAAAATCTATATTCCCAACGCGGTGGACACTACCCGCACCGTTGAAATTGATTACATCGCGCGCAACGCGGTCCGCCATTTTGACGACCTGGGCGGCCACGACGAGTTCTATTGGAATGTCACCGGAAATGACTGGACCATGCCGATTGACCACGTCACGGCGCTGGTCATGTTTCCCAATAATGCGGCGGGGCAGCTAAAAGCGCAGGCCTTCACGGGAAGTTACGGAGCAACGGAGCACGAAGTTACGTCTTCAGTCGATGGCGCCAGCGCAACCTTCGAAACCACCAACCCATTGCCGATTCGCGGCGGCATGACGGTGGATGTTTACATTCCGAATGGAATTATCGAACAACCCAGCGCTCTGACTCATTTGATTTGGTTTCTAGGGAGCAATCCGATTGTTTTTCTGCCGTTTGTAACTCTGGCCGTGATGTTCGCGATCTGGTATTACAAAGGACGCGATCCCGACGCGGGCCGCTCGGTTGCGCCCATGTATGAGCCGCCGCCTGGCTTAACTCCGGCGGAAGCGGGCACGTTGGTGGAAGATCAAGTTGCCCCGCGCGACATCACCTGCACGCTGGTCGATCTGGCCGTGCGCGGCTATGTGAAGATTGAAGAGGTTTCCGACACCACGCTGATGGTGTTCCACCACAAGGATTACGTTTTTCATCTGCTGAAGGACCGCGGCCAGTGGGGTGATCTGGCGCCGTTCGAGCGCGTGATGCTGGAAAACGTTTTTTCCGGTGGAAGTGAAACCCGGCTTTCCAGCCTGAAGAACCGCTTCTACACTGCGATCCCGATCATTCGCCAGGACATCATGAGCGGGTTGCGCAACAAGGGCATGTATCTCCTCGATCCGGATTCGGCCAATGCTTACAGCATTGGTGGGGCTGTGCTCAGCGTTGCGCCTTTCGCGCTCGCGCAATTCACTGGGTTCAAAAATGTCCTGAGTTCCATTCCGCTGGCGGTCGTGGCCGGACTGGTGTCGGCAATCGTGTGGTGGTTGTTTGCCCGGCAGATGAGCGCGCACACGGTGAAAGGCGCCCAGACCAAAGTCCACATCCTCGGCTTACAGGAATTCATGACCCGTGTGGAGTCCGACCGTTTGAAGCGCATGCCGCCCGACACCTTCGAAAAATTTCTGCCGTTCGCGATGGCGTTGGGAGTGGAGCACAACTGGGCGCAGGCTTTTTCGGGCATCGTGCAGAATCCGCCAACCTGGTATGCCGGGCCTGGAGGATACAACGCATTCAATCCCATTTTCTTTTCCAGTTCGATGCATAGCATGGCCAGCGACATGCACCAAGTTTTTGTGTCCGCGCCCAGGGCAAATTCGAGTGGCTCGGGTTGGAGCGGGGGCGGGTTCAGCAGCGGTGGCGGCTTCTCCGGCGGCGGGTTTGGCGGTGGTGGCGGAAGCGGGTTCTAGTGCTGCGCGCGGACACGGGCCGTAATATACTCACGCCATCTGGTAGCTTTGGTTGACGTGCAATCCAACCAATTCACGCGCAGGCGTTTTATCTGGTGATCGCAGTTCCCCTGATCGGCTTTGGCGGCTGGCTGGGATTTTCAAAGCCGAAAATAACTCACTAAGCGGACCTCTTTTTGCTCAATAATTCCTTACTCTGTTCGGCTGCTTCTTTCACCATGAAGCCCATCTTGGGATGGGATGGCTCCATATCCACATTGATTCCAAAATCGCGCAGCGTCCCGGAGGTGGTTGGGCCAATCGAGACGATGACGGTACGGTTCAGTCCCCTCACCAGCGGATCACGCAACTGCATTTCCTCCGCGAAACGGAACAGGTGGTGTATCTGGACCGAAGAGGTGAACATCGCCACGTCAATTTCTCCACGGCTCAAAGCGGAGATGGCATCGCGCAGCGGGGCGGTGTCTTCCGGCGGCTCCCATTTGTAAACGTGTACTGGAAAAACCTTCGCGCCGCGTTCTTCCAATCCAGCGTATAGCTCGGTGCTGGGAATCCCATATTCCTGAATGGCGATTTGCTGGCCGCGCAGTGGGACCTTGTCGCGATTGTCATCCAGCGCCTGCACGAGTTCCCGCCAGGTGTTGGGCTCAGGCACTGCCACAGTCACCGGCACTCCGAATTCCCGCAACACCGCGACAGGCTTCGGGCCGCGCGCCACAACCTTGGTGCGGCCCAGCGCGGCAACGAATTTTTCGCGCGGACAAACCGATTCAATGGCTTGCGCAAGATGGCGTGTGCCCACGCCGGTGAGGAAAATCACCGCCCCAAATTTGTCTTGCTGAAGCTCGGACGCGAACCTCAGCTCATCTTCATTGGGGCCTTCAGGAACTTCGCGGGTAGAAGGCGCGATGATCGGCTTTCCCCCATTGTTCGAAATCAGTTGCCCCATCTCGCTGGCGCGCCGGCTTTCCAGCGAGAGCACACGCAGTCCAGCAAAACCATCACCCGGCATCCATACCTTCCTTCAAGATCAAGCGATGGCAATAGTCTAGAACCTTTGATTTAAAAATGACACAGCCAGAGCTTCTGTTCTCAACCCTCTTCCTCAACCACATTGCCGCGTCCGAACCATTGCTTGGCCAGGGCGCGGTAGCAAAAAATCCCTCCACGCTCGGCGGACATTTCGTTCCAGCTTTCCCGCCATGAACTTCCCAGCAGCAGAAGCGTGATCGAACCGATAACAAACACACCGGCGAACAGCAGAATGCCGATGCCATATTGGCCGGTCCTATCTTTGATGGCCCCCAAGAGGGAAGGCAAGAGAAAACCGCCGAGACCGCCGGCGGCCCCGACCAATCCAGTCATGATTCCGGTGCGGTCGGGGAAGCGCTGTGGCACGAGTTGGAAGACCGCGCCATTGCCCATGCCCAACATTCCCATGGTCAGGAACAGGAGGCAAACTACGATGGGCAGAGCAGGCAAGGAGCTAATGCCGGCCAGACACCACCCCACGCAAAACAAGAGGACCAGCAGCGCGCGATAACCCCCAATTTTGTCGGCGATCCAGCCGCCGACAGGACGCAGGAAGCTTCCCGCAACTACCACGATGGTTGTGAAATCACCGGCCCTGACTTTGGAAAGGCCGTACTGATCGTGGAAGAAGACGGTGAGGAAGCTCGCCAGTCCTACAAAGCCGCCAAACGTCAGGCTATAGAAAAAACAAAACCAGGCCGTATCCGCCTGCTTAAACAGTGCCGCATAACCTGACCAAGTCGTACGCTTGGGGCGCGTCGGGCTGTCTTTTGCCAGAAGAGCAAAGAGCACCCAGACGAGCGCGACCGGCGCCATGGCCAGCGCAAAGGTGGTGGACCAGCCAAATTTCTGCGCCAGGCGCGGGGCGAAAAGCGTCGCCATGAGCGTGCCGGAGTTCCCTGCTCCGGCAATTCCCATGGCCAACCCCTGATACTCCGGTGGATACCACGATCCTGCCAGCGGAAGCGCGACGGCAAAACTTGCACCCGCGATTCCCAGCAGTAGTCCGACAAAATAAAAATGATGAAGCTCATGGGCCCAGCGCCAGGCGAGCACCAACGGTATAAAAGTGACCGTCAGGCCGAGCAAGCCGGCCTTGCGGCCACCAATCGCTTCGCCCAGGAAACCGAGAACAGGGCGAAATAGCGACCCGCCGAGCAAGGGAAGGGCAACCATCATTCCCTTCTGGCCCGGGGTCAGATGAAGGGTCTCGCTCAGAAAGGGCGCGAGCGGGCCCAGCAAGACCCAGATCATGAAGCTGACGTCGAAGTAGAGAAACGCCGCTACCAGGGAGGGAGGGTGTCCGGCTTTCCAAAAACCTTTCGTGCTCATTGGTTCACCTCGTCGCAGTTTTTATTCAATGTCGCGGTTGGTTTTTCGTAGTGGGCCGGGGAGCGTCGTTATTGGACTGCTTCCTGCGTACCCGGCGTCGGCTGACCGGCAGGGCCGGCGATTTCTTTTTCCACGCTCATCGCGCAATCCGAAATGTCGAGCAGCACGACCCCATCTTCAATGCGGGTTTGAAAAGCACGCACGCAACTGCGGCTGTCCGCGGGTTTCACGACAGCGCCGCATTCCAGATTAACTTTCCAGGCGTGGAGCGGGCACACTACCGTGTTTCCCGAGGTAATTCCATCGGCCAGAGGGCCGCCCTGGTGCGGGCAGCGGTTCTCCACCGCAAGGAAGCGGCCGCCCAGGTTGAAGACCGCGATGTTGTGCCCACCCACCTTGACCGCGCGTCCCTCGCGAAGCGGAATATTTTCGCAATGCGTGATGCGGACCCATTGCTTTGGTTGTGTCATACCAGCACCGTCTCCAGCGGTTCGATTTGAATGAATTGCGAAGCCGTTTTTGGCATGTCGCGTTCCAGCCACGAGTCATACGACAGGGCCTTGGCTTTGTGCAGTCGCTCCAACAGTGCCTCCTGTACGGGACCGGTTGCATAGACTGTTTCTTTGCGCACTTTCTCGATACCGAAGCGCACAACAAAGTCATAGGTGCGTTCCAGATAGTTGGCGTTCTCGCGGTAGTACTGGAAGAAAAGTTCAGCAGCGCGGATCGCTTCGTCGGTGGTCTCTACCGTGATCAGAAGATCGGCCTTGCGCACGCTCTTTCCAGCTGCACCGCCGACCACAACTTGCCAACTGCCCTCCTGCCCAATCAGGCCGATATCTTTCACGGTGGCTTCAGCGCAGTTTCGTGGACATCCCACCGCTCCCATCTTTACTTTGTGCGGGGTGAACAGGTTTTCCAGCCGGCTTTCGAGTTCGATCCCGGCGCTGGTGGAATCCTGCGTGCCGTAACGGCAGAAGTCCGTGCCCACGCAGGTCTTCACCATCCGCACGCCCTTGGTATAGGCCTGGCCTGAAGCCATTCCCAAGTCCGCCCATATCTTCGGCAAATCCGATTTCCGCACGCCCAGCAGATCGAGTCGCTGGCTCCCGGTGACCTTGACCATGGGCACGTTGTATTTTTCCGCGACGTCGGCGATGCGCCGCAGTTCCGCCGGCGAAGTCACGCCGCCGCGCATGCGGGGGACTACAGAGAACGTTCCATCTTTCTGGATGTTCGCGTGGACACGATCGTTGATGAACCGCGCCGAGCGGTCTTCATCGTGGTCACCGCACCAGGTCATGGCAATCATGTACCTGGGCGCCGGCTTGCAGACCTCGCAGCCATGCCCGTTGCCATAGATGTCCAGGACCTCCTGCACAGACTTCAGGCGCTGCCCGCGCAACATTTCGCGCAACTGGTCCTCGGAAAATGGCAGGCACTTGCAGATGGTTGTCTTGACCTCTTCCTCGAAGTCCGGGACCACGGCTTTGAGCAGTTGCTGGCAAAGTCCTGTGCAGCTACCACAGCCGGTTGAAGCGCGCGTACGCTCCTTGAGCTGGGCGAGTGTGCTGACGCCCTGGTCGTGGATGGCGTGAATGATGGAGCCCTTGGTCACGCCCATGCAGCCGCAAACCGTTTCACTGTCGGGAATCGCCGCGGCATCGAGTCCGGTGTCATCGCCGGGTTCAGGGAAAAGGAGCTGGCGCCGTACGGAGGCCAAATCAGTCTGAGTGCGCAGCCAATCCATATAACGATGGCTGTCCCCCGTCTCGCCCACCAGGATTACGCCCGCCAGCTTGCCATTCTTCAGGACCAGCTTTTTGTAGATACCGATGGAAGGGTCTTCGTAGCGGATGACTTCCGATCCGTCGTTCTTATCTGCAATTTCACCCGCGGAAAAGACATCCACGCCCATAATTTTCAGTTTGGAAGCGAGCACGCTGCCCTGATAGACGGGGCCTTTATTCCCGGTGATCGTGGCCGCCAGGACTTTCCCCTGCTCAAGCAGCGGTGCGACCAGTCCGTAACACATGCCGTTGTGTTGCACGCACTCGCCGACCGCAAAAATATCGGGGTTGGAAGTTTCCATGTAGTCGTTGACAACGATGGCACGCTTTACTTCGAGTCCAGCTTTGTGGCCCAGTTCAACGTTCGGCCGGATGCCGGCGGCGATCACCACCAGTTCGGCGGGGATGCTGCCACCGCCCTTGAACTCAACCCCTTCCACCTTGCCATTCCCCAGGATTTTCGTGGTCGCAAGTCCCAGCAGCACGGTTACACCCAACTGATTCATCTTGGTGGTGAGATAGCCACCTCCGGTCGCATCCAGCTGCCGTTCCATCAGTGTGTCCATCAAGTGGACGACGGTGACATCACAACCCTGCACCTGAAGTCCGCGCGCGGCTTCCAATCCAAGTAAACCTCCTCCAATCACCACCGCTTTCAATCCTGGGCGGGCACGCTCTAACAGTGAGCGCGTATCGTCGAGGGTGCGAAAGACAAACACGCCGTCTTTCTTCACATCTTCAATGGACGGAATCAGCGGCATGCTGCCGGTGGCCAACAAAAGCTTGTCGAATTTGGTCACACTGCCGTCGTCGCCGGTGACGGTTTTTGCTGTCGCGTCTATATCCACGATGCGGACACCAAGCCGCAGGTCAATGTTGTTGTCTTGATACCAATCCAGACCGTTGATGACGATTTCATCCGCCGCCTTTTCGCCGGCCAGCACGGAGGAAAGCAGAATGCGGTTGTAGTTGACGTGGGTCTCATCGCCGAAGATCGTGATGTCGAACTTGGGCGAGTGGTGGAGTATCTGCTCGACACACGCCACTCCGGCCATCCCGTTCCCTACAACGACTAATTTTTCTCTTGCTTCTGCGGTCATCTACATCCTCCGTTTGGCGCGTCCCGGCGCCGGTGAATGTGTGTGCTCTACTCGCACCGCGCACTGCTTGTAATTCGGTTCCCGCGAAATCGGATCAAATGCGCTCTGCGTGATTTGGTTGGCGTTGGTTTCAAAAAAATGGAACGGCATGAAAACCTGGCCGGGCGCGATGATCTCCGTGACGCGCAGTTCCACGCCGCGCACCCGTCCGCGGTGGGAGACCACGTCCACGTTGTCATGCGGCCTAAAATTCAGACGACTGGCATCGCGGGGATTCATCTCCAGCCAGGCGTTGGGCGACATGCGTTCCAGAATTGGGACTTGCCCGGTTTTCGTGCGCGTATGCCAGTGTTCCACCGTTCGTCCGGTATTGAGGATGAAGGGGAACTCCTTGTTGGGCTGCTCGGGGAAAGGTTGCCACTCGATCGGCAGCAGCTTCGCTTTGCCGTCGTCCGTCTGAAACTTGCCATCGGAATACAGGCGCGTAGTTTTGCCGGGCTGCGCTC
>CAZETZ010000009.1:50681-67890 GCA_964514735.1 uncultured Acidobacteriaceae bacterium | reverse complement strand
CCCGTGGTGGCGGGGGCCTTGCCCTCGGCGTGCGGGCGGCGGGCCGGGGCGGGGGTGTCGGGGCGGGGGGGGGGCGGTGTGGCCGGTTAAACTTGGGGGGCCTGGGCGGTCAGGGTGAAGGAGGCCGGTTCCAGGACTGGCCCCCCCGGAGACTTGGGGAAGCGGGCGGCCAGGCCCTTGATGGCCGCGACCGGGTCTGCGGTCCCCTCGTCGGCGGTCCGCAGAACGGCCCCGCCGGTCCCGCTCAAGTGCGTGTGGCTGAAGCCCATAATGGAGGTGTCGCTGATGTGGTAGCCGGAGCAGTGGTCCCAGTCGCCGACCCCAGTGTCGGGGCTGAGCTGCACCATACCGAAGGGGACGGTGGCTCCGGGGAAAGTGTGGCCGTGGCCTCCAGTGCCGATGAATACGTCCACGAACTGGGTCAGACCTTTGCTGGAGCTGTCTGGAGTTGGGGATGACCAGGCGTCGCGCGTGGCGATGGCAAGGCCGGAGAGAGCGGCGGATTGCAGGAATGATCGGCGGCTGAAATGGGTCATTGTAGTTTTCGCTCTTTGTCATTCCGACAAGGAGCGTAGCGACGAGGAGGAATCTGCTTGTTCTTCGCTAACAATGGAAAGCAGATTCCTCCTCTTCGCTACGCTCATCGTCGGAATGACAAAAATTAGATACTCTTTAATATTTCAGGGCGTTCCTGGCTCAATTTCACCACCAGCTCGCCAAACAGCGAATTCGCCCAGGCGAACCAAGGCCGGGTGAAATGACTGGGATCATCTTTATGAAACGCCTCATGCATAAAACCTGTGCCGGCGTGTGTGGCTTTCAGCCAACGCAGGCACTGCCGAATTTCGCCGGTGTCAGTGCTGGTCAGCGCACGCATGATGATGGACATTGGCCAGATCATGTCCAGCCCGACGTGTGGGCCACCGCCGCCTTCCGCGGCTGTCCCTTTGAAGAAATATGGATTCGCGTCACTCAATACGCGGGCGCGAGTCCGGCGATAGAGCGGATCGTCCATTCTGCAACAACCTAAATAAGGAAGGCCGAGCAGTCCCGGCAGGTTGGCATCATCCATGAACAACCTATTGCCAACGCCGTCCACTTCGTAGGCCCAGACCTCACCATGGGCTTGGTCCTGGATGCGTCCATATTTGGCCAGCACAGATTCAATCTCAGCGGCAAAAGCTCGGCATTCATTAGCAAAGGCGGAATCGTGCAGGACAGCATCGGCCATATCTGCAAGCTGCCGCAGCGAAGTCATCGCAAACAGATTGCTCGGCACAAACAGCGGGTAGATGCAGGCGTCATCCGACGGGCGAAACATGGAATAAATAAGACCCACAGGCCGCGCAGGATTACCGTATCCACTAAGAGCTTGAGTGTCAGTAGGAACTTCGGTACGGCGCTGGAAATGATAGCTGCCTTGGCCATTCTTTCTTTGCTGCTCGCGGAATGTGGAGACGACGAGGCGCATGGCTTGCGCCCACTCGGCGCCAAAAGGAGAAGTGTCTCCTGTTGCCCGCCAATAGCCATGGGCCAGCCGGATGCAATAGCAAAGCGAGTCGATCTCCCACTTGCGTTCGGCGACGCCAGGCTTCATATCGGTCATGTCATCTACCGCCCATGACAACGGCTTTGTAGCTTTAGGGTCGGGCAGAAAAGCGTTGGCGTAGGGGTCAAGCAAAATGCATCGGCCCTGCCGGGCAATCAAACCTCGAAAAAGCTTTTGCAGATCGCTGTCATCCTTCGCAAGCGGCAGGTATGGCCACACCTGGCAGGAAGAATCGCGCAGCCACATGGCATCAATGTCGCCGGTGATGATGAACGTGTCTGGATTGCCGTTGACCATTCCCATCTGCACGGTGGTGTCGAGCGTGTTGGGATAGCAGTTCTCGAACATCCAGGCGAGTTCGGGATCGCCGATCTTTGTTTTGGTCCGAATGATGGTTTCTTCGACGGCGTGGGAAGTGAATTTACGTTGGCCTACGGGAGGACGTCTGGAGGGAAACTCAACCGAATTGGCAATCGCCCACCGCGGCAGAGAGACAACCGCCGAGCCGAGCGCCATCTGTTTCAGCACTTCGCGCCGGGTATGGATGCGGAACTCCTCCACATGCCAGAGTAACTGAGTCCGGCCCTTCAAGAAACTCAGTCCAATGTGATTATGGCCGCAGCCATCGTAATTCCGGCAATAAAAATGGCGGCCAAAAAATCCTGTCCCGCACCCCGGAAGCTTGCAGGTGCGGGACAGTAGCGTGGGGTTTACATCAAAACAAGAACCGGGCCCCGAACTGCACCTGCCGAGGACTGTTGACCTGGCTGGTGATGGTGCCGAATCCGCCATCGCCAACCGAGCCGTTTGGATCTGCAAACCTGGCCTTATTGGTGAAGTTAAAGAACTCGGTCCGCAATTGCAGCTTCATGCCTTCACGGACCTGGAAGTTCTTGAACACGGAAAAATCCAGGTTGTGGATTCCATCACCGCGTAGACGTGTATCAAAGCGCGGCGCGTTGCCGTCAAGTTGATCGCCTGGATTGCTGTAGGCGGCTGCGTTGAAATAGGAGCCCTTGCCCTGGACCACGTCATGAATACTGAAGCTGCTGCGAGGGTTGCCGCTGACATTGGGGCGTTGGCTACCATCCGCCAGATTGCCTCCGGACAACCCGATTGCAATCGGAAGTCCGGATTGCACGGTCAGATAGCCGTTGAGCTGCCAGCCTCCCAGGAAGCCATCGGCGATCTTGTTTGCGCTTGAAGCAAAGCGCTTACCGTGGCCAAAGGGCAACTCATAACTTCCACCCAAAACGACGCGGTGACGGGCGTCAGCCGCGCCCACGGAATGTTCACCGGCCAGATCTCCCAGGTCCTGGATGTTGGTCGAATTCCCCAGCCAGCCGTTCGAGGTATAGGACGAATCGTCGGTCTCTTTGGCCAGAGTGTAACTGCCGATCAGATTCAATCCGTGGGAGTAGCGCTTCTCAAATTTCATCTGCAAGGAGTTGTAAGTAGCGTTGGCGTTGAACAGCGAGAAGCCTTCGAACCCACCGTTGAATTGGGGGAATGGCCGCAGCAGATTGATGAGCGGGATGGTGTCATTGTTGTAGATCGAATCTGGTTCGTTGAAGATGGCGTTCGCGCCCACGAACAATGATTTGAATGGATTGGTGACTAACTGACTCAATCCGGCAGAACCCAACGCTGCACGAGTTGCGGCGCTGATGAAGTTCCGGTTCTTGGTGCCGCCAAACGGAAGGTGGGTACTGCGATTGGCGGAGTATGCCACTTCCACCACAGAGTTCCCCGGAAGTTCGTGTTGGACGGAAAAACTCCACTGGTAGATTTCCGCATTGCGGAAGCCTGCGCTCTGGTTGGAGGTGGAGTCGAAACCCCACTGATTCAGAATCCCATATTTGCTGCCCTGGGGTGTGACCGCGCCGGTTGGGAACGGGTCTTCCAAGGTTGCGTTTCGTGTGGCGCTGTTGTCGAGGGACACATTCCAATTGAGGTTCTTGCGGAATGCCGCCCCCAGGTCCTGGAATGAAGTGGCGGGACTAATCCCGTAGTAGAGACCTCCGCCGGCGCGGAGCACAGTCTTGTTCCCCAGCCGATACGCCAGGCCAAGCCGTGGTGCAAGATTGTTCCGGTCAGGACCGATGTTTCTCTTCTTCGGGGTCGCGAACTGACCGATTCCCTTCAGTTGCGTAGGCCCGAGTCCGAGACTCTGTAAGAAGGGATCGCCGCTGCTTAGGTCCAAGGTGATTCCGGTGGCGCCGGTGAAATCGGCGAATTGAATTTCGTTGTTACGCTCGTTGTAAGGCGTGCTCCATTCGTAGCGCAGCCCCAGGTTTAGGGTCAGTTTCGGAGTCACCTGCCAATCATCTTTGACAAAGAAAGACGTTTCTCTCGACTTTTCCGCTACCGAAGGATGGATCGACAAGCCGCCGCTTGCTCCAAAGTCCACCAGGAGAGAGGCCAGGGCGTTGCCTTGAGTAGTAATTGAGCTAGAGAGGTCTTGTCTGGTTTGTGCCCCATCAAAACTAAACTGCCCACCGGGGAAAGGCGGCTGGTAGAAGTTGCTGAGAAGAGTCCTCTGTTCCGCGCCAAATTTCAGGCTGTGCGGGCCGATCACTTTAGACACGGCCGCGTCCCACACAAAGTTCGTTTGCGCTTCGATGGTTTTTGTCCACCCGCCCAATCCCAGGCTCTGATAATCGGTGACTCCGATATTCGGGAAAGTTGCCGTACCGTTCGCGGTGACCAGAATGGAAGGGAAACCAATGGTGGTTGGGTCGATCTGCCCTGCTGCATCCCGGTTTTGATAGTGGCGATCAACCCCGGCGCGCAGGGTCAGCAGAGTGTTCCCGCTGAAACTGTGGTCGTACTGCACGACAAAATTGTTGTAATCATTCTTTTCGTCGCCCTGACCCACGGCCCCAAGAAATAGATTGGGGGCCGAACGACGCAGATAACCTTTGCTGTAGCGCGCGCTCAGGGTGGATTTGTCGGTGACCACCCAGTCGACCTTGGTGTTGTACTGGTGCGCCGGCAATCCATTAGTGAAGTTTACCGTGTAATTATTCAACCCCGTAATCGCGTCCCCCGCCCCAGTTGGTTCCGGATAGAACTTCATGAGTTGCAGCGCGATCGGGTCCAGCATGCCGGTTGGAATCACATTTCCCGGGAAGGGATTGCGGTGCACGCCATTCGCGTCCGTGAAAGTACTAAAGGGGTTGTAGATCTGCTGCAACGAGCCGTCAGGATTGAACGTCTGGGAAAAATCGCCCGTGCGTTGCAGGTCGGTCGGGACCGTTGTGGTGAGCGTTCCTGGCGAATTGAACTGGGTGCGGTCATAGTTGAAAAAGAAGAAAAGCTTCTGTTTCACCAGCGGGCCGCCAATTGAGCCTCCGTACTGGTTGCGGGAATACTCTGGAACCGGCTGGCCACCGGAGAAGTAGTTCTTGGCGTCGGTGTTGGAATAGCGGCCAAACCAATAGCCGCTGCCGTGGAAATTGTTGCCGCCGGACTTGCTGACCACATTGATCACAGTGCCGCCATTGTTGCCATATTCGGCGGAGAAGCTGTTGGTCTGCACCTTGAATTCCTGGACAATCTCAATCGAGGGCTGAAAGTGCGCCCAGAACATGGCGCCTTCGCCGGCTTCGGGAGTGCTGGTAAGACCTCCGTCTAAGCGGATCTCAGCAGAAGAGTTGCGCTGGCCGTTGGAAACAAAATTTTCTTTGGTCTGATCAGCTTGAAAACCCTGAGATTCGGTAACGCCAGGGGCCAGATAAGCCAGCTTGGAAAGGTCGCGATCGAACAGGGGGACTTCGGTTACGTAGCGGCTGGTTACTTCCTGCCCGAGTTCGACGCTGGTGGAGTTCAGCAGCACCGGCTCGCCAGTGACCTCGACCACGGACGAGACTTGGCCCACATTCAACTTCAAGTCCAGTTCGCTCTGCTGGGCCACGCGCAACACCACGTGCGCCTCATGCGTGGTGTTAAAGCCGTCGGCTTCCGCCTTCACGTCGTAGCTGGCGGGAGTAAGATTGTTAAAAAGATAACGCCCTTCCGCGTCCGTGACCGCTGACTCGGAAACCCCGGTGGCCTCGCCGGTCAGGGTCACCTTAGCATTCTGGACCACGGCCCCGGTTGCATCCTGCACCACCCCACGCAACTGGGCTTTGAAGGTCGCCTGGCCCCAGGCATAGGAAAGGAACAAAGCCGGCAGGAAAATCCCTGTAAACCACCAACGCCGAGACTTGAACTGAAGAATATTCATTGGGTGCTCCCTGGAGAAATAACCGATCGATAACGCCGTCTAATGCACACGTGTGCATTACAATGCTCGACAGTATTGTCCTTTTTTCGTAAAGTTGTCAAGACTTTTTCGCAAACGTTTTCAATTTATTTCCGCATTCCTTGTTTGCGTTGCTGGGAAGGTACCGGCAGAAATGAGGGCCTCGATTCCCTCGAGTCCATCGGCGAATGCTCGGGGAAACTTGACCTAGACGGGATTTTCCGGAGTCATAGAGCGGAAATCAAAATCTTCACTTTGCAGGAGGAGTGTGTGGGCCTATTTTCGGTGATTCGTTCCGTTGAGATAGCCCAGATGCTCGGGGTCGCTCTTGCCCAGGGAGTCAATGATCTGCTCCGCTGCCTCCCACTGTCCAATGATCGGCAGGGTAAACAAGGCCAGCCGGGCCAGTTCGGCCGACTTTTCCACGGCGGCGCGTACCGCCAACCGCTCGTACTCTTTCACCGATAGCACCAGTCCGCGGACCTCCGGGGTGAGCCTTCCGACTGCCATGGGCAATACTCCCTTGGAGCTGATTTCACAAGGGACCTCGACGGTATCTTCCCGCTCCAGATCGGTAATGGAATTCCCGTTGGGAACGTTGACCACCACGTGCGTAGCCTTGCTCCTGGCCAGCGCGCCGATGACATCGAGGGCCATGCGATGGTAGCCGGTTTCGGCGGTGAAAGGATCGGGAAATTCGTCCGCTGAAACTCCCATCGCCGACTCGCCTTTCGATTCCAAGCGCAGGTAAGAAGCGGAGCGCTGCATAAGGTAGGTCGTGTGACGTTCGAGCGCCCGGGCGACCTCGCCGCGGGCAACTGCACTGGCAGTTTCCTGGAACACTTGCCGGTCCAGTTTCTCGAGTTCCGCGCCGCGGGTCGCATCTGCGCCGCTTTGGTTTTGAAAGGCGCGCTTTTGGCTGTAGTAAAAGAAAAGATATTCTGTGGGAATGGCCCTCAGGCTGCGCAGCAGCTCGGGAGAAAACAAGTCCGCCGGGTAAAGTCGCCGGACCGAATCGTCATTCTCGAGAATTTCCCCGATGCGCTCCTGGCCACGGACTTCCACGCTGTTCACCCATCCCAGGTGGTTTAGGCCCGCGTAGTGGCAGGTGACTTCGGCGCGCGGTTCCTTCAATACTTCGGCAATGCGGTGGAAGATTTCCGTGGGCGTGTCGCAGATTCCGACAACCCGTAGCTTGGTGTGCGAAGTCAGCGCCTGGGTGATCAGTCCGGCAGGGTTGGTGAAGTTAATGAACCACGCATCCGGCGCGTGTTTTTCGACCAGGCTGGCATATTGAAGAGTCACGGGAATCGTGCGCAGCGCCATGGCCAGACCTCCCGGCCCAGTGGTCTCCTGGCCGGCAAATCCGTGTTTGCGCGCGATGGCTTCGTCGCGGGCGCGGGCCGCGCTGCCGCCTACGCGCAGACTGCTGATGACGTACCGCGATCCGCCAACCGCCTCTTCCACTCGCGCCGGCGTGGTGATTTTCAGGTCGCTTCCCAGGCGCCGGACAACTTCGTTCCCCAAAGCGGCGATGAGTTCGACACGTTTGGCATCGACATCGTAGAGCGCGACTTCGCCGATGCCAATCTTCTGCTGCGCTTCGGCGATGCCGTGAATCAGCAATGGAGTCCGAGCGCTCCCGCCACCGAGGACTGCCAGTTTTCCTGCTTGACCCATTCTTGTTCTCCTAGTTATCTCCGAGTACGCTTTCCACTTTTTCGCGAGTGGGGAATCCTTCAATGCCACCGTGACTGCGGGTGGAAAGCGCGCCGCACACGTTGCCCCAGGCCAGGCTCTCGCACAGTGGCATTTTGTTCATCCAGGCAAAAAGGAAGCCTGCGTCGAAACAGTCACCGGCGCCCGTTGTCTCCACCGGTTCAACCGGGACCGCCGGACGCTTCACAATCTCGCCGCGCGACAAACCGGCGGATCCTTCCGGCCCTAGCTTCAACGCGACCCCGCGCAGCTCCCGGTCCTGAAACCACTGGAGCATTCGCTGCGGATCTGACTCTCCGCTCATTCGCCCGGCCTCGCGCTCGTTGGGGAAAAACCAATCCACCTCGCGCAAGGCCTGCAAAGTGGCGGAGCTGTCGAGCCAGGATTCATCCCAGCCCACATCGACGGAAACTGTGCAATCCTGCGCGTGCAGCCATTGGGTGAGTTCCTTGAGACATGCCGGCTCGACCAAATGGGCAAAATGCACATGCCCCGCCTGCGCCATCTGCCGGCGGATTTCCGGATCTTTCAGCAGTTCCGGAAGCAGAACATTCGCGCCCGCATAGGTATAAAAAATACGGTCCGCCGTGGTCGAGACCGCAACCGTGATCGCGGTCGGTTCGACTGGGTGAGTAACCAGCGCCCGCGTATCCACTCCCTTGGATCCTAGACGCTGGCGAAACCAAGCGAGTTCTGCCGCGCCGATGGCGCCGATCAATCGCGTGTCGGCCCCCAGCACCGCCAGACCGCAAGACGTGATTGCCGCCCCGCCACCCGCCTCGCGTCGAAAACTCGAAGCCAGGCATTCTTCTCCCAGGTCCGGCAGACGCGGAAAACCGGCCATAACCAGATCGACAAACAAATCTCCGAAGACCACGACCTCGCAGGATTTCCGGGAATTCATGCGGGCACGCTCTCTGCGGCCGCGAAAGGCCATTCCTGCCTTTGCCTGGCTTGCAGCAGGTAAGCGGCGATGCCAAATAGCAGAATGGCAAAGCCAAGCGCGATGTATTGCCAGCCGCTTCCCACCAGCATCCACAGCCAGCCGACTAGCGCCAGCAGGCTGGGGATGGGGTAGAGCCACATCTTGAACGGCCGCGCGATGTCCTTTCGATAACGCCGGATCATCGTCACGGCGGCGATCTGCGCAATGTACTGGGTCACGATCTGGATCACCATCAGCGCGCGAATAATGGCATCAAGATTCAGCAGGCAGGCCAGGGCCGCGGTGATGCCGAGAAACAGCACCGAGAAATTTGGGAAATGTTTCGCCGGGTGGACCCGGGCAAACGCTTTGAAGAAGCGCCCATCGATGGCGGCCGCATAAGGAACGCGGGAGTAGCCGAGCATGGCGGCGAAGACCGAGGCGATGCTGGTCCACAGAATCAGAGCTGTCATCACCATCGCCGCGCGCGTGCCCTGGATTCTCTTGATGAAGTCGGCCACGATGTAGGGAATTCCGATGGCTTCCCTCCAGGGAACGACTCCGATGATGGTGACGCTCATCACCACATAAAAAGCGCCGACCACCAGAATGGCGTAGATGATGGAACGGGGAATCGTTTTGGCTGGATTCTTGACTTCCCCGCCGAACAGGCAAACGTTCGAATAGCCGCCATAGCTGTACATGGCAATCAGAGTTGCACTGCCCAAACCGAGAAACCATTTTGTGGAAAGATGGAAAGCGTCGGGAGGAAAATCGAGCACCCGGGCGGGGGAAAAATTCAGCAAACCTGCGACCACCACCCACACCAGCGTGAGCATAACCACAACCCACATTACGACCGACAGACGGCCCACATCGCGTATCTCGCGGTACAGTAGAAACGTACACAGCGCGCACACCGCGATGGCGACCAGCTTCTCGGCGGCAAAGCCCATGCTCGGCCAATAAAATTTTAAATAGAGCGAAAGTCCAACCGCTCCTGAGGCCAGCGATAACGGAGCGCTGAGGGTAGTTTCCCAGATGTAGATGAAACTCATCAACCGCCCCAGTCCGTTCGGGCCGTAAGCTTCTTTCAGATAGTGGTAAGGTCCCCCCGCGCCGGGCATGGCGGCGCCGAGTTCGGCCCAGACCAGGCCGTCTCCTAATGCAATGAGTCCCGCCAGAAACCAACCAATCAACGCTTGCGGCCCGGGCAACGCGGCCAGCAAAATGGGCAGGGTGATGAATGGCCCGATGCCAATCATCTGGAGCATATTGGTGGTGGAAGCCTGAAAGACTCCGATCCCGCGCTCCAGCGACGATTGCCGATCCAGGTCCATAGTTAAATTTCCTTAGGATTGAAGCCCTGTCCCCTTAGTCGAAAACTTGTACCCCTTCTGATCGGACCAGGGGAGCGATAACTCGTGTCGGACTTAGGTATCTGCACACGTGTGCGAATTCTAGCGCGAATTCCTCCATTGCACAAACTCATGGCTGGAGAATAGCCCATATTCCGCCATTGACAGTGATATTCGACTGAGAGTATGTTTAGCACGCGATGCAAACGTGTGCGAAATGAGCCGCCATTCCACCAAGCCGATCTCTATTAAAGACATAGCCCGCATGGCCAATGTCTCTCATTCCACCGTGTCACGGGCCCTCCAGCATAGCCCGCTGATCAATCACGAAACCGCGGAAAAAATTCGCCGCATCGCCACCGAATCCGGATACCGGGCCAGCGCGGTCGCGCGCAGCTTGGTGATGCGGCACACCCGAACCATCGGGACCGTCGTCACCACCATCGCGGACCCTTTCGCAGCGGGTGTAGTTGCCGGCATCGAAGATGCCGCCAATGATCACGGTTTCTCAGTCTTCCTCGCCAATTCCAATGCCGATCCGGAACGAGAAGTTCGAGTGGTACGTTCCTTCGAGGAGCGGCGCGTGGACGGGATCATCGTCACCTCTTCGCGCGCCGGCGCGGTCTACACTCCGATGATTGAGCAGCTCCGCGTTCCCATCGTACTGCTCAACAACCAGCATCCCAGCGAGTTCGTGCATTCGGTAATGATCGCCAACACGGAGGCGAGTTTCGAAGCCACGCAGTATCTCGTCAAGCTGGGGCACCGCCGCATCGCTTACCTCGGCGATCAATTTGGCGGACAGTCGGACAGCGAACGTTTTGCCGGATATCGCCGGGCGTTGGATGCAGCCGACATACCCTTCCTGCCCGAACTCATGGTCCATGGCAACGGCAAAGCCGAAGGCGGAGCGCCCGCAATGGCCCAACTGCTTGCCCTTCCACAACCGCCGACTGCCGTGTTTTGCTACAACGACATGACCGCGCTGGGCGCGTTGCTGCAAATCCGCAACCGCGGCCTGCGGGTCCCGCAAGATATTTCTCTGATCGGCTTCGACGATCTGTATCTCGCGCAATACACCGAACCACCGCTGACCACCGTCCGTCAGCCGATGCGGCAGATGGGACGGCTGGCGATGGAGACATTGCTAAAACTGCTTTCCGGATCGGAATCCGTACAAAGCACCAAGGTCCCCGGCGAGCTCATCATTCGCGAATCCACGGCGCCGCCGAAGGGGTCCTGATGACAGAGCTGCTGGTTCGTCCGGAGCGGTTCACCGGTCGCATTGAGGATTTCGCTTACGAGCACCTCAGTTTCCAGGTGCGCAGGCTTTCTTCCGGCAAAGAGTATTGCAGCAGGACGGGCCGGAATGAACTGGCCCTGGTAGTGCTGGGCGGAACTTGTTCCGTGGAGTCTTCGCAAGGTAAACGGCAGCATCTGGGCGATCGTGAAAACGTTTTCGACGGGCTGCCGTACGCGCTTTATCTCCCCATTGGCGCCGAATTCATCGTCACCGCGGAATCGGATTGCGAATTGGCCTTTTGTTACTGCCGCGCCGAAAAATCCTATCCAGTACGGCTGATCACACCCGATGATATTGAAGTGGAAATCCGGGGTGGGGGCAACGCCACCCGCCAGATCAACCACATTCTGAAACCTGATTTTCCGGCTCACCGGCTCATGGTTGTCGAGGTGTTCACGCCCAGCGGCAACTGGTCGAGTTATCCGCCCCACAAACACGACGTGCACCGGCCGCCCCTCGAAGTCGATCTGGAAGAGATTTACTACTACCGGATGGACCGCCCCGGCGGTTACGCGATGCAGAAGGTTTACACCGCCGATCGCCGCCTCGACGCAACTCTCACCGTGCGCGACGGCGAACTGGTGCTGATTCCCGAAGGCTATCACCCGGTGGTGGCCGCGCATGGATATAACGTCTACTACTTGAATGCGCTGGGCGGGTCGGCGCGCTCCATGGCGGCTTCTGACGATCCCGACTACGCCTGGGTGCGGCAAACCTGGAAAGACAAGGATCCGCGTCTGCCATTGGTGCGGCAAGAGGTGAAAGCGTGACCCCGGTTTCGGTGGCAACACATCCGGAAGCAGCGGAGCGCCTCAGCCCTCTACACCTTACTGCGGCCACGACCCCGACTGAATATTGGAACGACTCCTGTGCGATCGGCGAATTGACCTACGCCATTTCTCACGGCGCGGTCGGCGCCACCAGTAATCCAACCATTGTCCTGGCGGCCATCAAGAAAGAACTGCCCGACTGGCGCGACCATATCTTGGGCCTTATTTCCAAAAACCCAACATGGAGTGAAGTAGATATTTCCTGGAAACTTATCGAAGACCTCGCGGTGAAAGCGTCCGCCCTTTTAATGCCGGTGTTTACGCGCGAAAGAGGCAGGAAGGGCAGGCTCTCCATGCAGACCAACCCTACTTTTTACCGCGATGCGGACGCAATCGTCGCGCAAGCCATGCATTTCGACGGCCTGGCTCCGAACATCCAGGTGAAGATCCCAGTCACCAAAGCCGGGATCACCGCAATCGAGGAAGTCACCTATCGGGGCGCGAATATCAATGCCACCGTGTGCTTCACGGTTCCACAGGCGATTGCCGCGGCTGAAGCCGTGGAGCGCGGATTACTCCGCCGTAAAACGGAAGAAAAAAGCAATGCTGGCATGGCGCCGGTTTGCACCATCATGATCGGACGCCTCGACGACTGGATCAAGGTCATCGCCAAAAAAAACAACCTGGTCATCACTCCTGGATACATGGATTGGGCGGGAATTGCCGCGATCAAGCGGGCCTACGAAATTTTCCGGCAACGGGGTTATCGTGCCCGTTTGCTGGCGGCCGCTTATCGCCATCACATGCACTGGTCGGAACTGATCGGCGGCGATCTCACCCTCACCATTCCTTACGAGTGGCAAGTGCTGTTCAACCAGTCGGACGTTGAAGTCAGGGAACGGATGGGAAACGCGGTCGATCCGCAAATTGTGGCCGAGCTATCGCGCAAGTTTCCCGATTTTTGCCGCGCGTATGCGGAAAATGGTTTGACGATAGAGGAATTTGATTCGTATGGGGCGACGGTGCGCACACTGCGCGCTTTTATCGGTTCTTACTATGAACTCCTGGCGTTTGTGCGCGAGTTCATGTTGCCGGATCCAGATAAGAACTAGCCAAAGGGTTGAGATTCAAAACCGCCTTCCGGTGTGCGGCAGGCTTTTGCTCCAAAAAATACGGCCAGAGAATCGCATTGACCGCGAAAAGACTTATGACCACAACCAGGCGAATGACGACAGCGCAGGCGCTCATCGCCTTCCTGAAAAATCAGTATGTGGAGCGTGACGGCAAGCAGAACCCTTTCTTTTCCGGGGCGCTGGGGATTTTTGGCCATGGCAACGTCGCGGGAATTGGGCAGGCGCTGCAACAGAACCCAGACTTCCGCTATATTCCCGTTCGCAACGAGCAGTCCGCGGTACACATCGCGTCCGGTCATGCAAAAGCGAGCAACCGGATGCGTACATTCGCCTGCACCTCTTCGATTGGACCGGGAGCGACCAACATGGTCACCGGCGCAGCGCTGGCCACGATCAACCGCTTACCGGTTCTGCTTTTGCCCGGAGATATCTTCGCGCGCAGGAATGTGGCGCCGGTCTTGCAGCAGCTTGAGTCGCCTTCTACCCAAGACATCGGTGTCAACGATTGTTTCGTCCCCGTCTCCCGCTACTGGGACCGCATTTATCGTCCGGAACAAATCATCGCTTCACTGCCCGAGGCCATGCGGGTGTTGACTTCTCCATCGGACACCGGCGCGGTAACTTTGGCGCTTCCCCAGGATGTGCAGGCAGAAGCCTACGATTTTCCATCTGAATTGTTTGAAAAGCGGGTGTGGTTGATTCGCCGTCCTCAGCCGGACTGGGCCTCATTCCGGCGCGTGGTGCAGGCTGTCCGCGCCAGCCACAAACCGCTGATCATCGCCGGCGGCGGGGTTTTATATAGCGAGGCTTCGCAGGCCTTAGCGCGGTTCGCAACCCTGACCGGGATCCCTGTCGCGGAAACACAGGCAGGAAAAGGTTCGCTCGCCCATGACCATCCGCAGTCTGTGGGAGCAATCGGCGCGACCGGAACTCTTGCCGCCAATAAGTTGGCGCATGATGCCGATCTGGTGATCGGCATCGGTACGCGCTATTCCGATTTCACTACCGCTTCAATGACTGCATTCCAGAATCCAGGCGTTCGTTTTGTAAACATTAATGTGGCCGAGTTCGACGCCTACAAAGTGTCGGCCATCCCTTTGGTCGCGGACGCCAAACTTGCCCTGGAAGAGCTGATGAAGGTCCTCGCCAATTACGACATCACGGTGGAGTATGGCAACCACGTCACCGCCCTGAAAAATCAATGGAACGCGGAAGTCGAACGATTGTTTCATCTGCAAAACCAGCCACGGCCAGCGCAGAGCGAGGTGATTGGCGCGATCTGGGAAACAACGGGACCGCGCGATGTGTTGGTCTCGGCGGCGGGCAGCCATCCCGGCGACTTGCACAAGCTTTGGCGTACGCGCGCGCCTAACAGTTATCACCTGGAGTACGGCTATTCCTGCATGGGTTACGAAATACCGGGGGCGATTGGCGCAAAAATTGCCGATCCCGATCGCGAAGTGTACGTCTTTCTCGGCGATGGCACTTATCTGATGTCGCCGACTGAAATTGTTACTTCGATCCAGGAAGGGGTGAAGCTCGTCATCGTGCTGGTGGACAACCACGGGTTTGCCAGCATCGGCAATTTGAGCCATTCCCTGGGGAGCGATGGCTTCGGGACACACCTACGTTTTCGCAGCCCTGAATCGCAACAGTTGGATGGCGGCTGTATTCCCGTGGATTACGCTGCCAACGCCCGCAGCCTCGGAGCACACGCCATCGAGGCTGACACTCTGGAGGAATTCCGCGCAGCCCTACAGCAAGCCAAGGCTTTGGACCGCACGACTGTGGTTGTAGTGAAAACGGACCGCAAGCTATCGGTCCCCGGCTACGACTCATGGTGGGACGTGGCCGTAGCGGAAGTCTCAGACAGCAAGTGCGTGCAGAAAGCGCGGAGCAGGTACGAAGAGGCGCGAAAAAGGGAACGCTGCTATCTATGAGCCACACCGTCAATCGCTTGCAAAATTTCGTCGCAGGAAAGTGGCACTCTCCGGTCACGACGGAAGTCCTGCGAGTGCTGAATCCTGCTTCCTCCGAGGTGCTGGCCGAAGTTCCGTTGTCGCCGACCGAGGAAGTTCACCTGGCGACCGAGGCGGCCCATAAGGCATTCGTGGAATGGCGACGCGTACCGGCGGGAGAACGTATCCAATATTTGTTTAAGCTCAAAGCTCTGCTAGAAGAAAATTTAGGGGACCTTGCGGCTACAGTCACTCGCGAGTGCGGCAAAACTTACGCTGAAAGCTTGGGTGAAGTACGGCGAGGCATCGAGAACGTCGAGGTGGCCTGCGGCATTCCGACACTGATGCAAGGCTCCACCAGCGAAGACATCGCTGCGGGGATCGATGAGCACATGGTCCGGCAACCGCTGGGCGTTGTCGCGGCCATCACGCCTTTCAATTTCCCCGCGATGATTCCTCTGTGGTTCCTGCCCTATGCTTTGGCGACAGGAAATTGCTTCATCCTTAAACCGTCCGAGCGTGTACCCCTGACAGCCAATACGCTGTTCAAGCTGATTGAATCCGCAGGGTTCCCGCCAGGAGTAGCGCAGTTGGTGCACGGCGGGCGGACCACCGTGGATGCTCTACTCGACGATCCCGCGGTTCGCGCCATCAGTTTTGTTGGTTCCACCGCCACGGCGCGTTACATCTATCAGCGCGCCGCGGCGAACGGCAAGCGCGCGCAATGCCAGGGCGGGGCCAAGAACCCAATCGTGATCATGCCCGATGCCGACCTGGAAATGACCACCAGGATTCTGACCGATTCGGCGTTTGGATGCGCGGGGCAGCGATGCCTGGCGGCGTCGGTCGCAATTGCAGTCGGTGAAGTGAAAAAAGACTTCACGGAACAGATGGTGGAGGCGGCAGAAAACCGCAAAGTGGGTCAGGGCCTCGATGACGGAGTGGAAATGGGGCCGGTGATTTCGGCGGACAGCAAGGCCCGCATCGAATCGCTGATCGCGAAAGGTGAGCGCGAGGGAGCAAACCTCTTAGTAGATGGTCGCGGTAAGAAAGTGAAGTATTACGAAGACGGCTTTTTTGTATTCCCCACTGTATTGAGCGATGTTCCCCTGCTCAGTGAAACTGGCCAGACGGAAATTTTCGGACCGGTGCTCAGCATTATGCACGCGCAATCGCTGGACAAGGCGATCCAGATGGTGAACACCCGTCCCCAGGGCAACATGGCGTGCATTTTCACCAGCGACGGCGGCAACGCGCGGCGTTTTCGCTATGAAGTCAACGCAGGAAACGTGGGAGTCAACGTAGGTGTGGCGGCGCCGATGGCTTACTTTCCATTTAGCGGTTGGGGGGAAAGTTTTTTTGGCGACCTGCACGCGCAATCGCATCATGGAGTCGAGTTTTATACCCAGACCAAGGTTGTGGTCGAACGCTGGCCAAGACAATGGAGCCGAAAATTCTAGCTGAAATATTTCATCCGCAATCAGAAAAGAGTATGACGACACTGCGCGTAGGAAATGCCCCCTGCTCCTGGGGAACTCTGGAGTTCGAGGGAACCAGGGAAGAACAGATCTCGTATGGACAGATGCTGGACGAGTTGACGGAAACCGGCTACACCGGCACCGAGTTGGGCGATTGGGGTTATATGCCGACTGCTCCTGCGGAGCTGAGCGCAGAATTGCACAAGCGCAACCTGGTAATGCTGGGAGCATTTGTGCCGGTGGCTTTAAAAGATCGGAGCGCCCACGAGCCAGGGTTGGCGAATGCACTCAAGACGGCACGGCTGCTGGCGGCAGTGGGCACGCGGCCGAAACCTTATCTTGTGCTGGCGGACAACAACGGCACGGTGCCGGAGCGAACTCGCAATGCGGGCCGGATCACCGAAGAAATGGGGCTGAATTTTTTGGAATGGAAAATTTTTACCGAGGGAGCAAACAAGATCGCGCGGACAGTATTGCAGGAGACTGGACTGCGAACTGTCTTCCACCATCACTGCGCTGGATACGTTGAGACCCCGCGCGAGATCGCCCGTTTCCTGGAAGAGACCGATCCATCGCTGGTCGGTTTGGTGTTCGACAGCGGGCACTACGCCTACGGCGCGGGAAATTTCGAAGTGGTCGAAGGGTTGGAGCGCTTTCAGGACCGCGTGTGGTACGTCCACTTCAAGGATTGTCATTCACAGGTTGCCAACCGCGCGCGCCCCCGGCCGCAGGGCTTCCCTGGTCCGTGGTCAGGTTTCCCCGCCCGCCTG
>CAZETZ010000009.1:33751-50671 GCA_964514735.1 uncultured Acidobacteriaceae bacterium | reverse complement strand
AATCGATAGCGCGGCTTGGCAGGAGCCGTTTGACGGCTGAAATCGCCCGTTTCCTGGAGCTGACTGATCCAGAGATCATTGGGATGGTGTTTGACAGCGGGCACTATGCGTACGGGGTGGGAAGCTTTGAAGCAGTCGAAGGGCTGGAACGTTTTCAGGACCGTGTTTGGTATATCCATTTTAAAGATTGCCACGCAAAAGTGGCCCAACAAGCGCGGGCCGAACGGTGGGATTATTTCCAGGCATTGCGCCATGGCATTTTCTGCGAATTGGGCAAAGGTTCGGTGAATTTTCCTGCGTTGCTGCGCCGGCTCAAAGAAAAACACTATGACGGATACGTTCTGGTGGAGCAGGACGTTCTGCCGGGAATGGGATCTCCAAAGGAAAGCGCGCGGCGCAATCGGGAATATTTGCGCCTTATCGAAAAGAACTATGTTTGATCGGCCCGAAAAGGAGTGTAAGTGAGCAAGACGAAACTGCATGTAGGAATCATCGGCGCGGGAAGAATCGGCAGGGTCCACACCGAGACACTTGCTTTCCGTGTGCCGGAAGCTGTGCCGTTGATGATCGCCGATATCAATTGCGAAGCGGCGGAAGAGGTAGCGGCACGTTGCGGGGTCCCTCACCTGACCGAACATGCCGAGGAAGTTCTGGACGATCCAAGAATCGATGCGGTACTGATCTGCTCGCCAACGAATACCCACGCCGATCTCATCGTCCAGGCGGCAGAGGCAGGAAAGCACATTTTCTGCGAGAAGCCGATCGATCACGATCTGACGAAAATCGACCGCGCCCTGGCGGCGGTGGAAGAAAACGGAGTCAAGTTGCAGGTGGGATTCAACCGCCGTTTCGACGCCAATTTCGCCCGCGTGCGCAAAGCTGTGGCCAGTGGCGAGATTGGGAAGCCGCATCTCCTGCACATCATCAGCCGCGACCCAGCGCCTCCGCCGATTTCTTATATCAGAGTTTCGGGTGGCATTTTTCTCGACATGACCATCCATGATTTCGACATGGCCCGTTTTCTGATTGGAGAGGAAGTGGAAGAAATCTACACTTCCGCTGGCGTGATGGTCGATCCCGAAATTGGCAAGGCCGGCGATCTGGACACGGCCTTGATCGTGCTTCGTTTCAAGAACGGCGTGATCGGGACCATCGACAACAGCCGCAAAGCAATTTACGGGTACGACCAGCGAGTGGAAGTTCTCGGCAGCGATGGTTCGATTTCGACCGACAACTGCTATCCCAATCAGGCGGTGCTGCGCACGCGCAGCGCAGTCTGGCAAGATCTTCCCCTAAATTTCTTCATGGAGCGTTATACAGAGAGCTTCGCCGACGAGCTGCGGGCCTTTGTCGAGGCTGTTTTGCAGGACAAGCCGGTGTTAGTGTCCAGCATTGACGGGCGCATTCCAGTTGTCATGGCGCTCGCTGCCCGCAAGTCCTATGATGAGCACCGTCCAGTTCGCTTAGAAGAAGTTGGATAGGGTCTTTACCTTTGCGTACTTTGCGCTGGCTTCGCGTACTTTGCGGTTAAAGCTTTTCCATTTCTCAGTAAACAAAAATCTTAAACCGCAAAGGACGCTAAGGTTTCGCAAAGTTCGCAAAGAAGAGCTCCACCCGAGGAGTCCTTGGCTATTACGATCCTTCCTATCGCACAACGTCGATGGTTCGCGGGTATGCCTATGCGTTTCGCGTTTTGCTGCGGGCAAATGCGAATACGGGTTCAAGATTACCGGATTTGTCGCAAGCAAGGGCCTCAAAGGGAGTTTTGATGCAAACATCTACGACTAACAGATCAATTGCTGTTGTTGTCCGGAACCTTTTGTTTGTTTTTTCGACTTTTCTTTTCGTCGCCCGAAATACGCGCGCCCAGAATTTCACCGACATCAAACCATCTCCACAACAAGTCGAATGGCAAGACATGGAGTTCGGAGTACTCATTCACTTCGGCACAAACACTTTTCTAGATCGCGAATGGGGAGATGGAACAGCTGACCCGAAAACATTCAACCCCACGGAACTGGACGCTGAGCAATGGGCGCGGGCCATCAAAGCGGCGGGAGCAAAATATGTGGTCCTCGTAGCCAAACACCACGACGGCTTTTGCTTGTGGCCAACCCAGCAGACTGAATACAGCGTGAAGAACAGTCCGTGGCGAAATGGCAAGGGCGACTTGGTGCGCGAGGTTTCCGACGCAGCCAAAAAATACGGGCTAAAGTTTGGCATTTATATGTCTCCCTGGGACCGGCACGAGCCCCGCTACAAGAATTCGGCCGAATACGACGACTACTACAATGATGAGTTAGACGAGCTGGTCCAGCACTACGGCAACATAACGGAATTCTGGCTGGACGGCGCCGGGAGCGGCGGACACGTTTACAACTTTCCTCGCATCATCGATGACCTGCACATCTATCAACCAAATGCGCTAGTTTTTGCCGACCTTGCATTGTTCGAATATGGAGATATCCGCTGGGTGGGGAATGAAGATGGCGTCGTCCCTTACGAAAACTGGAACGTGATCGACCGGCACGGCTATCTGCGCTGGCGTCCGGCGGAAGCGGACACGCCTTTACATAAGGGTGAATGGTTTTGGCACCCCGATAGTGACTCTACCCTCAAATCACTCGCTGAACTGGTTACAACTTATGAACAAACCATCGGACGCGGGGCGCAACTGATGCTGGGCCTGGCAGCCGACCGGCGTGGCCTGATTCCCGAGGCCGATGTTAAAAGACTGCAAGAATTTGGGACCGTCATTCGCCAGCGATATTCGCGGAACCTGGCCGCGAACCACCTGCATACGGCGACCGCTCCTGAAACCGCGCTGGACGGGGACCCGGCAACGTTCTGGTCGGCGCCGGCTGGTTCACGCCACGCAACTCTTGAAGTATCCTTTGCATCGCCGATCACCTTCGATCATGCGCTGACCATGGAATGGCTGAACGATGGCCAGCGTATCCAGCGCTATCGCATTGAAGCCTGGGATGGGAAAGCGTGGCGGCCGGTTTACGAAGGACATGCGATCGGGCACAAGAAAATCGACGATTTTCCAGCCACCACCGCCTCCAAAGTTCGCCTGAATATTCTGTCTTCTTCTGAGGAAGCCCGCATACGGGAGTTTCAGTTATTCCTTGTCCCCCGATGATGAAAGGAAGACTGAGATCCAGCCACGCATACTCGACCGGCATTTCCTTTGGCTGGCCACTACTTCCTACTCAATCCCTTTGCCTTCTACAATGCGCACGTAGCGATTGACGGCGAGATTGGTGAGTTTTTCCACTCGTTTACTGGGCGCGGGCCAGCGCACCTCCAGTTCGTCAATTTTCGTTGCGCTCCCGAGTCCCAGCACCTGGCGCGGATCGTGGGACGACAAATAACTGCCTCCGTTGTTTACCAGCCGCGATTGCTTCTTTCCTCCCACCGTCCAATCAATCCTTGCGCCAATCGCATCGCGATTACATTGCACCCCTTCCAGCTTGATGCCCAGCCAGTTGTTTCCTTTTGCGGCGTTGTTCCGCAGCAGCAGCGGCCGGCCGCCATTGACGCCAATCAATACATCCACCGCGCCATCATTGTTATAGTCACCGATAGCCAAGCCGCGCGAGGAAAAGTCCTGGTGAAAAATCGGGCCGGCCTGCGCGCTCACGTCCTGTAGCTTGCGGTCACTTCCTTGATGGAACAATAACAGCGGCTCTTTATAGGTGACCTGCATCGAATATCCGCCGATCATGTCGTCGGGGTGGCCGTTGGCCAGGAACAAGTCCATGGCCCCATCGTTATCGTAGTCGAAATATTTCATCCCCCAACCGCTGAGCAGACGGGTGGACCGGGCCACGCCATTGGCCGAGGCCACGTCCTGGAATGTTTCATCTTTATTGTTTTGATAAACCGAGAACATCTCGTGGTCCACGTTCGCCACAAACAGGTCCTGCCATCCGCTGTCGAAAACGTCCGCTGCATCCACCCCCATGCCGGACCGCGGCTGGCCGCTTTCGCTGAACCCCACGCCAGACTGCAAACCGATTTCGTCCCACTTCCAGCCGCCGTTGGCAGCGGGGCCTCGGTTTACAAACAGAAAATTCTGGACCGTGTCATTGGCCACAAACAGATCGGTCCGCCCATCATTATTAATGTCAGTGGCAACCACTCCCAGACCCTTGCCCAGCGCCTTGGCAATATCCGTACCCTTGCTGACTTCGGTAAAAGTGCCGTCTCCGTGGTTGTGGTAAAGAAAGCTGGCCGTGGGTTTGAACACACGCGGAATGCAGTAATAGCGCTTGCCTAACTTATTGTCCCCGCAGCCGAACTTGTGTTCGCCGGAGTAGTCCACGAAGCTGCAAACAAACAGGTCCAGCCGCCCATCGTTATCGTAGTCGAGCCAGACCGCGCTCGTCGTCCAGCCCGGAGTGGCCAATCCGGACTTTTCCGTAACATCGGTGAATGTGCCATCGTGGTTGTTCTTGTATAGCGTGCAAGTTCCGTAGGCAGTGACGAAAATATCGGGCCAGCCGTCGTTGTCATAATCTCCTATGGCGGCCCCCATCCCGAATTGCGTGCCGCCGACCCCCGCTTTCCCGGTTACATCCGTGAATGTGCCGTCGCGATTGTTCTTGTACAGCGCGTTGCGCGCGGGCTTGGATGGCTTCCAGAAGTCGGAGGGACCGCTGTTGACCAGAAATATATCCATCCACCCGTCATTGTCGAAGTCGAGGAAGGCACAGCCAGGTCCCAACGTCTCTGGCAAGTAGTGTTCCGGCGAGAAAGCATTGTCGTGCACCCAATGGATTCCGCTTATAGCTGGAGGAACGTCTTCAAACATCGGAGGCCGCTCCTCGGCGGATTTTTGCGCCCAAAGGCGGGATGCCCCGGCCGTTACACCGGATGCCGCCGCGAGCCACAACCATTGTCTTCGGGTGAGATTCATCGTGAACTTATTGTGATTTCACTCCGGGTTGTTTCGCTTGTGCTTCAGCCGTTAACTTCTTCACGATATCGCGCTCCCGTTTCCCGTCCTCCGGACGCTTAAGGCGAAAATATGCCAGCGAAAGCGATACGTGGGCTTCGGTGAAAGCCGGCGACTCCTTGACGATCGACTCCAGCTGGCTGCGGGCATCTTCGAACTTCCCTTCGGACAAAGCGATGGTGGCGAGCTGGTAACGCGCCGCAAGGTCCCCCGGACGAGTTTTCAGGGCGCGTTCGAGATATTTTTTAGCTTCCTGATTATTCTGGTCCCGCCGCAGCATCGCCCCGATTTGCAGGTTGGACTGAAAATTGTAAGGATCGACGTCCAATTCAGCTTTGAATTCCTTCATCGCCTGGTCGGGGCTGCCGGTCACCTGCAAGGTCTGCGCATACAGCACGTGGACCTCGGGAAGGTTCGGATTCAGCGCCAACGCTTTGGCAAATTCGTCGCGCGCCCCGGCAAAATCCGCGATACCCATTTTCGCCGTGCCCATCATCAGATGAGCTTCCGCGGATTCGCCTTTCCGCAGAATGCGGTCCACCAGCAACTGGCCTTTTTCTACCTGCTTATCGCGAATCAACGCCGTCCCCAGCAAATATGCCACGGCCAGATCGTCAGGATTGTCCTTCTCCATCGGTGCCAGAATCCGTATTACGTCTTTATTCTGGTCCATCCTCAAATAGCAGTCGCCGAGCAGCAGCGTGGCTTGCTGGTTGGTGGGGGCTTCGGTGTGGACCTTTGCCAGTTCCGTCGCCGCATCGGCGATACGTCCCATCTTGTAGTATGCCAGTCCTAAATTCAGCCGCGTGCCGGCAGTCGACGGCGCTTCTTTGAGCACTCGTTTGTATTCGATGACGGCTTCGTCAAAGTGTCCCAGCCCTGCCAGCGCCGCGCCCAGATTGGACCGGATGGGAGTGGCTTCGGGATGAAGTTTCAGGAACTGCCGATATTCTTTGACCGCCCCTTCAAGATCTCCGGAACGCTGGCGGTTTATCGCTTCCTGCGCCAGGGCTTGCGGAGATTGCACTTGCGCGCTCGCGGCAAGGGTCAAGAAAACAAGGAGGGTCAGTTTCCACATGCGAATCACAGTCTACTGTTGGGGCGCTTTCAGGGCTGGGCGAAGCTTGCGAAGTGCGGCCTCGAGCTGCTCCGGCTTGAAGTCCTGCTCACTAAGACCTGTGCTGAAAAGGACCCTGCCGCGTGTATCCAGCAAATAAGCCTTGCTGGGCCACGCCGAGTAGGCTTTCTCCGCCCCGCCGTTCATGGTATCAAGAAGCGTAGGGAATTCGATGTGCAGCCGGCGGATGCACATTGTGGCATGATCGTTGCGTTCGTCCATGGTAGTAGCCGGCGTGAGAGTGACGCCCTCCCGCTCATTTTGCGTGCTGGCCCAGTCCTGGGTTGAATGCGCTTCACGAATATAGATCAAGTAGAACGGGACATCATTCTTGTACTCAGGGTATAGCCGGTTTAATGTCTCCGCCGCTCCCCGGAAATTCGGACAAGTGTAGCTCCCGAAAACCAGCAGCACCGGACCTTCATGCCGTAATTGGCCAAGCGTGGCCGTCGCTGCCGACCCCATCTTGGTGACGGTGAAGTCAGGGGCTTGATCTCCTGGTTTCGGGCTGTTTCCAGAATCCGCTGGCTTGGGTTGCAGGCGAGCCATGACTGCTTTCTCGTGGTCCGCTTGGGCTTTGAGATGCAGCGCGGTATAAACTCGCGCGAGCCGCTGGTGGGTCCCAAATGATTCTGGCCAAGACTTCTCCGCCGCTTCCAGGGTTGTCTTCGCCTTGGTTCGCTGGCTTTGCCCTATCTCCAGGTCAGCCAATTCCAGCTTGGCTGCAAGGGAGTCAGGACGCACCTGAAGAGCTTGGCCGACCAATGGCTCCGCCCCAGCCCACTGCTTACGCGCGAGCAGGATCTGAGCAAGATAGAAGTTAGCTTCGAAATGATTCGGGTCGGATGCCAGTTGTTTGCGGAACGCCTCCATTGCCGCGTCTGGATCGCCCGTATTCAATAAAGCCAGCCCATACGAAGCCTGGAGGCCAGGAAGGTCCGGATTCAATGCAATCGCGCCGGCAAACTGTTTTACTGCCGCGGGAAAATCCTGCGCAGCCAGCCTCTGACTCCCCAGCATGAAGCGGGCCTCGGCGGAATCGCCGTTGCCGAGAATCTTGTCCACCCGTTGCTGCCCCTCTTGTACCTGGCCATCGCCGAGGAAGGCCATTCCCAACATGTAGGCGATGGCAAGGTTGTCCGCATTAGCTTGTTCCACAGGCTTGAGCAGCGCGATCACCTCGCGGTTCTGCCCCATGCGGAGCTGGCAATCTCCCAGCAGCAGGGTGGTTTGCAGATTGTCAGGCGCACCCTCATGCGCTTTGGAAAAGGTCCGCACCGCTTCCGGAATGCGCCCGGCTTTGTAGTAGGCCAGACCCAGATTGAGCAGAATGCCAGGATTACCAGGAGAAAGATCGAGGGCTTTCTTATATTCCGCGGCCGCTTCCCCATAGCGCCCCATGTGCGACAGGAGCACTCCTAGATTCGACCACGCAGCCACTTCATTCGGGCGGACGGCAAGGAACTCGCGATAGCCTTTTACCGCGCCTTCGAGGTCGCCCGCCTGCTGCAACTCCACCGCATGGCGAAGCAGTTCTTTGGGGGAGGAGCTAGCCTGCGCGGAAAGATAAGCCGCGAGGAAAAAAACGAAGACCCGCAAGCGAAACATAAGCTCCAATCAGGATACAAGAAAATGGGATGGCCGAAGCCATCCCATAGGCATTTCAGGTCCTTCCTTTTTTAGAAGAAGAACTTGATTGCAAATTCGACCACGCGGCCGCCCTGCTTAACGGTCGCCTTGCCAAAGTTAGCATTGGTCTGCGTAATCTGCCCGGTGGCCGCGTCTTGCGTGAACTTAAGGGTCAGATTGCTGTTGTCGGGAAACGACCATAACGCGTGGTTCAGGAAATTATAGGCCTGCGCGCGGAATTGCACTTTCTTCGATTCGGTGATGGTGAAGTTCTTGAATAGAGCAAGATCGGAGTTGAAGTAGCCCGGCCCATACACGACCGGAAGCAGCGTCGGACCGTTTTGACCCACCACGGTTGGGACCGCAAAGCAATTCGCATTAATGTACTGATGGGAACTCAGACCGGACCGGGGAGCGCACGTGACAAGTGGGTTGAGCTGTACCGCGTTAGTCCCCAAAATGGATTGGTTGTTGATCTGAATTCCACTCGGGTTCGCCAGACTTTTCGATCCGGGAATGATCGCATTATTCAGTTGCATGTTGAAGTTTGTGTTGGCATTGTAGCCACCACTGTAAGTAAGGTTCGCGCCACTTTGTAACTGAGTAATACCGGAGATTTGCCACCCGCCCGTTACACCTTCGAGAACACCGTGCGCGTGCAAGGGATTGCCGATATCCACAGAATAGGCGACGTTGAATAGCTGCCTGCGGTCTGTGGGTTGAACTCCGTAATTGCTGCGCAGGTTAAACGGGTTGATGGAGGCAGACCCGTTCGGTTGCCCGTTGGCATTGCTGGCTATGATGCCTAAGGATTTCTGGAACGTATAGTTGGCTTGCAAGGTATACCTGCCCCGATTGCGGGCCCAGGTTATCTGCATTGCGTTGTAATTTGCATATTGATTGTTCGTGGCCAGGTTGAGGTCCCCATAGCCCGCTCCAGTCGTGGGGTTGTTGAGCGGCCGAAACAAATTCGGGTTGGCAGTCGCTGGGTTCGAAGCGGTCAACATGGCCCCAAGCGGAACTAAGTTGATATTGCTGCCAGCCCCTCCACTGCTGCCTAAATCTCTGCTGCGGTTGCCTACGTAAGCGACTTCCACCAGACTGGCCCACGGCGCGTGCTGTGCGATGGTAAAGCTCCAACTGTCTGTATATGGTTGGCGGTCGTCCGTTGCATCGACTGCGGCAGGGGCCGCCGGGGTGGCTGTAAAGGGAATGGAGGAGAGATTCTTGGCGAACAACGGGCCGCCAATGGTTTGCGGAGTAAGCGTGACGGTTGCCGATCCCGCGGACGCGTCTAACCCATTGGTAAACTGCCCGGAATGATAGTAGAAACGTCCCCAACCACCGCGCACGACTGTTTTGCCGGTGCCAAAGACGTCGTAAGCCGCTCCGAAACGTGGTTGCCAGAAGGCAAACCTGGTTGGAAATCCTCCGAGTGGAATCGAACTATCTTTGGCATGCCATAAGAACCCGCAGAACGTTCCGCTCGGCGGAGGGGCCGCGCAACTGGAGTTGTATTTTGACTTATCGAAGATGGAGTACCCAAAATTCTCGTCATCGACCCAAGGGGAGAAATGGGTGAAACGCAGGCCAAGGTCCAAGGTCAACTTTTGGCCAACTTTCCACGAATCCTGAACAAAACCCTCCACCGTGTTGTACGAAATATCGTTGATGCGGTTGAAATTCGTCTCCTGGTATTGCGACATATTGCCCGTCAGCATGTCGGCATAGGCGTTGCCATAGGTGCTGGTATTGCTCGAGGGAACAAATTGGAGATAGCCGTTGGTGTTGTTATTTGCCGGCTGAGCATTGCGGATCCATTCGTAGAAGAACCCGGCTTTGACCGTGTGGTTCTTCACCACCTTGGTGAATGTGTCGCTCACACTAGGCATGTATTTATTGGCATAAAGACCGGACGAGGCGCCGCCCGCCTCAAACCCGCCGGGATTAAATACAAGCGCAGCTTCTCCTGATCCGCCGTTGCCTCCGAAAGACGGGATTTGCGCCACGCCATTGTTGAACAGCCCGGAATAAGTGTAACCGGCGGCGCTACGGGAAACTTTGGTCGGATTGGCGAACACATTGGGGAAACCGACAAACGTATAAGCCATTACGGTTTCGTTGGTCATCGTCGGGTTGAATACGTGAGTGATGGTCCCCGACCATGAGTCCGACTTGTTTCGACCCTGAATCGGACTGGGGTAGGGTACCTGGTCCGATTGCCGCCACCAGAGTCCAACTGGGAATTGCTGTACTTCCCGCTGGTAGTTGTAGCGAACAAACACCTTGGTGTTCTCGCTGACGTTGTAATCTCCACGGGTCGCCCACTGCCGGTTATTCTGGTCAAAAATCTGGGCCTGGACGAAATTAAATCCTCCGTTAGAAGTCGGGTCGGCATTGGGGCTGGGATACAACTTCATCAGCGCCTGCATATTTGGGTCGATTAGGCCGGCCGGTACGGTCGTGCCACCAAAGGTGCTCACGCCGTTTGGGTTGAGCTGATTTCCGCCGGGGCCTTCCTTGCTCACTTCGGCAGCGGAAAAATCGCCATTGATTTCCCCTGGCGTGGGAACAATCGCCCGCAACAGACCCGTGTCCAGGGTCTGATGGAAATACTCGAAACCAGTCCAGAAGAACAGCTTGTCGCGGTTCCGGTTGAAGTTCGTTCCGGGAATGCGCACTGGTCCTCCCAGAGTGCCGCCCGGGTAGTAATACGAGTTCGCCGGTTGTTGAATCTTATTGAAGTTGTTGAGCCAGTCGTTGGCGTTCAAGGCATGATTGCGCGCGGAGAAGAAGGCGCTACCATGGAAGTCCTGCCCTCCGGACTTGGTTACCGAGGTGATGACCACCGGGCCTTTTTGGTTCTCAGCGCTGAAATTCGAGGTTAGCACCTTGAATTCCTGCACAAAATCCGAGTTAGGATTTACCGGGGTATCGCAATTGCAGCCGGGATCGGAAACGTGCGCGCCATCCGCGGTAATGTCCAGGCTGTTGACGGGAAGGCCGTTGTAGGAAAACGCGGCATTCAGCGGGCTCTGACTGCCCGAGTCTCCATTGGCATTGATGCCGATGGTCTGTCCATTGTAATTGGCTTTATTTTGTGTGCCGTTGGCGATGCCAAAGCCTGGAACAATCTTGATGTACTCGGCCGCATTACTTCCAACCTGCGTGAAGTTTTGCAGTTCCTTGGCTCCGAGAGTAAATGACTTTTCGCCGGAGTCGAGTGTGGCAACACTTGCGTCGGTGAAACTTGATACTTCGACCGTCTGGGTGGTGCTGCCAACTACTAAACTCACATTCGTGTTGCGCCGCTCGCCACCGCCAAGGCGGATATCGTCCGCCTTATAAGTCTGGAAGCCCTTCGCTTCCACCGTAAGAACATAGTTGCCCACAGGCACCGAGGCGAACGTGTAGTAACCCTCGCCATTAGTTACAGTTTCGCGGGTTGAACCCGAGAGCGCGTCCTTCAGAACTACTTTTGCATCTGGGACAACCGATCCCGACGGGTCGGTCACAATTCCGGTGAGCGTAGCAAATATTCCTTGGCCCAAAGCACTGATCGCCAGCAGTGCCAAGACACACAGACAGCACAACATTCTGGAGTTTTTCATCATGGAAGCTCCACTTCTTTAGATAGTAGAAAACTACGAGGGCCCGATTTCTCCCGGAGTTTGCTCGATGTTTTTCTGCGTTGTCAAGCAAATTTATGCATGACCATGGGTGGGATGGACTAAGTCAAAATGGTACAGTTTGAGGCATCTTAGGACTCTCTACTCAACTTACGCAGAGAAGTTAGCCCCTACATGGAAAGTGCATTCTTAAAGTGGTTAGTGAAAAATGTCCACTTGGAGATTGCCGGGCGGCTGACATGCCTGTAGTGAATCAATCCCCTGTTTGAAAGGAGGTCCCCGCGGCCGAACGCGTCTTTGCGCATGAGCAAAGAGACGATTTCGCGGCTTCTCTATGATTCATGCGGGGCCGTATCTGTATTTTGCCGCTTTGAAGCCCTGAGGTGAATGAGTGAACGCGCTCTTTACAGCCGGCACATCTCGAATTGTATCTAGGCGATGGGCCCGCTGGCCTTGTACTGCAAGGTCGGTACCCCTGGCCCTACTGATGACGGCAAGCTCAATTGCGACATCGAGCACCGCCCAAGAGCCAAAAAGCCCCGATGCCAGCGTTCCTGCTGGGCAAACTATGTCAGTTCCGGATGCAACAACATCTTCTGAAGGAATCCAGGAATCTCCCGTTACCGGTCGTGCCTCGGACATGCCTCCCGTCGCACCGCAATTGTCCTATATCGACGGGAAGCTGACGATCGTCGCCGAGAACTGTAGCCTAGGGGACATTCTGGCTGCGGTACGCAAGTTGACTGGGGCCCATATCGTCATGCCAGCCAAGGGATCGGAAGAACGAATGGCGGCGCGTCTGGGGCCGGGAACTCCCCGTGATGTTCTGACGGAGTTTCTGAGTTCTACAAAGTTCAACTTCATCGTGCAGGCTGCGGACGACGATCCCAACCAAATTCAAAGCATTCTGCTCATGCCCCGGAGCAAATCTCAAAATAAATACGGTTCCAATGTAAGGACCGGACCTTCATTCTCAGAAAGACGGCCGGTCCCCCGCAGAACCGAAACCTCGGAGTCTTCCAACACTTCAGAAGCAGAACCATCCGTTCCATCCCAGCCCGCCGCGGATGCAGCCGAGAATGTTCCCGTCAATTCGGCCCCAGCCGCCGGCGATCCGCCGGCTGTGGCTCCAGCTCCTTCAACAACCGGCGCCGATTTGAAACCGGCCGCCGCTCCGGCAGAGGATGACTCTCAATCGCTTTCGCCTTCAGAGCAAATGATGCAGGGATTGCGGCGCATGTATGAACAGCGGCGGCAGATGCAGCAGGAGCAGAACTCCAAACCCTCGCAGACGAACCCTCCGCAGTGAACAACGCGATCGGGCCAATCAACGGCCTGGCATTGCCCTGACGATCGCATGGCGTGTCGGCATCATAGACCGCATGTTCGACGCCATGTGCTGACGGACCTGGGGTTGTCTTCCGCTAAGCGGTGGGAACAATTCGGGCGCTTCGGTCACCCCGAGATATTTGAGATTGAAGTTTGCTTTTACGTTCGACGAAGCGCTGCGCAATCCTTCCTGCAACCGCTGCCGCTGGAGGAACGCCTCTATTTCCGCTTGCACATCATCCACGGGAATCACTTTCTTGGAATCCAATTTCAGGATGACCAGCGCACCCGCGCGGTCCACGACCTCCGAAGTTGCGCCCGGGGCCAAATCGAAAACCGTGGCCTCTTCCGCCGGAAGCGCGACTCGGCGGACCAAACTCAACATTGTCGGCGGAGCAACGGTTTTGATTCCCAGATCTTTGTACGCTTCCTCCTGCAGCTTGGGGAAATCCTCGCCGGCGGCGGCGCGAGCACGAACTGTATCGGCTTTGGCCCTTAGTACAACCGCATCGAGCGGCTGGCCGTTCACGGTCTGCGCGGACTTAGGCAGAGTAATCCGTTGAACTTCCCCCTGCTCGTAGCTGGCTGCATGCAGTGTGTAGTAGTGGAGTACCTCTGCGCGCGGTACGGTCGACGCGTTCTTCTCCAGCGACTTATAAAGTGCCGCCGCCAACACTTGCAAGCCAGCCATTTTCTGGCGGGCCTGGATTTCCTTCGTCAGGGTTGCATCGGTATCCATGTGCTGCTGCCGGGCTAGTTCGGCGGCGGCGAGTAGCCGCGCATAACTGATGGCAAACTGGCTGCGCACGGTCGGAGTGGCCCCCGGAAGCAGCGTATCGACTAACGCATCCATTCCGGCCCGAGTGATCACCGTCTTGCAGGCGGCCGGTTTCGCCGATTTGGCAATTTTGGACGGCCGGTCACAAATACCTTCCAGAGTGACAACCGGGGTTTCAGGCCGAATATCGGGCTCCACGGTTGCGGCGGGTTGGGATGAGTACTCCTTCGATTCCACCGCCGGCGAGGAAACCGTGGGGTTGGCCGCGACCACCGTCGGCATAGTCTGCCCAACCAAAAGACTTGATCCCATCACTAAGACCGTAATCGCGCTACCTACTCGCATCGCATTCTCCAGTAAAACTTCGAACTAGTTTTTACTCCGGAATGGCGTCCCGTTCATTGCTCAACCGCAAAGAGGGAGGAATGAGGAATTTCACCGCAAGGCTTGCAGCTTATCTGTCTTCAGTCAGTTGTTCGAGGGCCTGCGGATCGCGCACCAGTACCGCTTCCCGGCGAGGTTTTACGATGCCCTGTTCTTCCCAGCGGGAAAGGGTCCGGCTGACTGTGAAAAGCGTGGTACCGGTCAATTGCGCCAGTTCCTCGCGCGAGAGGCCGATTTCGATTCCGCCATCGGCCGGCCGGCCAATCTGGGTGAGCAGGCGGCCGAGTTGACTGCTGAGGCGTAGCTCGACTTTTTCGGTTGAGATTTCGCGGAAACGCTCGTTCATTTCCCGCAGGCGATTGCCAACCACTCGCAGCATATTGCGTCTTAACGCAGAAAAGCGTTCGCACAAGTTCTCAAATGAAGTAACGTCCCACACCAATGCCTTTGACGCTTGCAGCGTCTGCGCCGAGGAGTTGTGATTTTCGCGTAGGCCAGAGCTTAAGTCGCCTACTATCTCCCCCGGCCCAACCACCCGTAAGATCACTTCGCTGCCACTGGGCCCGACTTGCATGATTTTCACGCAACCCGATGTCAACAACAACAAGTGACGGATGGAGTCACCGGCGAAGAAAACAGTTTGCCGGCGGGTAAAAGACCGTTCTTCGGCCAAGGCAACGATCTGAGCGCAATCTGAAGGGGTAATTCCGGCGAACAGGGGCGAATGCTGTAGCAACGCAGCGCGGTGGCTCCCGGCCGCTACTGTGGACATGCGCAGCGTCTCGCCACGCACCGTGGTTACCCTACAGGTAGTTGCTTCCTTTCTGTACTCCACTGCTGTCCCCCGGATGCCTGCCATGAGGCAGAAAAATGCACCAATGCCGTAATATTTTCTAATAGGGGAGGGTAACGACTCCTGCATCACCCGGCGCAAAGTGCTACGGGAGCAAATAAGACTAGAAGATTACTACGCAACCTAACTTCCACTCAAATGAACTCTAACAAAAATCTACACAAATACGTTGCGGTCATTTAGAAGCTGTGTAATGTTACAAACAACTGCATATAAGTGGCAATTGACTGTAATCAATCAAAACTGCACACCAGAGTACCTTCATCCGTGCCTATGCTGTGTTGGCCATAGGGGCAGACTTCTGAGGACGCGTGGGGCGGCTCCGGGCTTACCGGATCGTGCCTCGTGGGTGGCGTCGCCCGGCCAGTTTGGGTTGGCGGCTTACTGGCAGGGCGGGTTCTCCCTCCTTGACTGCCCGCCTTTGGCGCGCTCGCACTGTCTTCTTGAAGCGGGCGCTTATACCGTATGCCAACAGAATTTCCCATCCCTAGGTCAACCAGCCGCAAATTGTCATCGCTCACATCCTGGGCGCGCACAATGTGCGGAGTAATCGCAAAAACAATCTCATTCTCGCGCCGCTGCTTGTCTTCCTGGCCGAACAGATATTTCAGGACAGGAATTTTCATCAGCCCGGGATATCCGCTCAGTGACTTGGTTTCCGAATCTTCCAGAATTCCGCCTACCAGGTTGACTTCACCATCCTGCAAACGGGTTTCATGTTCGATCCGGCGTTGTCCAATAATGGGTTGGCTGATGCCCCCGATATTTTGCGATCCCGTAACCGACGAGATCTCCAGCACCATCTTTAACGTCACTTCGTGCTCGGAGTGAATGTGAGGAACAATATCGATGTTTACACCCACATCAAGATACTGAAATTGTGTATTCACCAATGGATTAATACCGCCTCCCAACCCTGGTTGGAACGAGCCTGTGGCGATGGGAACACGGTCGCCAATTTTCAAAGTGGCCTTTTCATTATCGAGCGCGCGAATTTCGGGGTTCTGAATGATCTTGGTATTGTCGTCGCTGGTCAGCCAGCTAAAGGATGCGCTCGGTGTGCTGATAAGAAAATTGTTGGCGTTGAGATTCTTTATGGAATTCAGCGTCAACTGACCCCCGCTTCCACTGCCGGACGCAACCGCGATGCTGGTCCCGGTCGGCAAGGTGCTGCCCAGGCTGTGAAGCCGGTCGCGGCTGACTTGCATGACCGCAATGTCGATGATCACTTCTGCCTTGGGCTTGTCGATGTCGCCGAGCAGCTTTTCAGCCAGCACCATCTGGTCGGACGTGCCACGCAGGATGAGCGCATTTTGCGTGGGGTTAAGTTGGATCCGGTTGAGGTCCAGAATCCCCTTCAGGATGTTCGCGGCGTCGGAAAGATCGCTGGGAGTGGAGACGTTTCGCAAATAAAACGTCTTCATCACGTTTCCCTGCAGGTCTTTGCGTTTGCCGGAAGTGTCCGAGGCCACAAAAATTGTGTTGGAAGAAACCGGCTGCCAGAAGGCCTTGGATTGGAGCGCCACCATATTAAGGGCTTCGCGCAAGGTGACGTCGTTCAGCTCAACCGCGATGCGCGGGGCCCGGAAATCCGGGTCGATCAGCACATTGACCCCGGCCAATTTGCCGATCATTTTAAACACCGAGTCAGCTTCGGCGGTAAGACGAAGATTGATCGGAGTATCGGAGATAGGCTGCAAAACTATTGGACCGTCGGCTTGCTCCACCATGTCCGCGAGCGGGGACTTGACCGCGGCTTCGCCACTCTCATGCTTCTGCTTGCTGCGGATCATTCCTGCGGTGCGCCGCAGTTCCTGCTGCGCCAAAAAATTGGTACGGTCAATTTCTACCGCTTTCTGAAATTGGGCCAGTGCTTCTTCCAACTTGCCGCTGTCCCGCAGCAACAATCCGGCATGAATATGTTCTGAGCCCGCATAAAAACGGAGACGCGTATAGGCGGCCATATACTTCGCGTTGCGCGGTTTCAGGTCATACGCCTGCTTATAGGCCTGGAACGCATCGTCATGTTTATTTTGCTGTTCGAACCGCTCGCCTTGTTTAAAGGCGTTGCCGGCCTGGTCGGCATGCAGAGGCGGAGTAATCGCCACCACGAAAGTAAACATCGCAAACAGCCGGAAAAATCGCATGGTGGCGCTGAGGGGGAGTCGTGGACAAGGAAAATTTCACCGACGCCGAATCATTTACTACTTCCTGCCCTGCGTATTGATACTCCTTTCG
>CAZETZ010000009.1:0-33651 GCA_964514735.1 uncultured Acidobacteriaceae bacterium | reverse complement strand
TCACCGACGCCGAATCATTTACTACTTCCTGCCCTGCGTATTGATACTCCTTTCGTAATCGCCCGTATTTGCTCTAGAGCAAAGAGGAAAAAATCTCCCTGTAGTTACGCCCCCGGGGTGAAGGTCCTTGCGGCGGTCTTTGTTGCATGACAAGGATCGGTCTGCGCTTTCATGAGTAAATACGATTCGGCCCGCGGGGAACACGAAAAGAAATGGACGCGAAAAATTTACCGGCCCAAAATCACAACCCATCTGCGCCGCTCCCGAGCCTGGGCAGAGTATTGTATGGACTGCCATGCGCGAACTGCCGTAGATACTACGCTTCCCATCTGGATGCCTGTCCCGTCTGCCATCACCGTGAACGCATGGTGGTCACTCCTCCCGCTGTTCCGCTGAAAAGTTCTTCCCCTGCCTCCTAACCTTCGGAATAACTCAGGACGGTCGCGGTCCCGAGAAAAATCTTTAATTTGTTGCATCTTCTTGCTCAAGAACAAAGAAAAGTTTTTTACGGCGCGTACATTGGCTCGACTAAACCGGTGAAATTTGCCGGGATGTAAGCGAAGTGGTCACGAGCAACTCGAGGGGAGGGCGACGCGTGATGGGTCTTCGGGGCCAGAGCCGGTTGCGAATTTCTGTCTGTGCTCTCCGCGGTGCGAACCTCCCCTCGTAAAAACCACGATTGGTGCGTGGTTTCAGTAAGCGCGAAGCGTAAACCAGGAAAGTTGAAGCCGTGGACCGGAGAAAAACCGTGGCGTATATGAAAAAACTTCTGCACTGGCTTCAAGGGTCACCAGTTGTATGGCGCTTGACAAGCGCGGCCCTCCCCGGACCGAGCGGGCCTGCCCCGGCACGCCTGGTTTTTCCCAACATCGCAGCTCATCAACCACTGGCCGTGTTCGCGCAAACACGGCTGGAAGGAGGCCGTAGGGTCATGAGAAGAAAGCTGTCGCAGTCTTGTTTCCTGATGCTCCTGGTCTGTTTCGCCGCAAGTTTCGCAAGCGGCCAATCATTCCGCGTGCAGTGTCCACCGTCAACCACACTGCATCCTACGCCGAACTTAACCGCCGAACCTCCGTATCCGGCCACTGATGGACACGACGGCGCCATCAAGTGCCAGCAGCTTTCCGGTGGAGACGGTTACGCCACCATGGCGGATGGAACGCAGACCTATTTATTCGCGTTCGGTCCGCTCTCCGGAGTGAAGGACCTGGCCACGGGTGTTCCCGCTGGCGGCACTCAGTTCGGCCCGGTCTTTAATATTGCCTACGATGGCAATTCGCAATGGGACCCGGAGCACCCGAGCGGAGCCAGTCCCAACGGCGCGGTTGGCCTGACTCCCGACCCCGAAGCCGGTGGCGCAAACACCGGACACGTCGATCCACGGCCCATCATGGACATGGGCGTGATGAACGGCAACATGCCCGCGCCTCTTATTTCCATCGATGAAGACGACGAACTGTTCCTGACGCTCACCAACGTCGGCATGATCATGCGTCCTGACCTGTTCGAGCAGCACACCGTCCACTTCCACGGATATCCCAACGCATCTTCTTTCTATGACGGCGTTCCGGATGCTTCGGTGGCCATCAACATCGGCGGCAGCTTCACCTATTACTATCTCGCGCCGGATGCTGGCACTTACATCTGGCACTGCCACATTACGCCTCCAGAACATTTGCAGATGGGCATGGTCGGGCAATTGTTCGTGCGTCCACGTCAGAACCGCGTACCGCTTGGCGGCAGCTTGCTCGATGCCTTGTCGCATCAGCAAAGCGATCTGCGCACCGCTTCCAATTGCGCGACGGATATTCTCTGCACGACTCCGCTGCCACCGTCCAACAGCGCAAAGCAGGACACCAATCCAAAAACCAACAAGCCTTACAAGTACGCCTACAACGATGGCGATGGCTCGACCGCCTACGACGTGGAGTATCCGATCCAGGTCCACGGTTTCGATCCCAACTTCCACTTTGTTGGCATGACGTTCAACCCGGAAGCCTTCACCGATATGAAGGACAAGTATTTCCTGCTCAACGGCCGCAGCTATCCGGACACGGTCAATCCCAACGCGCTGAAAACGCAATCGGCGGACGGCGTTGAGCGCTTCTCTCAACCGCTTTCCACGTTGATTAATATTCCAACCGGCGGAAAAGCGCTACTGCGCTTCTCCAGTCTGGAGGTCAGCGAATTTCAGACGGTGGCTTCGCTGGGAATTCCCATGACCGTCATCGCGAACAATGCGCGCCTGCTGCGCGATCAGGCCGGCAAGAACCTTTACTACAACACCAACTCAATCACGGTGGGCGGCGGCGAATCCATCGACGTAATTCTCGACGCCAGCGATACCAACAAGTATCCCGAGGGCAGCGTCTTTTATCTCTACACGCCGGAACTCGATCACCTCTCTAACGATGCCGAAAACTTCGGCGGACTGATGACGGAAGTCCACATCGGATGCGCGGTGGACGCCGCCACCGACAAGTGCAATTAGGAGCGGAGCCATGCACTCAATGACGACAACAAAGAGGACCTCGATGAAACCGATAGCGCCGCTCGTACTCATGCTGCTGGTTGTTCCGCTGCTGACGCTCAGCGCGCACGCTGCGGCGCCCGGCATCAAGGGCGCCGGCTTCAGCCTGCAAGCGCGGGAGAGCTTCATCAGCCAGCCGGATGGAACCATGGTTTATTCCTGGGGTTACGGATGTACCAGCAATGCGGGCGTGACCTTCGCGCCAGCGATGCCTGGCGCAAATTGTCCCGGCATGCAGCTTCCCGGCCCGACCTTGATTGTGACGGAGGGAGACACGATCACAGTTTCCCTCACCAACAATCTGCCGCCCTCCGCCGGCAACACTTCCATTCTGTTTCCGGGTTTCACCGTGACTTCGAGTACGGGGGCTGGTACTGCCGATGGTTTACTGACGCGCGAAGCGGTGCATGGCGGCACGGTGACTTATACATTTGTTGCCGGTTCACCGGGAACGCGCTCCTACTACAGCGGCACGCAGGGCGACCTGCAAGTGGAGATGGGCCTGTATGGCGCCATCATTGTTCTTCCAAACTCCAGTAATGCGCCGGCTTGCCCTGCGCACAATCCGCAGGCGGAAGATCAGACCGAACCCGATTACCGGCTGGCAAATTACGCGTTTCACTTGGCGGAAAGCTGCTACGACCGCGAGTATCTCTTCCAGTTCTCCGAGATGGACCCAAAAATCCATCGCCAGGCAGAGGAGCAGACTCAAGCGTTGGGCAACTGCAATCCTTCCGATTCCGCCTGCAAACTCAATATCGCCACCGAGCCTTACCATCCGGCGTATTTCATGATTAACGGTCGCTCCATGCCGGATGACATGGACCCGAATTACGCTCAGCCATATCCGCACCAGCCCTACAACGGCAATCCGCACATGCACCCGGGCGAGCTGGTTTTGTTGCGCGTGATTGGGACCGGACGCTGGCAGCATCCTTTCCACGAGCACGGAAACCACGTGCGCGTTTTGGCGCGCGATGGAAATTTGCTGGTCAGCCAAAGCGATCCCACCAAACTCGCAGGGCCGCTGCTTTTCACTACGACAACCACTCCTGGTCTCGCGATGGATGGAATTTTCTACTGGACCGGCAAAGGGTTGAACTGGGATGTATTCGGCCACGGCTATTCCGGCGACGCCAGCGTGTGCGTGCCTGACGCCAACGGTTACTACACAGCGGCCAGTGTTCCAGCTGCGCCGCTCAACGCGCCGAACTATTACGAGTGGTGCGGAGACCACAACAAACCACTGGAAGCGCACCCCTTCGGCAGCGTGGGCAGCGGTGGTCCAGTGACTCTGCCGGATCCGACAATTCTCGCCGACGGCCCGTGGTATGGCGGTAGCGCATACCTCGGCCCTGACGCCACCGGACGCGCGGTTGGAAATACCCCGATTCCCCCTTCCGGCACCGTCGCCAACGATCCCGGTTCGGAAGCGGGTTACGCCTTCATGTGGCACTCGCACAACGAGCGCGAACTCACCACCAACAATATTTTCCCGGGCGGAATGATGATGATGATGCTGGTGGATCCCCGGGCTTACAAAATCGACGAAGCGAACTAGCCAGGAGAACAGCGATGCGAACTGACATTCTCAAAGCGACTCTAAAAAAAGCGGCGATAGCGTTAGGAGTAATTCTCCTCGGAGTTGGCTCGTCTCAGGGACAGTCCGTGGGCCTCACGGCAGCGCCGGCGACAACCACTTTGCCGGACGGACAAATCATCCCCATGTGGGGATATTCCTGCGGAACAACTGCAGGCGGCGCAACTTGCTCCGCGCTGAATGCGTCTGGCGGATGGTCGCCGGTGTTGATCACGACCGCACCCGGCAACCTGACAATCAATCTAACCAATGGTTTGTCGTTCCCGGTTTCCGGAGGCAGCCCCAACAATATCCCTACGTCTCTGGTCATCGTCGGCCAAGTCGGCGGCGGATTGGGGGCCAAGCCAACACGCACGACGAGTCCGGTTCACCCGCCGCAAGGCGCAACCTGGCCAATCGCCGGGGACAACAGCGGCCCGGTTTTCAATCCACCCGCGCAGGCGGACCGTGTCGAATCCTTTGCCACCGAAGTTGCGACTGGAGCGACAACTGCTCTTAATTGGACCGGCCTACGCCCCGGCACTTATTTGATTGAGTCCGGTACTCATCCGTCGATTCAAGGGCCGATGGGACTCTATGGTGTTCTGGTAGTCACCGACAAAACCACCACGCCAGCGACAGCGTATCCGGGCATAACTTATAGCGCTGATGTTCCATTGCTCTTGAGCGAAATTGACCCGACGCAGAACAGGGCCGTTGCGGCGGCGGTTATATCTGCGGGATTCAGCGAGACCGCGACCCAGAATTTGAAGCTGGCCGATTCTGTGAACTCGATTGCGGTAACCGCTGGCGGCTCCGGCTACACATCGACACCAACCGTCACGATTGATTCACCCCCAGTGGGTGGTACACAGGCCACTGCCACGGCGGTGATTGAAACCAATCCTGCGAACTCTCTGTACGGGCAAGTCACCGAGATCGACGTAACCGATGGTGGTTCAGGATATAAAGCGAATCCCAACGTCACCATCAGCGGCGGCGGAGGTTCCGGTGCAACAGCTACTTCTGGCTTGCTCCTTGCTGGTGGCGACCGCTGCGGCGGAGCGGGAGCATGCTATCCACCCGCGGTGAACTATGACCCACGTTATTACCTCATTAACGGTTCCGCGTTCGACCGCACCAGCCCGGCAAAATCGCAATTTTCCGCCGCCACACCCGTAGCTGCGACAAATCCAAAAATTCTTGTGCGCTTTGTGAACGCCGGCCTTCGCGCGCACATCCCTTCGATCGTCGGCGCAGTGACCGATGACAGCAGCTCCGGCTCGACCAAAGTCGTTCCAGGATTTGCGCTGATCGCGGAAGATGGCAACCCGCTTCCCGGAAATCATCGCGTGCAGAGCGAAGTCCTGTTGGTCGCAGGAAAAACTTATGACGTACTGATCAACGCGCCAGCCAGTGGCGCTCCGGCGTTGCCGGTCTTCGACCGCCAATTGAGCTTGTCCACCAATAACCAGCGCGACGGCGGTATGCAGGGTTACATTAGCGTGAATGGTGGTGGGCTACCTGCTGTGGGAATTACCGCGGCGGCTCACGACGATCACTACTATCTGATTCCCGGCAACACGCTTACCGTTTCTGATCCAAGCAAAGGCGTGCTCGCCAACGACGTGGGAGTATACGGCGCCAAAGTCTCCGGGTCCACTCCTGCTGGACTGACCACCTTCAATGCGGATGGGACCTTTACTTACTCCGGCGCGGTTCCCGCCACATTTAACTATTGCGGCAACACGGGATCGTCATGCGCCTTGGTCACAATCGGCGCCTGCGACGGCATATTGATCAATGGCAAGGCCTGCCAGGGCGGTGCTCCGGTCGCGGGCGATGACAGCTACACCAGCGCGGTATCGTCCAAGTTGCAAGTCAGCCCTCCGGGAATTCTGGCGAACGACTCCGATCCCGACGGGCACCCCTTGTCCGTTCTCAATCCCGGAAGCATTACCGCTGGCGGAGTGACCCTTAAAGTAAACGCAGACGGATCGTTCGTCGCGACCCGTAGTGCAACCACCGCAGATGCGGTCGTTACTTTCCAATATCAGGCCGTCAATTCACAAAATACGCAGAGTGCTCCAGCGACTGTGACCATGACTTTCAAGGGCAGGAGCGGTCTCACGGTCACTGTTCAGGACGCACAGAGCAAAGCACAGATCAACGACTACCGTTGGATCATTGAAGAAGATCGCACCATCACCCTGGATCCGAACTCGCAAGTCAACACCGGGGGGACGGTTCCGACGATTGGCACGAACTTCCACACCAGCCACATGCCAGTCATCGCTTCGGGCTGCGTCGGCGATATCGCCTGCGAGTCCGGACAGAAAATGCAGGGCCAGGATGTAGTTTGCGATCAAGGCAACGGTGTCTGCCATCCGGGTACGAAGAAAGACGCTCTCGATCCCGGTGATGTGCACCTCGATCCAGCCAAGCACTACTTCATTTCGGTCCTGCCCGGAGACGGCGCGGATGGATTCAACAGCGGCGCTGGTGGTCCTGTCCCTGTCGATCCAAATAAACCGGACGGCGCGCAGCGGCCATTCGACATCAGCAAGGATTGCACGTTCGCTGTGGGATCGGGAAATTGCGGTCATACCATGGGGGGTTCACCGATCGCGCCCAACCAAACCAGCGTGGTTGTGAACGTGGAACCGACTCCTCTTCCCACAGCGAAGATTTCCGTGTTCGTGTTCGAGGATGACAATCCGCTGAACGGCGAGAACGACGCGGGTGGCGGCGTGGACATTCTGGCCCCGAACGAGCCGGGCCTCGGTGGATTCGCCATCACGCTGCTCGACCAGGCCGGCGGCCTGGGCGACTCGACCGGGCAACTTACCTACGACATGTTCAACATGCCGGTCTCGAATGCGCTGGCGGGCACGCCGGACCCTGCGCATCCTGGCAACGATGCCTGCCCCATCAGCCATAACAACGATGGATTGGTCGGCATGATCGTCACCTGTCCGAAATTTGAATCGGATGGAACAACCTTGTCGCCGCTCGCTGGCCAGGCTGTGATCGCGAACCTGTATCCCGGTCTCTATGAAGTCGTAGCCACACCGGGCGCGGACCGCATCGCCCGCGGCGAAGAGTGGCTGCAGACCAACTCGCTGGATGGCACCAAGCCGCTGGAAGCTTTCATCAAAGCCGGCGAGCCGTCGTACTTCCAGGAATTTGGGCCAGCCGGGTTCCACGTCTCGCTTGGCTTTGCCAATCCGGCCATCATCAACGGACGCCATAACAGCGTGTGCGCCGGCAAATCGTGCACCAACATCGTTAAAGGTCATGTCACCACCACGCGCATCAGCCGTTCACCGGATGAGCGCCTTTACAGCAGCGGGTCTTATGACTCTTTCGGCTTTACGCAGTGCTATGTGAGCCTGGGCGATCCCGATGAAGAAGATTTCGCCTTCACCAAGTGCGACGATCAGGGTAATTTCTCTTTCGACCGCGTTCCCGACGGCACTTGGCGCATCACGGTCTTCGACCAGTGGAACGATCTGTTGGTCGATGGACTGGCGACTCCAGTTGCGGTTTCGGGCGGGCAGACTTTCGACATGCACGATGTTCCGATCCAGCAATGGCGGACGAACATCAACACGCGCACTTACCTCGATCAGGATGGTAACGGTGTCTCTGGGGACACCGAACCTGGATTGCCTCTGGTTGCAACCAATATCCGCTACCGTGACGGCAGCTTTGCCAACTTCAATAACACGGACCTGAACGGCTTTGCGGGGTTCAACGAGGTCTTCCCGTACTTCAATTGGGTTGTGCTGGAAGCGGATACGACCCGCTACAAGCAGACCGGTGTGCACGTTGTGTACGACGCCGGTGGTCCCGCAGACGGTGCGGGTGGCGGAAGTTCCACGATTGCCGACCACCTCGCGAACACGATTGAAACCAACCATCTGCCTCCGGCCCTTCGCGTTCCCGGCGCGGTCTATTGCAACGACGCCGATTGCACCAGCCGCGGCGGTGACGCATCCACCGGGCGCATCGATCCTCCGTGGGCAACGACCGAGGCGTGGCAAGGCTTCATCGGCAACAACGAGTTTGTCGAGTTCGGAAAAAAACCCTACGCGGAAGGCGAGAACGGTGGCATCCGCGGACATGTGATTTACATGTCCACGCGCCCATTCGATGATCCCTCGTTGCTGCTGCAATTGAGCTGGACCCCCGGCGTACCCAACGTGACCATGAACCTGTATCAGGAAGGCACAGCGCCAGATGGGACCAGCAGCCTCAAGCTAGTCGACACAACGCAAACCACCAGTTGGGACGACTGGGCGCAGGGTTTCCGCAGCGATGGCATTCCCAACATGAACTGCCCGGGTCAGGATTCGACCAGTCCGTTCTTTTTTACTCTGAAGGACAGCCAGCAGTATTTGAACCCCGGCATCGCACTGCCGAACGATAGCCAGTTCAAGTGCTACGACGGTCTGCACATGTTCAATCAGGTGCAACCGGCGCCGTACGATGGCATGTACTCGTTCCCCAGCGTCACCAGCCGCGATCCGGTCACTGGTTATCCGACCGGCACCAACTGCTCCATTTGCTCCGACAATCCAACGGGCGACCACACCAAGATGTTGCCCGCCGGAAAGTATGTGGTGGAAGTCGTAATTCCTCCAGGCTACGAGTTGGTCAAGGAAGAGGACAAGAACATCCTCATCGGCGACAACTACATTGCTCCGGTCACGCAACAGTTCGGCGGCCTGGGATCGGTCTTCATCATGCCGGACCAGGCAGCTGTGGCCGAAAACTATAACCCGAACAATCCTCAGAACCAGACCGCCAACTTGGGCGCCCAGCCGCGCCATGAGGGCGACACCGGAAGCATAGAAACCTTCTGGCCTTGTGTTGGAGATAAGCGCATCGTTCCCGACTACATCAGCCTGTTCCCGCAATCGCAGGAAGTGTCGCCGTTTGCCGGAGCATCGCGCAATCTTTGCGACCGCAAGGAAGTCACCTTGGAAGATCAGATGTCCGTGCTGGCGAAGTTCTACGTGTTCAGTTCGACCCACGTCGCTTCGCACTACACCGGCATTATCACCGACGACTTCGCCTCTGAATTCGATCCATTCTCTCCGCAATTCGGCGAGAAGTTCGCGGTCCCGAACCTGCCGATTTCTTTCAAAGATTTCAACGGCGTGGAAATTTCGCGTACCTACACCGATCAATGGGGCTACTACAACGGAATGAACTACTCCACATGGGAAGTCAATCCGCCGAACCCGACGGGTTATGCACCTACCATGATGGTGGCCTGCATGAACGATCCGGGCCCGATTCCAGGGCCGGGCGGTACGTTGATTACGGACCCTGCATTCAATCCGAACTACAGCCAATTCTGCTATGAGCTGCCGTTCATGCCGGGACAAACTTCCTACCTCGACACGCCCGTCGTGCCGACCGCGGCATTTGCCGAGGGTTACAACCCCCCCGATTGCGCTTATCCCAATGCAACTCCCGCTATCAGGGAAGTGGATGGAGACAGCTTTGGTCCCTGGGTAGGAGCGGCGAAGGGTACCGTTGCCTCGATCAGTCTGACCAGTTCTGGCGGCGGCTACACCAGCCGGCCTACGCTCACCTTGAACGGTGGTGGAGGCAGTGGCGCCACCGCCACCGTCAACGATCTGACCGTTACGTCGCTAACGCTGGGCAACCGTGGCAACGGTTACAGCAGTATTCCGACAGTGAACTTCGGCAATGGTGGAGGCGGCAGCGGAGCGGCTGCTGTAGTCAATGATTTGCGGTTAGTAGGGATCAATAACTTCACCTGCACCAATACAGGTACCAACCGGTGCAGCAACTTTGGTTCACATCCGGCGGTGAGTATCACAGGTGGAGGCGGCGTCGGCGCGTCAGCCACTGCAACAAAAAATGGCTCAACCATTAGCTTCTCGGTAACTCCGGGCAGCGGTTATACGTCGCGGCCGACCGTTACGGTCACACGCTCCGACGCGACTGTGCTGACACTCACTGCGGGCAACGTGCGGATGGGCGTCAACACTTTGACACTCACTGCGGGCGGCGCCGGTTACACTTCAGCTCCCTCGGTAACGATTTCCTCTCCTGGATTTGGCAACGGAAATGCCCGCGCTACTGCCAACCTCTCAATGAGCATCAACAGTGTGTCGCTCACCAACAACGGCTCCGGTTACACTTCGGCTCCGACTCCAAACTTCTCGGGTGGCGGCGGCAGTGGCGCAGCCGCGAGCACCGCGCTCGGAACAAGCAATCAGACTTTGACGATCTATGCTTTGGGCGATCAGCAAGTCCTGAACAACGCTTACTCCGGCCCGCAAGCCACCAGCGCGCCCTTCAACCAACGGAAAATCACACGTCACTATGGCTTCGGCGATGTGCAAGGTTCAGGCTCGGTCACTATCGGCGGACTCACTGCCACGGTGAACAGCTGGAGCGATTCACAAATCACCATCACGCCTCCGGCGAACCTGCCAGTGTGCGCGCGCAGCTACAACGCCGGCTTCACCAGCGGCCAAGCGCTGGCGACATTCGGACGCTGCGGCCAGTTGGTGGTCGCCGCCGGCAACGGCAAGAAGTCGATTGATGCCGTTACGGTCACGATTGGCGGGAAAGCTCCGACTTACGTCAACAACGAGAACCCATCCAACCACGCCATCCAGCAGGCGATCGACGCTGCGTCTCCGGGCGATCTGATCATGCTGGGCGCTGGCAGCTACAGCGAAATGGTGCTGATGTGGAAGCCTGTGCGCCTGCAAGGTGTGGGCGCGCCCTCGGTCACGATCAACGCCAACACGCACCCCTCCGGCAGGCTCGATCCGTGGCGGCACCAGGTCACTTGCTTGTTCGGTTTGGCGCTGAACGGCCAGCCGATCAGCGGGTCGAATCCGTACGATTCGAACCCTGACAATCCGATGGTTTGCCCAGCGAACCAGCAATTCCAGGTTGACCGCATTCCTCTGGAAGGAATCGTCGGTTGGGACACCACCACCAATGGGAACCTGGCGGAACTTCTGCAAGAGCCCACGCTGATGGGCGCTTATGAAGGCGCGGGAATCACCGTTCTAGCCAAGGGAGCGCGTTTCCCCGCTGGATCGGATGCCTTTGGAACTGGCGCGGAATCAGACTTCCCCGCAGGCACGGAAATCCTGACCAACAGCAGCCGCGACTGCAACGAGTTTCATAGCAACTTCCAATGCGCCCCGGCCCGGATTGACGGCATCGGCATTACCAACAGCTCCCAGGGTGGCGGCGGTATCTTCATCCACGGCTGGGGCCACTACATGGAAATTTCCAATGACCGTTTGTTCGCCAACGCCGGCACGCTCTCTGGCGCCATCAATGTCGGTCAAGGCGAATTTCCCGATCCAACCATTGCAGGCAACGGGCAGCAACTTGGCTACGGCTTCAACACCAACGTATGGGTGCACAACAACTCGATTACTGGAAACACCTCGTACGGGGATGAGTTGTTCTCCAGTACGCCGTCCGCGGCCGGCGGTATCACCTTCTGCACCGGCGCCGACTACTACCAGTTCAACTTCAACTGGCTGTGCGGCAACCTGAGCAGCGGGGATGGCGGCGGTCTGGTACACAGCGGCTTTATCTACAACGGCAACATCTCCAACAACTGGATCCTGTTCAACCAAAGCGCCAACCCGACGATCCCAACCAACGGCGGTGGTATCGCCGTGATCGGCGCATCGCCGGACCGTACTCTCCCCGATGGCACCGAGTGCGGCTCGACCAACGATCAGGACTGCCCGCCAGGACTGAGCGAAGGGACCGGACCTGGCCTGACCATCGACGCCAACCTCATTTTGGGGAACACCGCCGAGAGTGGCAGCGGCGGCGGCATCCGCTTGCAGGGCGTCAACGGACAGGATGTGGGACGCACACCACTGCAGCCCGGATTCTGGAACAGCGTCACCCTGACCAACAACATCATCGCCAACAACGTTGCGGGTTGGGATGGGGGCGGCGTATCGCTGGAAGATGCGTTGAAGGTGCAGTTTGTCAACAACACGATCATCGCCAACGATTCCACAGCATCGGCAGGCATATTGTTCAACACCATCGGAGCGCCCCTTTCCAGTTCTCCAGTAGCTGGTTGCGATCCGCAAACTGGCATCGGTTGCGTTCTGCACTCGACTCCGCAGACCGCGGGTTTGGTCACCATGGCCAACACCACGAACCTGACGTCGTCACTGCCAGGGACCATTCTCTGCCCCGCTGGCAATTCCAGCGGAACGGGGCTGGTGTTTCCGATACCGAACGGCGATTGCCGTCGCGTTTCGTATCCGCTTTTGGTCAGCAACCTGTTCTGGCAAAACCGGGCGTTCAATATTACCGTGGGTGATCCGAGCGCCACCAATCCGCTGTTGGACCAGCAAAACACCGTGACCCTGGTTCCGCAGTTGAACCAGAACGCCACCGGCGCGTGCCCAAGTGGCGCGTCGTACTGGGACATCGGCGTCCGTGGCGACACTGGACCAGCGAACCACGGGTCGGGCTTCACTCTGAATCCGCGGTCATCCATCTTGAGCGACGCCTCGGATTACTCAAGCAGTGGCTCCGGCAACCTGGGATCCGATCCAGCGGTTGCGCGGCAGTACTGCAACGGATCACGAGTGCCGACTGAAAATGGTGGCCTGGGCTACGACGTACCACCCGGGATCGCCGACGCTCAGGTACCGAATCCGGTGTTCAGCCTGACTCCGGCCGCGACGGTCGATGAAGGCAATAACTGGGTCAACATGGCCTACGGCCCACTGTCGTTGTTCAACCCGGCAGGCGGCTTGATGGGCAACTACTCCATCACCACCAACTCACCGGCGAAGGATGCAGTGCCCTTGGCAGTGTCATCTCTCGTCGGGCCGCCGCGTGACTTCTTCGGTACTTCGCGACCACAAGGTACGCGTTTCGATATCGGAGCGGTGGAATTTGTCGCCAGCAGTGGACCAGCCGTATCGCTGACACCCGTTGCCGGTACAACCTTCGCACAAACCACTCCCAACGGAGTCGCGTCAACTCTCAACTTCAACCTTAGCAATGCAGGCCCAGGCACGTTCACCATCAGCAGCATCACAGTTGGGGCTGCACCGTTCTCGCGGGTGACGAGCGGCGTTCCTAACGATTGCGGCGCAAGCCTCGCCGCAGGCGCAAGTTGCACCATCCGTGGCGCATTCCAGCCCACTACAACCGGGATGTTCAACGGCACTGTGACGGTTACAGGCACATCAGGAGCAGCTGCGGTTGCAGTAAACGGCTCGCCACTGGCGATCAGTGGTACAGCAGTCGTGAACACCACGCCTCCGCCGGTGGTATCGCTCGCGGCGGTCAGCAGCACAACCTTCCCGCAGACTGGAGTAGGTTCAAGCGCGACCTTGGACTTCACCCTGAGCAATGCGGGACCGGGCGCATTCTCTATAGGTAGCGCCAATGTGGGAGCGGCGCCGTTCTCACGGGTGACAGCGGGCGTTACTAATAACTGCGGCACAACTCTCGCCGCAGGTTTCAACTGCACCATCCATGCGGCGTTCCAACCGACTGCTGGTGGAACGTTCAACGGGACCGTCGATGTCTCGGGCACTGGGCCCGGTGGAACGCTGGTTACTGTTTCCGGCTCGCCAATCGCGATCAGCGGAACTGCGCTGCAAGCTGTGGTGGGCTTCACTGTACCGGCCAACATGACCACTACACCTGGGACCAACGCAACTAAGACCGGCACAGTCACAATTACCAACACCGGCAACGGGCCGCTCACGCTGACAGCTGCGCCAACCATCGCGAAGTCCAGCGGCCTCGGTACTGGAACGCCTTCGATCACCGGTGGGACCTGCATCTCGGGAACGGTGGTCGCAGCCAGTGGTGGAACATGCACCCTCACCGTGCAGTGGGCGCCTACTGGTGGGTTCTTGGGAAGGCAGACAGCGAATCTGAGTGTGACTCTGACAGACACTGGCGCCGCAACCCCGACCCAGAGCAGTCAGACGTTCCCGGCCAACTAGCTTGAGTGCTGGGGTGATCGAACCTGATCATCCCAGCAATTTGAAGTTGAGTACGAAAGACGTTCGAAAATTTAGAGATGCAAATGCGCTTTGAGGAGAAGCAAAGCCATGAAGAAAAATCTGATTTCCTTTTGTCGAGCATTGCTGCCGGCGGGATGCTTTGCCATCTGCAGCGCAATTCTCCCCGTGCGCGCACAAACACCCAACGCCCAGACCACCGGCCAGCCAGCCGCCACCAATGCGCCGGTTTCGCAAAAACGCCATTCCCCCTATCGCCCTGGGATTCCGCGCAGCGCGCAGAACTACTACGCATCCAGTTGGGGCGTCGACATGCTCAGTGTCAAGGCCATCGACTCCGGCATGATGGTGCGTTTCAACTATCGCGTGCTGGATGCGAAAAAAGCTGAGGCGCTCAACGACAAAAAATCCGCACCGTATCTGGTGGATGAGCGGGCGCGCGTAAAGCTGGTCGTACCCAACCTGGAAAAAGTCGGGGAGCTGCGCAATAAAGCCACGCCGGAACCAGGCAAGGTGTACTGGATGGTGTTCTCCAACAAAGGCGATTACGTGAAGCCGGGCGACCGCGTCAGCGTGGAAATCGGGAAGTTCCGGGTTGACGGGTTGTTGGTGGAGTAGTCTCGCAGCTCTTTCGTCCCCCATAAGAGTGAGTTCATGTAGCAGGAAACGAATCTTGGGCCCGCATTCAATTTCCATTGACTGGGCGCCGAACCATGAAGAGGAGTAATCCCATGTTGAAAGCAAAAACAATCGTTTATGGACTGATTCTGGTGATGTCCATCACGGCAAGCGCACAAACTGCGCCAATGAAACTTTCCGTGACGGAAATTTTGGAACGTAATGCCGCTGCCCGCGGTGGATTGCAAGCCTGGCGCGGCGTACAAACGCTGACCATGATCGGCAAAATGGAAGCCGGCGGCAACAACCGCCCCACCATTCCTGTACCGGGCGTCAAACCCAGCCAGGTCAACGATCAGAGATTGAAGGAGCAAGCAGAACTTCCCTTTGTGTTGGAACTCAAGCGTCCCCGCAAGATGCGGCTGGAACTTAGATTCAACGGGCAAACTGCAGTCCAGGTTTATGACGGGGCCAATGGCTGGAAGCTGCGTCCTTTCCTAAACCGCCATGAGGTTGAACCTTTCACCGCCGAGGAACAAAAAACCGCGGCGTTGCAGGCCGATCTTGATGGCTATCTTCTCGACGCTGCCGCCAAAGGCACGAAGGTCGAAGGGGAAGGCGCGGACAAACTAGCGGACCGCAACACCTACAAACTCAAGCTCACACTCAAGGGCGGACAGGTCGAGCACGTCTGGGTGGACGCGCAGACTTTTCTCGAGACAAAGATCGAAGGCGCTCCCCGCCGCCTGGACGGCAAGTATCACAGCGTAGCAACTCTTCTCCGCGACTATCGCATTGTGAATGGATTGAAGGTCCCCTTCCTGCTGGAAACCACTATCGATGGCGTTAAGCAGACGGAGAATATCCATATCGAGAGCGTGGTCTTTGGGCCAAAGTTGGATGACTCTCTTTTTGCAAAGCTTCAGTAAAAGCGCGGTCGCTTGGGCAGGTAGCACATGATGAAAAAGCTGGCAGTTACGGGATCGATTCTGTTTGTCGTAGTGGTTGCATTCGTCGCAGGCCGTCATAGCGGCGGTTCTAGGGATGCGGAACAGGCGGCCCGGCGGGTGCTCTATTACGTGGACCCGATGCACCCGTGGTATCGCTCGGACAAGCCCGGAACAGCGCCGGATTGTGGAATGGCGCTCAAACCTGTGTACGCGGACGAAGCAGCGCCGGAAAAACAGCGATTGCCAGCCGGTACGGTTTTCATTAGCGCGGAGAAGCAGGAATTAATCGGCGTCGCGGTCGAGGTGGTGAAGAGAAGTTCCGGATCGCGTCTATTGCGTACAACCGGAAAAGTCGAACCTGACGACAACCGCATCCACCGCCTGACCGCCGGCACCGACGGCTGGGTGCAGTCGCTGGAAAACAATCCCGCCGGATCGGTGGTCAAACAAAACGAATTGCTCGCGACGTTCTACAGCCGCGAGTTCCGTAATGCACAGCAGGCATATCTTGGCTCGCTCGCCACTCTGGACCGTTTACGCGGCACCCACGAGATGGAAGAGACCAACCACGGCAGCGATGCCAGCCTGCGCATTAATGAAGAACAGTTGCGCTCTCTCGGCATGGGAGAGCCGCAGATCAAAGCGCTGGCCAGAACCCGGGAGATCACCCACGATATCACCTTAACTTCTCCGGTGAATGGTGTGGTGCTCTCCAGGGATCTCTCCCCTGGCCAGCGCTTTGATCGAGGTATGGAGTTCTACAAGATCGCCGACCTGAGCAAGGTATGGATCATTGCCGATATTTTCGGGGATGAAGCCCAGTGGTACCGGCCGGGCGCGAGAGTGCGGGCCACAGTGCGCGAACTGGGAAAGACCATCTACGCGGTTGTCGGTCAAACACCACCGCTGTTCGATACAACCTCGCGCACGCTAAGTCTGCGGCTGGAAGCCAGCAATCCACATGTTGAGTTGCGCCCCGGCATGTTCGTGGACCTGGAACTGAATGCGCCGGCGCCGGCGGGAATTTCTGTTCCAGAAGAAGCGGTTCTCGACAGTGGCATGCGCAAGATTGTTTACGTCGAGAAAAGCGAAGGAATGTTTGCATCCACTCCGGTAGAGACTGGAGCGGCGTATGGAAACCGGGTGACGATCACGCATGGGTTGAACGAGGGCGACCGGGTGGTGGTCTCAGGGAATTTCCTGATTGATTCGGAAAGCCGCATGCGCTCCTCCTCCGCGATGCTCCCAGCGGAAAAGCCAGGTGGAACGGTCCTGGCGCGAGCGCGAGACGAGGAGCAGTAATGATTGACCGTATCATTTCATTTTCGGTCAGAAATAAATTTCTGGTCTTCATGCTGGTCACGGCAGGTTGTGCCTGGGGCGTATGGTCCATGCTGCGCCTGCCGCTGGATGCGACACCCGATCTTAGCGAAACCCAGGTCATCATCCTTTCCCGCTGGGACCGCAGCCCGGACATCATCGAGGACCAAGTTACGTACCCGATCATCGCAGCCCTGACCGGAGCGCCCAAAGTCAAGACTGTACGCGGCATTTCCGATTTTGGGTTCTCTTATGTTTACGTAATTTTTGACGAAGGGACCGATCTCTACTGGGCCCGTTCGCGGACCCTCGAATATCTTTCTGGCGTAAACGCGCAACTGCCTCAGGGCGTAAAAACCGAAATCGGCCCTGATGCGACCGCGCTGGGATGGGTCTTCCAATATGTGTTGAAAGATGAATCCGGCAAGCATGATCTTGCCGAGCTGCGCTCGATTCAGGATTGGCATCTGAAGTATGCGCTGCGTTCTGTGCCTGGCGTCGCCGAAGTGGCTTCGCTTGGTGGATTCACGCCGCAATATCAAGTCAACGTAGACCCCAACCGCCTGCGCTCGTATGGCATTCCTATTTCGCGGGTGACAGAAGCTGTGCGCGCCGGTAACAGTGAAACTGGAGCGCGCCTTCTGGAGTTTGGCGGCGCGGAGTATATGGTCCGCGGCCGCGGGTACATGAAATCGGAACAGGACATCGAGCAGACCGTGGTGGCCTCGGTGAACGGCACTCCGATCCGGGTTCGAGACATCGGCAAAGTCGTGCGCGGACCGGACATTCGCCGTGGTGCAGCCGACTTCGATGGCCAGGGAGAAGCAGTCTCGGGAATCGTCATTATGCGCGAGGGTAGTAATGCCCTTGATGTCATCGGGCGGGTAAAAGCGCGCTTGCAGGAAATCGCGCCCGGCCTGCCTGAAGGAGTGAAGGTGGTCCCCGTGTATGACCGCTCGGAGCTTATCGAACGGGCAGTTTCCAACGCGCGTACGACCCTAATCGCCGTAATTTTGACGGTAGTCCTGGTCATCTTCATTTTTCTCTGGCACCTGCCCAGCGCGGTCATTCCAGTTGTTACCATCCCGGTGACCATTCTCCTGACGTTCGTTCCGCTCAGCTTTGCAGGCATGAGCATCAACGTCATGTCACTGGCGGGCATTGCCATCGCCTGCGGAGAGCTGGTGGATGCGGCCATCGTGGTTGTCGAACAGTCGCACCGCAAGCTGGAAATTTACCAACGCTCCGGCCTCCCTTTCTCTCGGGGCGAAGTAATTCTGGAAGCGGTGCGTGAAGTGGCCGGGCCGACGTTTTTTGCGCTGTTGATCATCGCAGCCTCGTTTTTGCCGGTGCTGGTGCTGGAAGGGCAGGAAGGAAAACTCTTCCGCCCATTGGCGTATACCAAGAATTTTGCCCTGTTGCTGGCGGCCGTTCTGGCCATCACGCTGACGCCCGCTCTGCGAATGCTGCTGGTCCGGCGTCGTGGTCTGGCGGTCCAAACCAGCAAGCTCGCGCGCATTGCGGAAGCATTGCTGAACAGCCGAGTCCGCTCCCAAGAAGATCATCCCATCATGGGCCCGCTGATGCGGGCCTATGACCCGATCGTGCGCTGGACGCTACGCCACAACTGGCAGGTAATTGGCGGCGCCTTCGTCATCGTGCTTCTGACCATCCCGGTATTCCTGAACCTGGGCTCAGAGCTCATGCCTTCGTGGGATGAAGGCTCGCTGCTGTATATGCCATCGACCATGCCCGGCATTTCCATTGCCGAGTCGCAGAGGATACTTCAAACTACCGACCGCATCTTGCGAAGTTTTCCTGAGGTGGACCACGTTTTAGGGAAAGCGGGCCGCGCCGAAACTGCGACGGATCCGGCCCCGCTTTCCATGCTGGAAACCGTGATCGTGCTTAAGCCGCAGTCCGAGTGGCGTTCCCGACAAACCTGGTATTCATCCTGGGCGCCTGGTTGGTCGCTCCCGCTGCTGCGTCATTTTGGACCGGGCCACCTCTCCGAAACTGAGCTTATCGCTGAGATGGACCATGCGCTGGAAATTCCCGGCGTCTCCAACTCCTGGACCATGCCCATTCGCGGGCGCATTGAGATGCTCAGCACCGGTATACGCACTCCGGTAGGGTTGAAGATTCAAGGCCGCGATCTGGCGCAGATTCAGCAAATTGGCAGCGAAGTAGAGCATGCCCTGCGGAAGGTCCCGGGGACCCGCAGTGTGTTTGCAGAACACACCGGGGAGGGATATTTCCTGGACGTGACCTGGGACCGCGATGCCCTGGCCCGTTATGGCTTTTCGATCGAAGACGCGCAGAACGCGCTGTCTACAGCAGTCGGAGGCGATAACGTCAGCACCATGATCGCAGGCCGCGAACGCTATCCCATCAACGTCCGCTATCTGCGAGACTTTCGCTCGGACACAGACGCGCTGGGTAAGGTCCTTATTTCCAGCGGCGGCGACAAGCAGATTCCGCTTTCCCAGTTGGCAGCCATTCGCACCCTGTCCGGCCCGGCGATGATTCGCGACGAAAATGGATTGCTCACCGGATACGTGTTGGTGGACCTGGATGATGTTGCTCCACTCACCTACGTCGAAAATGCGCAACGTGCCTTGCGAGACCAGTTGAAGCTTCCCGCGGGGTATTCGCTGTTATGGAGCGGCCAATACGAATCCGCGGAAAGAGTCCGTCAGCGGTTGCTGGCGATTGTTCCCGTCACCCTGGCAATCATTCTGTTCCTGCTCTATCTCAACACCCGCTCGGTGGTGAAGACGCTCATCGTCATGCTGGCTGTGCCCTTCTCCGCAGTAGGCGCGATTTGGCTGGTCTACGCGCTTGACTACAACATGAGTACGGCGGTATGGCTGGGCATCATTGCCTTGCTGGGAATCGATGCTGAGACAGGCGTTTTCATGCTCCTCTATCTCGACCTGGCCTACCATAAGGCACTCCATGAATCGGCGCAAATAAGCAAACGGCGGTTGTTTGACGCGGTTGTGGAGGGCGCGGCACAAAGACTCCGGCCGAAATTCATGACCTTTGCCACGATGACCATCGGCTTAGTTCCTATTCTTTGGTCTACAGGTACGGGCTCGGAAATCATGAAGCGCATCGCCGCTCCCATGGTTGGAGGAATCTGTACGTCCTTTATTCTGGAGCTGTTGGTGTACCCCGCCGTTTATTGCGTCTGGCGGGAGTGGAACCATCGCCACGAACCGGCCCTCATCTCGTCCGTGGAGGCCCACCCGGATACGGGCCCGCGGCAAACCCTGTCCCTCGGAACACTGCGGTTACGTTGACACTACTGCCCGTCTCCGATATTGCTGAAGGTCTGACCTTAGCAAAATGGTGGTTGCGCACCCCAGGAACCATGGGGTACCTTAATCGCCTTCCTCCCCTGGCCGGTTTGCACCAAAGTCAGGCAACAAGCGATCTGCTCTTATGCAATGCTGGCGCAACCGCGTCCCCGCGCATTACGGCTGTGACAGCCGCCAAACCGGTGCAACCGCAGTATGTTCCAGGTGAAGGAGAAGCAATGAAGAACTTCAATCGCTCAGCCGTCTATCCCGTGCACGTCTTAAATTTCCTAGTTGGCAGGACCGTCAAGCGGACGTTGTGCATCTTCATGGCGGTCTTTGTATGCCAGATTGCGGTTCCGGCACAGGAGGCTGCTGCAACCGCTCCCGATGCGGACAAGGAAACGGTCCGTGTGCTTTTGCAGCGCATTGATCGGCTGGAAGCCCGGGTGACGCAACTCGAATCGGAGAAGGCGCCTTCACCCGCACCGGCGCAGGCAACGACCACCCCCGCGCCGCCTGCCACCGCCCAGGCAGAGCCCGAGACAGAACAGCAATCCGGGGAGCACACCGAAAGAATGGACATGAGTAAAACTCTGCTACGTATCCGGGGTTTCGGCGATGTGACCTTTCATGGAGACGACCACAAAGGAGACACGACCGCCTTCAGCCTGGGGCAGCTCAATTTGTTTTTAAGCTCGGACATTTCGGAAAAGTTCAAGTTTTTGAGCGAGATCGTCTTTGAAGGAGGGCCGGACAATATTTACGGCGTCACGGAAGGTCAGAAAAATTCTTTTGCGGTGGATGTAGAACGCTACGTTCTCCAGTATTCCCAAAATGACTATTTCAACCTTTCCCTTGGCCGGTACCACACCTCCATTGGTTATTACAACACTGCCTATCACCACAGCACCTGGCTGCAAACCGCAACCGGCCGGCCTTTCCTGTTTGAGTTTGAAGACCGCGGGGGGATACTGCCCATCCACCTAGTAGGCGTGTCGGCTTCCGGGATGATCCCCTCAGGACGAGTTGGACTGCACTATGTCGCTGAGGTAGGAAATGGCCGGGCTTCACGTTCGCCGCTGCAGGACGAGCCGGTGCAGAACGAAATTGACGATCAGAACCACAAAGCCTATAACCTCGCGATCTTTGCCCGGCCCGATAAAATTCCTGGCCTGCAAATTGGCTTTTCCGCCTATCGCGATCTGTTGACCCCGGCCACCGCGCCGAAAATTGCGGAAACCATACTTGACTCTTATGTCGTACTGACCCGCCCGAACTTTGAGTGGCTCAATGAGGTACTCCTGGTGCGGCATGCGCCGGACGGCCTGCCCCGCGTGTTCAACACCCCAGGCTTTTACACGCAAATCTCCAGACGATTTGGGGCTTACCGGCCTTATTTCCGCTACCAATATGTGAACGGTTCGGACAGCGAGCCCGTGTTCCCGGACATTGGTCTCCGCCACGGCCCTTCGTTTGGGGTGCGCTATGACGCCAGTGAATCTGTGGCTTTGAAGCTTCAGTACGACTATACCGCCATGCGGCGGCAACCAGCCACGAACGCGCTGGGACTTCAGGTCGGATTTACGTTTTAGAGGAAACAATGATGCTGCGTCGATGCGGCAGCTTGTTTCTATTAACCGCTGCTGCTATTTTGCTCTTAAAGTTGGTACCCCCACCGGTGGCCGAAGCGGCGCCGGAGGGGACATTTCCGCCCGAGCAAAGTCTGGCCATCGTGGTGAACCAATCCAATCCCGTGGAGGACCTTACTCAAGACGAATTGCGCAAGATATTCCTGGGAGAACGCAGTCACTGGCCGAATGGCCACAGAATCACGCTGGTGATGATGGAACCAGGACCGGAGCGGAAGGCAGTGCTGCACCAGATTTACCGCATGAGCGAATCCGACTTCAGCCACCATTTCCTGAGTGGCATTTTCACCGGCCAGGTCTTCGTCTCTCCGAAAACCCTGGCGACCCCATTCGGGGTCCGCAGGTTCGTTTTCAATGTACCTGGCGCCATTGGATATGTGCGCGCATCGGACGCGGACAATTCGGTCAAAGTCGTACGCATTGATGGACACCTTCCCGGTGACAAGGAATACAAGTTGCAAATTGAAGCGCAGGGGACCCGATAGCCATGGCGGAAAAAATCAACCGCGCGGAGCGCATTGCGGCGGGAGCCAGCGTCCCCTCCCGGCTGTCGCGATTGTCCTTCCCCAACAGTTCCACCCTGCTAATTTTCCTTGTAGTGGCCGTGGAAATTGGAGTAGGGCTGTTTCTGATCCGCGATCTGCGCACTGCCAACGTAGAAACCGAGCGCATGTATCAGGTCTCCGTGCTCGGCCTGCGCCGCATCGGTGAAATGCAATATCAGGCCCAGGAGACACGCCGCAGTTCTCTATATGCCCTGACCACCAGCGACAGCAATCTGCAAGTGGAATACGCCGATCACTCCCGCGCCGCAGACCAGCGCGTGACCGAAGGCGTAAGTGAATACGTAAAACATGCACAAACATCCCGCGAAATTGAATTGGGGACACGCCTTGCCAGCGATTGGGCCGCCTATCTGAAGGTCCGCGACGATGTGCTGGCATCCATTCTCGAAGGCAGCGCCAAGGAAGCGGTCGCCCTGGACCTCAGCGGGGGCGTCCCCTCCTTCGAGCGGGTCCGCGCGGACTTGGACGAAATTAAACGCCTTTATGACGACCAGGCCTCGCAACGGCTGGCAAATGTTGCCGCTGGGTCGCGCCGCTCAATTTTGAAACTGATCGGCGTTCTTACCTTTACGTTGTTGTTTGCCAGCGGCGCCATCTGGGCGATCCAACACAGCCGCGTGCAAAGCGCGCTGCAACTGGCAAATTTACAGATGGAATTCGTGGCCTCCGTGTCCCACGAATTGCGCACTCCGTTGGCGGTCATTTGTTCCGCCGCGGACAACATTGCCGACGGGGTTGTCGGCAGCAAGGAGCAGGTGAGCCGCTATGGTTCGGTCATCCGCAGGCAAAGCCGGCAAATCACGGAATTGGTAAACCAGATTCTTCTTTTTGCCTCCACCAAGGAACGGCATCAAAGGCTTGTGGTCCACCCCTTGCAAGTCGAAAAACTGGTTGCCGCGGTGGTCGAGAGCAGCGGGCAAATGCTGCGCGATGCGAATTTTCAGGCGGAGCAACAGGTCCCGCCCAATTTGCCGGAGGTTGCCGCGGATGACAATGCGCTCTCCCAATGTTTACAGAACCTGGTCGCGAACGCGGTAAAGTATGGCGGGGCCGCGCGCTGGCTTTGTGTCCGCGCGGTCGCAGGAGAAGGGAGCGGCCATGTTCCCGAAGTGCGGATTAGCGTCGAGGATAAAGGGATTGGAATCGATGCTTCCGAAATCTCGCGTATTTTCGAACCGTTTTATCGCAGCCCAGCGGTAACAGAGGCGCAGATTCACGGTACCGGCCTGGGTTTGTCGGTGGCCAAGAGCCTGGTAGAGGCCATGGGGGGTAAGCTTACGGTGAAGAGCAAGCGCGGCGCGGGCAGCACTTTTACTTTGCATTTGCCGGTGGCCAAAGAAGGGCCGCTAGAGGTTGCGGAAGTGTCCCCCGGGAAATCGAACCCTACAACATGAACGAGAACATACTTCTGGTGGAAGATGAAGAAGCCTTGCGCATGACGCTGAGTGACCGCCTGCAAAGCGAGGGATACAACGTGGATTTCGCAAGCGACGGTGACGAAGGATATGGCAAAGCCACGCGCCATCCCTTCGACTTGATCATCCTGGACGTGATGTTGCCGCGCCGCAACGGATTAGACGTATGCCGCGACATCCGCAGTGCCGGCCTTTCTACGCCTATTCTTCTGCTTACAGCGCGCGGGCAGATCACCGACAAAGTGGTTGGACTCAAGCTTGGCGCCGACGACTACGTCACCAAGCCATTCGACACTCAGGAACTGATGGCCCGCATCGAGGCGCTGCTCCGGCGCTCGCCCAACCGACCCGGCATGGGAATCCATCACGTTGGCTCGATTACCGTGGATCTTCGTGGCACCCAGGTCACGCGCAATGGTGAGGTGGTCTATTTGTCCGCGCGCGAGTTCCAGTTGTTGCGCTATTTCATCGAACATTCCGGGACCACCCTTTCACGCGATGAAATCCTGCGCGAGGTTTGGGGCTACGATGAAGGCACATACACTCGCACCGTGGATGTTCATGTGGCCAGCCTTCGCCAGAAGCTGGAAGACGACGCGAAACGTCCGGAACTAATCGTCACCGTGGCAGGGATTGGATACAAGTTCGAGGGCTGATTTTGGATTGAGCGGAGGAACTACTTCTGCGCCCGATGAAGCGCTGCCTGGGCCTTCTCGCGGTGCTCTTCGGTGTACCAGGAGGGAGCGTATTCCTCCAGAAGCTGGCAGAGGTCCTGGAGCGCCTCCGCCAATTGGGCTTGCGCCGTTGGCTTGGCGGGGACGAATTCGATGCGATTGGAGCGAACGCTCATATTGGATTGTGTGCTACTTTGACCGAGCATAACGCCCTCATTTCCCCAAGCGCTTCGATTTTCAAACCACGACTACAACTAAGTAATAATTAAATCGCAATCAACTCGGGGGGAGGGTAAAAAGCCTGTAAGCAAGATGTAAACTCCTTGTAAAGTTTCCCCCGATCCATCCTTATTATTTGATCTTAATCAAACACCACTTTAAAAACCGTGTCAGTGACGGCCGTCACAATTTACGAATTTATTTTCGCCTGCAAAAAGGCGCTCAGGCGCCAGCTCCGTGCTGCCGGGCACGGGCCGCCTCATTTGCCTCCCTGCTGCCCTCCTGCGTCATGTCGTTCATGCCAAACTTGACTCCGATCTTTTTAAGGAAGTCGTAGGGCGGCGCGCCACCGGCAAAAATCCATACAAAATCATTGGCAATTTCCTGCTTCTGCCCGTTTACATCCAGAATGACGCTCTCCGCTTTGAACTCCACCGGGTTGGAGTTGAAAAGGACCCTAATCTTTCCCGAGCTTATGCCATCTTGCATTCGCTGGGCATTGCGTTGTTTGATGCGTCCGAACCGGTCCTGGCGGTACGACACGGTGACGATATTGCCGATCTGGTCGGCCAGTCCCATGGCGGCTTCTACCGCGCTGTCGCCTCCACCAACCACCAGGATTCTTTTCCGCACATAGTGGTCAGCTTCCATCAGCCTGTACATCACCTTGGGCAGGGCCTCCCCTTTGATCCCCAGCTTCCGCGGCGTACCCGTGCGGCCTAACGCAAGCACGACGGCGCATGTCCGGTACTGATTGCCGATGGCGGTCGTGACCGTAAACACGCCATCCTCCTCCCGCTTGATCTCCTCCACTTTTTCCCCCGTCTGTACTTTGAAATCGGCGCGGTTGAGGACCATGTCCCAGAATGCCAGCAGGTGCTCCTTGGAAAGTTCCAGCTTCTTGAACTTGCCATACATGGGAAATTCGACTGGGCTGGTCATCACCAGTTTTTGCCGTGGAAACTTGGCCACCGTGCCGCCGACTTCGTCCTGCTCCAGCGTGACATAGTTGAGCCGTTGTTCGATCGCGCGCAACGAGGCACTGATTCCTGCCGGCCCAGCCCCCACAATGAGGACGTCATACACCCCGCGCGGACGCGCCGCTGGACCCAATCGGCGGGTGATGGTGTCGATGCAATCGCGTCCCTGGTTGACCGCATTCTTGATGAGTGCCAGCCCTCCTAATTCCCCCACGATAAACAAATTCTGAATGCTGGTTTCGTATTCGTGTGTAAGTCGCGGCATGTCCGCGCCCATGCTTGGGCTGGCCATCACCATGGTGATGGCGCCAACCGGGCAGGCTTCCGCGCACAGACTATGGCCGACACACTTGTGGCCGTTTACGATGACGGCTTTTCCGCCCAGCATGGCCAGGACATCGCCTTCCGGGCAAACCGTAGTACAGATCCCGCAACCAATGCAGTGCTCCGCGTCAATGTGCGGATGCTGCGCGCGCGGGCCATGAGAGAACGTCTTCCCTTTTTCCGCGGATTCCTTGGCCTTGGCGTCCCTTTTTTTCAGTCCGCTGAAATAGCGAAACGTGAAAAAAAGTCCTATCACCACCGCAACTCCAACCGCGATCAGCGTATCCATAAGATCAGAAGTAACCCATCGCCATCACCACCACGATGTGGATTAAAGCCAAAACCGCAAATGTATAACTGAATGGCTTGTGGACCACGTGCCAGAGATGGAACACCTGCTGCGCGCGTTCCAGAAACAAGATTCGCTTGGCCATGGAGGCATCTTCTTTCGCCGTGGCGATTGCGATTTCCAAATTGGCGTGGTGGGTTTTGCGGAACCCGCCGAGGGTGGTGATTTTCTCGCCAAAACTCAAGGCGCGGCGGCGCAAGCGCGCCACCCGGAACACGCGGGCCACATCGAGAATCATCATGTAGGCCAGCGCCACCAACATCGGCAGCCTTTTCACCTGTTCGCGGCTGGGGAGTCGCAGCAATCTGCCCAGGTCGGCTTGCGGCAGCAGCCGCTGGCCTGCCAGTTGCTGCCCCAGATTTTCATGCATTTCCTGCAGCTCTTTGCGCGAAATCTCTGCCGCGCTGACCCGCCGCGGAATCTGCCCGTATAAATACCTGCCAATCACCCCGCTCAGCGAAACCGAGAGCATGATCCAGAAAGCGACCCCGGCAAAGCCATGAAACTTGAACGCGGAGTGCAGCGCGATGACGAACGGCGCACTCAGCCCCAGCAGCACGTGAATGTCGAGCCAGTGCCGGGAGCTTCCCTTGCGCGAAAGCCACGTCCAGTGCTTCCGCAACGGGTAAAGAAAGATCGCGAGGAACATGAAGAACCCGAGAAAACCCAGGTCCAGTCCGATCCGGCCGCTGGGGCGGAGCAGGTGGTGCTTGGGGGAAAATGGCCGGTCGATGGTGCTCAGGGTGTAATAGTCAAAACCGTAGACCAGTAGGCCAACGATCAATCCGGTGGCCAGAAGATAACCTACGATCAGGCGGATACGGTGCCCCCGCTCCACATTCCGGTCGGGGACTACCGCGGCGACGATGCTTGCATTAGCGCTCATTTGTTTGCGGCAACCTTTTCGTTAGCATCCACCGAAAACAGCTTGTAATCGGTAAACACATGAGTGTTGCGCCAGTGCTGGCGCGGCGTTTCCACCTCCACAGTTGCCTTAGCGGGAAACCAATAAACCTGCTGCAGCGACTGGAATGGGACCGGGGCGTAATCCACTTCGGTGTCCATGGTCCTCAGCCCCACGTCCTGCATGGTGCTGCCCACGGTGGCGGCCACCCTGGTAATGGCGCCAGTCTGCGGGTCAATCCAGGCCTTGCCGGAGAGTTCAAGGGGATATTCGCGCCCGCGCAACGCTAGCGCCGCGGGCGAGCGCATTCCCGGAATATGTTTGAAGCCGACCACGGTCATACGCTTCCCGTCGATCGCGCTGTCGTCCAACTGCGTGAACTGAAAGCCCGCGGAATAATACGGATGAAATACCAGAAACAAAGTGGCAAACCCATTGGTCACGAGAAAAGATGTTTTCTGCTTATCGAGCTTGGCTGGCCGCAGTTCCAGCCGGGATTCGTTGAGGGTCAGCTCTCCGCCGTTATTGCTGAGGATAATGAGGTAGTCGTAGACCGACTCCGCGTCATGCTCGACTTTGCCATCGCGATTGAACTTTTCCTGGCTGACTTTCTCCGTGCACTTCACGTTGGAAACCTGGTCGAGAAATGCCGAGGTCTGTTCGCTGGTGCGAGACAGAAGTTGATTGAAAGCATCTTCCGCCCGCGCCACTACACACGACAAACTTATTAACGCCACCAGCAGGAATTTATTGCGCAACTCGAATTGGAACTTCTGGTACGTCATTTATTTATGCCTCGCCTTGGAATCAAACCGGTAGCCCAGGGTGAACAGCCACTGGTCGTAGTTTTGTGTCTGGCCGCGATTGACCGTAAAACCGCCCTGCATGAAATACCGTGGGCCGATGGAAAACTCGGCGTTGGTGTTCAAAAAACGGGTGCGGTCGCTCGCAGCCAGCGTGGAAGTGTAGTTTTGATCTCCCACCAGCACATCGAACCGCAGGTCATCGGTCACGTTCCGGCCCAGTGAAATCGAGCGGTAGGAGCCGTCAGCGAACGCGCTGCTGAAGCGGGAGTAGTGCGCATCCGCGCGTATCCCCCACCAGGGCAGGCGCGCGAATGTTAATCCGTAGAGTTGGTTCAAAGAATGCTTGGCATCGCCGGAGCGGTTGCTGCTGCCCAGGTTGGTATAAACAAAAACCTGCTTTAGCACTTCCACGCGGGCGCCCGCGCTCGCGCCCTGGAAAAGATATTTATCCAGCAGCCCGGTACCCACCAACGTGGGATCGTAGGTGGGAATGTCGCGCAGGTAGTTGTGATTGAAATCCAATTCCACGCGCGGATGGACTTGTAAACGGACCGTCAGGAAATTCCGGCTCAGGCCCGCTCCCGGAGCGGCCACGGCCGCATTCCCACGCGGACTGTCCGCCTGCGCGGAGTCGTAGATCGACATATACCTCTTGTAGGAAAGAGTGTTTTCCAAGAAAACGAAAGGCCGGTCGACCTGCCACTTTAATGCGCTCAGTCCCAAACCCGAAGTGCTGGTGTAGTGGAACGCATCGTACTCGCCACCCTGGAAGTTGATGAATGCTCCTGCCATGCGGCGGTCAGGGTTGTAGCTCCAGGAAGATGGATCGGGGGTGGATCCGGCAAAAAAACCAGTCGTGGCGCCGCGACTCAGCTTCACCCCAAAATATCCGCCATCGATAGTGTCCAAGCTGGGCGCCCAAGGGAGATAGAGTCTCCCCACTCCCGCCACCCAGCGGGCATCGGGATTGTCGTAGAACATTCCCAGGTGGTAAGTCCGGTTGATCAGGTCCTGCAGCGTCGGTTGGCTGGCGCCGGAGCGCGAATGCAGCCGGCCTCGCCAGTAGCCGCTCAAATTCCAGAAAGTGCCACCGATTCGTGTAACGTCAGTGCGCACGATCATGCCGAGGTCGGTATTGGTAGAGCCCGGAGTGTCGTGGCTGATGGTGCCCATGTAATCAAAGCCAATGCGGCCGCGCGCGCGGTTGACGGATGGTTGCGGCGGACGCGGAAGCTCTTTCCGCACTTCCTCATCCATCGGATCTCCCTCACTGAAGGCCACCACCATCGGATAAGACCGGGTCGGGCTCATGGTCTTTTGCGCGATGATGGCCTGCGCATCGCCGGTAGAGAGATACGCCAGATCGCCAACTTTTACCGGCCGCTGGGGCGTGTGAATATCGGTGACCGCCGAGGTGTCTGCCAGTCCGGTCACTTGCAGTTCCGCGGCCACGCGAGGATCAGCCGGGTCCGCGGTCATGCCCTGCCTGAAAGGCGTGTCACCGTTTCTGATTTCCAGCTTCATGCCTTCCGCAAGCCCGGAGCTGCGGCCTCCGTCCAGGTACGCAACTCCATCCGCGACGTACTTTACCCGAAAGACGGTCTTGAGATTGGGATCGAGAACAGCCTGTGCTTCTTCTTGCGTGGCAGCTTCCGTGGTCGCAGCAGGCGGGGCCGGAGTTGTATTCAGCTGGATTGGCGGAGCAGCGGCCGTTTCTGTTTGTCCGGTGTTGGCAGCGGAGGGTGGCGCCGATGTGGGCGCAACGGCGACCGGGGGCGCGATCGAAGGTGGCTGGTTCTTTGCTTCAACGCTGGGTTCGTTGGTCGATGGATTCGTGAATGGCGCAGGTGCGGCAGATGTCTGAGCAGGCGGAACGCTTTGACTTGGAGGCGCAACCACCGTAGTTACAAACGGAGTAGCGTGGTTGGCTAAAAGAGGTAATGACTCGATCCCGGGAGCAGCGGCAATCGTTTCTTTTGGAGTGTTAGCTGGCGCCTGCGCAGGCTGCACCACCACCGATGGTTTGGGCGCCGCAGCCGCCAACGAGGTAGCGTTCTGTTGTGCAGTGGAGCTCCCAGCGGCCGAATTTGCGGGAACTGTGCCCGTCTCTGGGTTGCCCATACCAGGATAGACCGTCCCTTGTTGCAGGCTTCCCAGGTTCGGATGTGCTGCGCTGGGCGCAGTGCTCGCCGTTGTCGTGCTGCCATTTGTCTTTGTCCACGGAAGTGGCCGCTTTAACGCCTGGTCGGGATCGGGGGCACGCGGTGAGGAAGTTTCACGATGCCGGAAAATTTCCATGAGGCCACCGGAGGCGGCTGCCGGAGGGACCACGCGCCGGGCCTGCGTGGACACTGGCTGGGCTACGGTTAGCGCAACCGTAGTTCCGTTATTGTGCACTTGGTAAGGGCGCGCGCGGTCAAGATCAATCACCACGCGCGTAATGGCCGGCCTGGAACTGTTCAGCCCATAGCGGACAGCGCGTATACCATTTTGATTGACTTCAATGCGCTGCTGTTTGGCACTCGCGGTGGTGTTGGGAAAATCGAGGACCAGCCGCTCGGGCGAGTGCGTAACCAGGACCGTCGGCTGCACGGGACTGCTCAGAGACACGTCGACTTGCACGCCGTTGTCGGTTTGCGTCACCTTCACGTCCCGCAAAGTCGCAGGCGTCGTTTGCGCCACTGCATGGAACACCGCGAGCAGCAGCCAGCCGAATTGTCTTAATACTGCCTTCATCTGGAATCACTCGGTCCGCTCTCCCCCAGAACGACCCAAGAAAACTCTCTACTTATCTTTGGTGGCACTGATAACAATTTGTACTTGCGTACACATAGTTCCGGATTCCGCTGTGCCTGCTGTCAGTCGCCGCTTTGGCATGGCAATTCGTGCACTGGAAAACCGAATAGTCCGATGAATTCGTATGACAGGTTGCGCAAACACCATTTGCGTTGCCGTGGTTCGTCGGGAACCAGGTGTGGTTAAACGTGGCTCCCTGCCAGTTTGTCGTCGAATGACAGGTTGCGCAGGTCGTCGGAAACCCTGCAGCCGTGTGATTGGGATTGGTCGTGCCTTGATAGTCGGTCTTGTGGCACGAGTAACAATCCGTAGGCACGGTTGTGTAGTTGTTGTTCACGTGGCAATTGGCACAGGCCACGGTGGTGTGCGTTCCAGTCAGCGGGAACGCGGTGTTGTTGTGGTTAAAGCTCGAAGGCTGCCATGCCGTCGTGTTATGGCAAAGATCGCAAGTCTGCGGGAAGCCTGACGTCACGTGGTTGGGGTTCGTCGTCCCATTGAAGTCGCTCAAGTGGCAACTCGAGCACGCCGTGTTGGTCAGATTGTAGTTATTGTTGACGTGGCATTGCGCGCACTGCACGTTGACATGCGCGCCCGTGAGCGGGAAGCCGGTCGAAGCGTGATTGAAAGTTGCTCCAGTCCAGTTGGTAGTACTGTGGCAGGAATCGCAGGTCTGCGGGAATCCCGCCTGCACGTGGTTGGGATTGGTCGTCCCCTGATAGTCCTTCAAGTGGCATGATGCGCAAGCGCCGGTGGTCAAACTGTAGTTTCCGTTGACGTGGCATTGCGCGCATTGCAGCGTCGTGTGCGCTCCCGTCAATGCGAATCCAGTCGTGGCGTGGTCAAAGCTGGCATTCCAGTTGGTGGTGGAATGACAGCTCTGGCAGGTCTGCGGAAAGCCAGCCTGCACGTGGTTGGGATTGGCCGCTCCCTGAAAATCTTTCAAGTGGCACGAGACGCACGAAGTGTCCGTGATGCTGTAGTTGTTATTGATATGGCACTGCGAGCACTGCAACGAAGTGTGCGCGCCGGTTAAAGCGAACCCTGTTGTCGAGTGGTTAAAGCTCGCGTTCCAGTTGGTGGTCGTGTGGCAAGTCTGGCAGGTCTGCGGAAAGCCAGCCTGCACGTGGTTGGGATTGGCCGCTCCCTGAAAATCTTTCAAGTGGCACGAGACGCACGAAGTGTCCGTGATGCTGTAGTTGTTATTGACATGGCACTGCGCGCATTGCAGCGGCACGTGCGCGCCCGTGAGCGGGAAGCCGGTCTTACTGTGATCGAAGGTTGCTCCTGACCATGACGTCGTGCTGTGGCAGTTCTGGCAAGTTTGCGGAAATGCGGCCTGCACGTGGTTCGGATTCGTCGTGCCCTGGAAATCCTTCAGGTGACAAGAAACGCATGACGTGTCGGTGAGGTTGTAATTGTTGTTGATGTGGCACTGCGAGCACTGCACCGAAGTATGCGCGCCGGTCAGCGGGAACCCAGTCGAGTTGTGGTCAAACTTGGCGTTGGCCCACGATGTGGTGTCGTGGCAGGTTGCGCAAGTGGTCGGCATTCCCGCCTGTACATGGTTTGGATTGGTCGTGCCTTGGTAATCCTTCATGTGGCACGAAGCGCAATCTGTCGGCGTCCCCGCAAATTGCCCGTTCACGTGGCACTGATTGCAAGCCACTGTGACGTGCGCGCCGGTCAACGGGAATTTTGTGAAGGTATTGTGATCGAACGTTGCCGGGCTCCACGCGGTAGTGTTGTGGCAAGTTTGGCAAGTCTGTGGGAAGCCGGCCTGCGCGTGATTGGGATTGGCCGTCTTCTGGAAATCCGGCAAGTGGCAACCCACGCAGGTTGCGGGCGTTCCGGCAAATTTCCCGCCCAGGTGGCAGGCGGTGCAATCAAGCGTCGCGTGCGCTCCGGTCAGGGCAAACCCGGTCTGCTTCAGGTGGTCGAACTTAGCGCCGAGCCAGGTATTGGCGTTGTGACACTGTTCGCATGTGGTTGGAAAACTGCCGGCGACGTGGCTTGGTTGCGCGTTCTGATAGTCCTTGGCGTGACAGGAATAACACTGGGTTGGCAATCCCTGGAACTGGCCGGTGGCTGCGCCTTTGTGACAGGACTAGCAATCCAAAGCCGCGTGTGCGCCAACTAACGGAAAACGGTTCTGGTGCTGATTGATTTGCTGGATGGAGACTTGCCATACCTTAACCGTATGGCACTGTTCGCAGTTCGCCTCAAACTGCCTCTTGGCGCGGAGACTAGCCGAGCGCGGTGTCCGCTTCATCCAGCTTTATCACCGAGGCTGGGATCACCACGGAGATATCAAGAATGCCATGCCGGTCGCGGCGCAGGAGTGCGACCAGGCTAGCGCCGCGCTGGTAAAGGACTTGAAACAGCGCGGCATGCTGGACGACACGCTCATCGTCTGGGGCGGCGAGTTTGGCCGGACCCCCATGGCACAGGGAGATGGTCGCGATCACCACATTCTGGCATTCTCTCTATGGATGGCCGGCGGCGGCGTCAAAGGCGGCGTCTCATACGGCGGGACGGATGAGTTTGGATACAAATCCGTGGAGAATGTGGTCTCCGTTCACGATCTCCATGCGACCATGCTCTACCTCTGCGGCATCGACCACGAGCGCTTCACCTAC
>CAZETZ010000008.1:68474-72725 GCA_964514735.1 uncultured Acidobacteriaceae bacterium | reverse complement strand
GTCCCAACTCTTCCGCCAACTTTTCCGCAGCGGGGTCGCGATAACCAAATACCCGGATGCAAACCAGCCCGACCACCGATGCCACCTGGTAGCAATAAAGCCGCAGATCTTCGAAGGTCCGGTATTGCAGATGAGTAAACGACGCCCCTTGTTCCGCGGCCTGCGCCTGCTCGACGATATCCATGCCCGTGCCCTGCGCCAGTTGATCGAGTAATGCCGCGGGAATGGAGAAGCGGTGCTGGGCATCGGTCAGCGCCAGCAAGACTGGATCATCGGTGGGATGGCCGAGTTGCGCGCGGTGCAGCGCTTCCAGCCAGGCCTGGAGTCTCTGCTGGCGCTCGGGAAAGGTCATGCCAGGGTCATCGGCGATATCGTCGCACCGCCGCATAAAGGCGTAGACCGCGCATAACGCCCGCCGCTTGGACTTGGGTAAAACCAAGAACGCGTAATAGAAATTTTTAGCGGCGGCGCGGGTGATGCCGCGACACACCGAGTAGGCAATCGCCAACTGCGAGGGAGTCGGCGTGAACTCAGGAGCGTGCTGCACCGCGGTGCTCATAGCAGCTTCCCCAGCGCCGCGCGGGCGATAAGCAGCAATTTGCGGGTCTTGGAAATGACCGGGCGGCGGCCTAAAACCGCGTAACCCTGGTGCTCGATGGCTTTGAGAATTTCCAGGCCGCCGCGGCTGAACAGTTCCAGATCGACCGCCAACTCCCGGTCTACGTTGTCCACCAGCGCAAATCCCCGGAAAAACCAGTCGCGCGCGCGGGTCACTTCAAAGCGCATCAGACTGCAAAAGTCCGGGGTATTGCGGGTATTGGCGATTTCCGCTTCGCTGACGGCGTACCGCGCCAGATCCTCAAGGGGAAGATAAATGCGGCCCTTGGCGTAATCGATGCTCACGTCCTGCCAAAAGTTCGCCAGTTGAAGCGCGGTGCAAGTGAAATCGGAAAGTTTCTGGCGCTCGGCGTCGCGGTATCCGCAGAGATAGAGCACCAAGTGCCCAACTGGATTGGCTGAATTCACGCAATATCCGAGCAAATCATCGAACGTCCGATAGCGAGTGACCGTCTGGTCCTGGCGAAAAGCCTTCAGGAGACTGGCAAAGGGACTGCGAGGGACATCCAGGGCGGTAATGGTTTCGCGCAAGGCTACAAAGACCGGATGGCGGGGATTTCCCCGATAGCAGGCATCCAGTTCGGTCTCCCACTGATCGAGCAGTTGCAACGAAGCTTGCGGGTCGCCAACCTCGTCTCCGAGATCGTCGGAGATACGGCAGTAGGCATACACGTTGAAGAAATGCTGGCGAAGACGCGCCGGCAGAAACCAACTGGCCACCGAAAAATTTTCGTAGTGGACGCTGGCCAGGCGGCGGCAATAGGCTTGGGCATCAGCCAGCGAGGGGGGCGAATCTGGAATCGCGTATTCCGCGGGTAAAGCGCTCCAACCCGAAGAATGGGTGGACACGGGCACGTTGCTGGCTAGTGTCGACATGCGCTTTTCTGCCGTCCCCTCGGGACTCGCTCATTTGGACTTCTCCCCAGGGCCTACGCCCCTTCGGCTTCGCTCAGGGCAGGCTCTGGGCTGTAATCGTTCGCCCTTACGGGGCTTTCGTTGCGGATCGACACCCGAGTGTTTCTATCTCGGGCTCAGATTTCACAACCGGCCCGATTGGAATCAGTGGCCGGGAATAATTGCGGTCTTAATATCGCCGGTGCGATTCAACATGTGGCGAAGGACCTGTTGCAAACGCGAAAGCGGCGCCTCGCCGGTTATGTAGTCGGTGGAGCGAATTTTCTTTTCCGCCATCAAGGCAAACGCGCGGCGCACCGTCTCCGGCGTGTGATGGAAAGTTGCCTTCAAAGTAATTTCTGAATAATGCAGACGCGTGGTGTCGAGCTGGACTTTGGTCCCGTTGGCGCAGCCGCCGAACAGATTGACCGTGCCGCCTTTGCGGACCATGTCAATCGCCCACTCCCAGGCCTGAGGACGTCCGACGGCCTCGATGACCACGTCGCTGCCACGCTTCTCCGGCGACAGCATGCGTACGGCTTCTACCGGATTGGGGACTTTATCCATCTGCACCACTTCGTGCGCGCCCATGTTCTTGGCGGCGGTGACTTGCCCGTCACGCTTCACCACGGAAATCACTTTGCAACCGATGGCCTTGGCCACTTGCACGAACATCAATCCGATCGGGCCGCCGCCAATGACGGTGACGGTATCGCCGATTTCGACTTTGGTTTCATGCAATCCGCGAAGCACACAGGCCAGAGGCTCAATCATGGCCGCTTCTTCATAGCTCATGTTGGGCGGGATGGCGAGCATGTTCTGCTCCACGATGCGGCGGGGAATGCGGATATATTCGGCGTAGGCGCCGTTGTTGAATAACAGGTCTTCGCAGAGATTTTCCTGGTGCTTGGAGCAGTAGAAGCACATCTGGCAGGGCGCGGAGTTGAGCGCGACCACTCTCATGCCTCTTTTGAACCCGCGGACGCCAGGGCCGACTTCTTCGATCACTCCAGCCAGCTCGTGCCCGAACAACGCCGGAGGCACGATCATGCGCGCGTGATATCCGCGCTGATAAACTTTGAGGTCGGTCCCACAGGTGAGGGCCACCTGGACTTTGACCAGCACTTCCCCGTCGCTGACGCGGGGAATGGGGACCTTCTCGATCTTCACATCTTCCTTGCCGTAGAGGACGGCGGCCGTCATCTTGCCGTTCACAGTAAACTGCCTCCCCATGAACTACCCGGCTGAATGGCAATTTTCATGGAACCGGGCTGCGGATTGGCGGCCAGCTCCACGGCTTTCACGCTGTCTGCGAGAGGATAGCGGTGACTGATCAGACGTTCCAAATTCATTTCCTTGCCCATCACAAAGCGTACGGACTCTTCCTGTAGGTCAACTGAGGCACTGTAAGAACCGAGCAAAGTTTTTTCATCCACGCACACAGCCGCGGGATCAATGGTTGCTTCGCCCCGCGCGGTTTGAGCAAACAGCAAAACTCTGCCGCCCGGCCGGACTGCATCCATCGCGGTGCGAATCAACTTATTTCCGCCGACTGCCAAAACGGCTGCGTCGGCGCCCCGGCCTTCGGTCATTTCGCGCACAACTTTTGCCGCGTCATCACGCGAAGCGTCTATTCCAATGTCGAGGCCGAGGTCTTTCGCTATTGTAAGCCTCTGGGGATACAAATCGGTAGTGACCACGGTGGCCCCCGCCCTTTTAGCTAGACTCCCCAGAATGATGCCGATAGGGCCTTGGCCGATGACCAGAACGGTCTCGCTAGGGCGCAGGGCAAGGTTCTCGATCCCCTTCAGGCAGGTATTGACCGGCTCGACGAAACTGGCCTGCTCGTAGGAGACGCCATCCGGGATGCGGACGGTCCCTTGCCCGGCGATCCAATCCATCACGCGGATATATTCGGCGAAGCCGCCGCCAGCAGGCTCGTAGCCGGCCGTGCATCCAACTTTTTTATAGGTTTCGCATTGGGCAAAAGTTTTATGGCGACAGTAATAGCATTCGCGACAAGGGATGTGGTGGAAGACCATGACGCGGTCTCCGGGCTTCCAGTTGCTGACGCCTTCGCCGACGGCGGCAATTTGGCCTGCGATTTCGTGTCCAAAGACGCGCGGGGCGGAGTGCGAGCCGGTTGCGATTTTTTTGAGATCGGTTCCGCAGATGCCGCAGGTGTGGATGCGCACCAGCAGTTCGCCTTTGCCGATTTTGGGGACAGGGACGGTTTCCAGGCGGACGTCGTTGACTCCGCGATAAACCAGAGCCTGCATGGTGGCAGGGATGGACTGGAGTTGGTCTTCGACTGCGAGTTCTCGGGCCACGGACATGCGTGTTTTAGTTTCTAACTTGTCATTCCGACGAGGCGCGCAGCGCCAAGGAGGAATCTACTTTCGCTGGCAGCATTTGTGGAATTGGCCAAAAAAGCAGATTCCTCCTCTTCTCCTTCGGCTGCGCTCAGGGTCACCGTCGGTATGACAATTCTTTGGTTGTGTTATCCAAATGCTTTGCAGCAAACTTAGGACCAGCCAAAGCCTCGCTCAATACTTTGGATGCCACCGCACTGTTTCCAGCTAACTTTATTACCGCCGGCCAAAGCCAGGGACGAATGACTACATGCGCGATAAATCCGCCGAGATGAAATCTTCCGTTCTTCACAAAGCGCATGATCGGCGGCAGACGCGAATCGCGCACATCGGAAATCACCTTGCATGCCAGAAATTTGACTCCATG
>CAZETZ010000008.1:58504-68374 GCA_964514735.1 uncultured Acidobacteriaceae bacterium | reverse complement strand
TGATGACCGCTTCCGCGGCCCGGCGGGCCGCTTCGGCGCCAATCCCTCCGCAAAGCAAAACCACCGGCGGTTTTTCAAAGAACTTGTAGGAGCGGCCATCGTGGTCTTTGCTGACAGCCGGCCAATCTTTCACCAGCGGCGCGACCTCGCGCTCCATGGCGGCGACGATGGCGATTTTTGCACTCTGCATATCCAACAAAACCAGGGAAAATCAGTTCACATAACCATTCGCGCGGAACCACTCCACCGCGCGGTGGAGCGCATTGTCCACGGGGACCTGCTTCCACCCCAGTTCCCTCTCGGCTTTGGCTGATGTCACGAACATTTTCTTCTTACCCATGCGCACTGCGTCGATGGTCGCGCGCGGTTCTTTGCCCATGATCCGGCCAGTAAACACTTCATCTACGACACCCGTCGTCAAAGCCACAACATAGGGCACTTTGATTGTCGGCGACGGCAGCGCCGTAATCACGGCCAGCTTGTCCAAAATTTGTTTCAGGGTCAGGTTTTCGCCGCCGAGGATGTAGCGCTCTCCGCTCTTTCCTTTTTCGAAGGCCGCGACGTGACCGCGAGCGCACTCGTCCACATCAACCAGATTCAATCCCGTGTCCACATACGCGGGAAATTTTTTCTTCAGGAAATCTACAACGATTCGCCCCGTCGGAGTCGGCTTGATGTCATGGTCGCCGATGGGCGTCGTGGGGTTGACCGTAACTACATCCATTTCTTTGCAGGCAGCTTCCATTGCCACCTGCTCGGCCATAAATTTGGAGCGCTTATAGGGGCCGATCATGTTATCCAGCGACACGGGAGAATTCTCATCCGCCAAGTGGCCGTTCGAGGTAAACCCCATGGTTGCGACGCTCGAGGTGTAAACCACCCGGCGCACTCCGCTTTTCTTCGCGGCTTTGAGTAATTCTCTCGTACCCTCAACGTTGGCCTTATACATCTGCTCGGGATCGCGCACCCAAAGTCTATAATCCGCTGCCACGTGAAATACCGCGTCGCAGCCGGACATTGCTTTCTCCAAAGAATCCGGATCGCGCAAATCGCCGACCACACATTCCGCGTTCAGGCCTTCGATATTTTTCAGGTTGCTACTGGCGCGGACGAGCAACCGCAGCTCAGCTCCCTTTTCCGCGAGTACACGGGCGACATGGCTGCCTACAAAACCTGTCGCACCTGTGACGAAAGCCAGCATTCAGCAATCAGCACTCGGCACTTAGCCCCTTTCGCTTAAATTGACTGACTGCTGAGTGCTGATTGCTAAGTGCTGCTATTCAAGTTCCTCTGGCTGCAACGAAATATCCGTTTCCCCGGCGGCCTTCTTCCCCCAATACTGCTTCACCCAGTTTTCCCAGCTTTTGCCGGCGGCCATGTCGCGTCCGGTAAAGGCCAATGCCGCGATATCGGCGTAGGAGACCGCCACACGTCCGCTGCCGTCTTTGGGCAGGATGCGGGCGAAACTTTCGGCGAGAGATTTTCCCTGGCGTCGGTCAAAGATGTAGCCTTCGATCTTGCTGCCGTCCTTGCGGGTGATGAGCACATCGCCGCGATAGTCGAATGCCTGTTCGAGTGCGGCAAGAGTTTCTTCCGGCGTTGCCAGCTCCGGCACCCAGCCTTCCAGCTTCTGATGTTGGAACCCCGCTACTACTTCCAGAGAGTCGGGATTGGCGTCGTGACCGTGCGGTTCGCGGCCTGCTTCCCTGCCGCTCAAACCTGCGTCTCCTCGGCGACTTCCCTCGAGATCTGCACCAGTGGGTTGAAGCTGTGGACCGGCTTCACAGGCTCATCGAGCAAGCGCAGCGCGGCGGGATCTTGGTAACGATTAAACAGCGTCGCCTTCACCGTGGCAAAAAATCCGCGCAGCGAGCCGAAAGTATCGTTGACCGAGGACGCTTCGTAGCCGCTGTGCACCATGCAGTTGGCGCACTTGGGATTGCCGGACTCGGTGCCGTATTTTTCCCACTCGGTGCTGGCCAGCAATTCCTGGAAGGTGTCGGCGTAGCCGTCCTGCAACAGATAGCACGGTTTCTGCCAGCCGAAAACGTTGTAGGTCGGCATGCCCCATGGCGTGCAGGCGTAGTTGCGCTTGCCCATGAGGAATTCCTGAAACAACGGCGACAGGTTGAACTGCCACTTCGGATCACGGTTCGATAGAATCCCGCGAAACAGGCGGCGCGTGCGGGCGCGACCGAGGAAGTGGCTCTGGTCGGGCGCTTTGTCGTAGGAGTAGCCCGGCGAGAGCATCATGCCCTCGATGCCCAAGTCCATCATCTCGTCGAAGAAAGCTCGGACGCTCTTGGGATCGGCGCCGTCGAATAATGTCGTGTTGGTGGTGACGCGGAAGCCCTTTGCGACCGCTTCTTTGATTCCCTCGACGGCTTTTTCGTATCCGCCTTCCAGGCAGACCGAGAAATCGTGGTGCTCGCGTTGTCCATCCATGTGGACAGAGAATGTCAGGTATTTGCTCGGCTTGAACAGGTGGATCTTTTCTTTAAGCAGCAGCGCGTTGGTACAGAGATAAATATATTTTTTACGCGCGACCAGGCCTTCGACGATCTCACCGATTTGCGGATGTAGCATCGTCTCCCCGCGGGGGATGGAGACTGTGGGGGCGCCGCATTCGTCAACCGCGTTGAAGCATTCCTCCGGCGTGAGCTGCATTTTGAGGACGTGCGCGGGGTATTGGATTTTTCCGCAGCCAGCGCAGGCCAGGTTGCAGCGGAACAAGGGTTCCAGCATGAGGACAAGCGGGTATTGCTTGCGTCCTTTAATTTTCTGTCCGAGGACGTAAGTTGCGACCGTCCACATTTGTGAGATTGGTACTGGCATTCTTTTAGCTTCCAGCTCCTAGCTGCTAGCTTCTAGCTAAACCGAAACCTGGTTTGGCTAGGAGCTAGAGGCTCAGTCTTTGTCCTTCATCACCTTCGCATACGTCGTCAGCGCAATCAGCGGGAAATACTGGCGGTACAGGTGATAGGCGAGGTAGAACACTCGCGGGAAACCGGTGCCGGTATATTGCTTCTCGTCCCAGGAACCATCTTTGCGCTGCGTCTTCAAAAGGTAAGCAATCCCTCGCGCCACACAATCGCTGCGGGTATCGTTGGCGGCCAGCAATCCCATGACCGCCCATGCGGTTTGAGAAGGAGTGCTTGGGCCTACGCCCTTCAGATTGGGATCATCGTAAGAACCCGGAGACTCGCCCCATCCGCCGTCGGGATTCTGCACCATGCGCAACCACTCGGCGCCTGACTGAACATAAGGCTCATGGTGGTCCACGCCGATGGCTTCCAGGCCGCGCAGCACCAGCATAGTGCCGTAAATATAATTTACGCCCCAGCGGCCAAACCATGCGCCATCTGGCTCCTGCTCGCGGCGTATAAATTGGATGGCTCTCTGCACCACTGGATGGTTTTTATCGTAGCCGTAGGACGCCAGCATCTCGAGGATACGGCCGGTGATGTCCACGGTCGCCGGATCGAGCATGGCGTTGTGATCGGCGAAGGGCACATACTGGAACACCATGCGGTCGTTGTCCTTGTCGAAAGACCCCCAGCCGCCATTGCGGCATTGCATAGAAAGGACCCAGTCAATGGCCCGTTGCACCGATTCAATCTGGTAACGCCCGTTGGGGTGCTCAGCGCGGCTTAATGCCAGGCAAACCATGGCGCTATCATCCACATCCGGATAAAACTCATTGTTGAACTCGAAGTACCAACCGCCCGGTTGGCCCTGCTTGTTTTTCACTTTCCAATCGCCGGCGTGGCGCACTTGCTTTTGAAGAATCCAGTCCGCGCACTTCACCATGCGAGCATCGCTGCGCGGGACGCCCGCTTCACCCAATGCGAACAGCGCGTAAGCCGTGTCCCACACCGGCGACTTACAGGGCTGCATGCGGAAGGTATCAGCTTCTTCGATTCCGAGCTTTTCAAACTCATCCATGGCGCGGATGACCTGCGGATCATCCAGCGAATATCCCAGGCAGCGCATGGCCACAACCGAATTCACGATGGAAGGATAAATCCCTCCCAGGCCATCGCTCATCTCGAAGCGCTCCAGCATCCACTTCTCGGCTTGTTTCAAAGCGATGGAACGCAGCGGGCGGATGTGCACGGTCTCAAACCAGTGCGTCATACGGTCGAGCACCAAAAAGAAATTCCGCCAGGAAATCAGACTCTTGTCCCAATGCAGATACATGCGGGCTTTATCGCGCCCACCGGCGAAGAGTTCATCAATTCCCATTTCATCGGGAATTTTCCGGAATGGCTTCCTGGCATAGCAAATGGAAAGCGGCACTAAAATGGCGCGGGACCAGGAAGAGATTTCGTAGATATTGAACCAGAACCACTTGGGAAACAGCACAATTTCCGGAGGAATGGCGGGGACCGCATCGTAGTCGTATTGCCCCAGGAAGCACAGGTAAATCTTGGTGAAAGTGTTGACCTCGGTCACGCCACCCATTTCCAAGATCTTCTTGCGGGCCTTGACTAGGACCGGGTGGTCAGGCTTGTATCCGGTCAGCTTCAACCCAAAATATGCTTTCACCGAAGCAGTGATGTTGGATGGGCTTCCCGGATAGGCGCCCCAACCCCCATCTTCATTCTGCTGACGCAGGATATGGTTGGCGCACTTCTGAAAACGCTCCTGGGTACTGGTACCGAGTAAGGTGTGAAGTAGAATGTAGTCGGATTCGAGCGTGGTGTCGGCTTCCAGTTCGGCGCACCAATAGCCGTCCGCGGCTGGTGGCGGGACAAGCAACTTGCGGGCGCTGTCCACGGCAGCCGCGACCCGCCGGGCAAAATCTTCGATCTTTCCAAAGCGCAGCTGGGGCGCGCTCGAAATAGAGGCCGGGGAGGTGGTCTCGTCCATAGTTGGTCTACAAAACTCGCGCGGCACTAATCCGCGGTCGCCGCGCTGGGCGCGGCGGCAATGGCCTGAACAATCTCAGGAGGCAGGCCGAAGCGCACGTTTTCCGGCATGACCTCCACTTCTTGCACGTGATTGAACCCTTTCGCGTCGAGGAACTTCACTACTTCCTCCACCAGACACTCCGGCGCGGAAGCTCCCGCGGTCAGGGCGATCGTCTTCACGCCTTCAAGCCACTCTGGCTTGATGTTGCGGTAACTATCGATGAGATGCGACGCGGGGGCCAGGTTGCGCGCAACTTCCACCAGGCGATTGGAGTTCGAGCTGTTGGTGGATCCCACCACTAACAGCAAGTCCGCATCCGAGGTCACGTGCTTCACGGCCACCTGGCGGTTTTCCGTCGCATAGCAGATGTCCTGCGCATGTGGTCCTTCGATTTTGGGGAATTTCGCCCGCAGCGCGGCAATGATGTCCTTGGTTTCATCGAGGCTAAGGGTGGTTTGCGTCAGGTAGGCCACGTGCTCCGGGTCCGGCACTTCGAGTGACTCGACTTCCTGCGGGGAACCGACCACCTGAGTGACCAGCGGAGCTTCGCCCAACGTCCCAATTACCTCGTCATGATCGCGGTGGCCAATCAGGATCAGCGAATACCCGTCCTTGGCAAACTTCACGGCCTCAACGTGGACCTTGGTGACCAGCGGGCAGGTCGCGTCAATCACCCGCAGGTTGCGCTTCTCGCTGTGCTCGCGGACCTCCGGCGAGACGCCATGGGCGCTATAAATCACGCGCTCTCCGTTCGGGACTTCGTCCACATCGTCGACAAAAATGGCGCCCTTTTGCTGGAGTTCCTCGACCACAAAGCGGTTGTGGACAATTTCCTTGCGCACGTAGATGGGGGGACCGAAGGCTTCCAGGGCGATGCGGACAATATCAATGGCCCGCACCACACCGGCGCAGAATCCCCGCGGTTTCAATAGCAGCAATGTCTTATCGTTAGGCACAGGCTTTTCCTGCCTTCAGGGTACACTTCCCCACTGTGAATTAGTATCTATAGGGTACCCGAAGGGTACCCCTTTGGTCAACGTAAGCCATAGAAACACCGAGGATTAGCAGTGAAAGGGGAATATTGGATAGTGAATGGATTTCGGAGCTTCACAGACTTTTCGTGGGCCGCCCATTCACCAGATACGGGTTACGTCATAACGGTCAAGAACCGGGGTTATCGGAAGAAGCGTACCCCTGAAGACTCAAACGCCGACGGCTTGCGTTTGAAGACCGTGTACTGCATCGGCCGGTTTGTGTTGCTTTAAGGCGTCCAGGCATTTGGGATCCAGCCGCTCGGGCGCGTCCTTCTCCATGATGCCAAACACCACATTGTCGGCCAGACCTTCCCGGTAAGGACGCTTTTCGCTCAAAGCTTGATATACGTCGGCGACGCAGAGGATGCGGGCGGTCAGAGGGAGATTGTCTCCATCCAGGTTTTCGGGATATCCCTTGCCGTCGAGCCGCTCGTGATGGGCCGCGGCAATGTATGACAAATGCTCAAATCCGCTGATCATTCGCAAAATCAGCCGGGTGTAGACCGGGTGCATCCTGATCGCTCCCCACTCTTCATCCGTGAGCTTGCCGGGTTTTTCCAGGATGGCGTTAGAGACGCTGAGCTTGCCGATATCGTGCAACAAGGCCGCCCGCCGGACCATGGTGATGGTCTGGGGCGCCAGGGACAAAGCCTCGGCAATTTCCACTGCGGCGGCGGCTACGCCGATGGAATGGCTGTAGGTGTAATGTGATTTGGCATCAATCACCTGGGCAAACGCCTGGCAGATTTCGTCAATGCGTTCCGGCGTTGCTGTAATCGCCATGCCGGGTTCCATTTGCAGCACGTGCTCTCTGGCTTCCTGCGAAGAAAATTTCTGCCATAGAGGTCCGTCTTTTTCCAGGGCGCGGACGATGCGGACAATCTCGGGATCGAACCATGTCCCGCCACGTTCCGACACGACTTGTATCCCGTCCGCTGGGGAACGCTGGGACGCAAACACTTCCAGGGTCTGGCTGACGTTCATGATCCGTGACAGAAGCGAAATCTCCTCGCCCTTGCGGTGTTCGGGATAGCCGGCGCCGTTCCAGTGCTCATCCAATTGGTGAATGGCCTGCGCGGTCGTTTCACTCATGCCAATCTTGCGCGCGATCTCCGCGCCGCGCTCGCAGCGCGCACCAATCACTTCCGCATTATTGCGATTTTGCTGAAGACCTACTTCCACGGCTTTGACCAGCCGCCGTCCGAATGACGCGCCGGGAAGAACGTTGCGCATCAGGTATTGCAGTCCCGAGAGCGAAGGTTTGGTCCAGTCCTCGAACTTCACTTCCTTTTTTGCGCGGATGTCGTCCGAACCAAGAATCTGATACATGCGGGCGGCGTTGGTGCTGCACCCGGCGTCTTTCAACAGCAAGGCATAGTAAAGATCGGCGCAATCCTGAGGGGAAAGTTTCAGCTCCTGCGCGATGCGCATCCCCAAAATACAACTGCGGACAGCGTGCCCCATGGGCTGACCTTCGGTGAGGTCCAGCGCAGCAGAAAGCGCCGAAACTACATCGGAAAGGCGGATCGTCGTCCCTGGAAGCGCGGCGGTTGACATAAGCGAGCAAGCCCAACTCGGCGGTGGCGAAAAGGCATCAATATGTTGTCCTTTACTACAAAGACTCAACAAGTTACTCGAGTCACAGGTTACCTGGTACTTCTGGACGTAATCTCGCCCGCTCACTCCCGTAACTGGCAGAGACGGGCCGGGGATGAAAGAATTTCTTTGGGACAATCTACCCGAAAATCGCTCAATCAATTCTAATTTTCCAAGGTGAACCAGTGATGAAGCCCGTATCGTTGTGTCGAGTATTTTGTATTGCACTCCTGATGGGTGTAGCCGGAAACCTGTCGGCCCAAACCGTCGGGGCGTTAGGGAACGGAGTGAGTGGACGTACAACCGCATTGGGTGGCGCGACCGTAGCCTCGTCGCTGACCCCGCTTGAGGCCATGCAGAGCAATCCTGCCGCGTTGAGCGGAATCAATGGTAAGTCGCTGGACCTGAGCTTCTCCAGCCTGTTTGCCACCGGCAACTTTACCAATTCAGTTTCAAATAATGGAAACATCGCGCCATTTGCCGGCGCGCTTCCGTACGGCGCGTTTGGCATGCCCTTGGGCTCCGGCCGCCTGAAGCTGGGAGTTTCTGTCGCTCCCGACGTCATGATGAGCGCTAACTGGAAATATATGGACCCGCCGGGAGGCATCAACAACACCACCTACGGCTTGCAGCAGAACAAGTCTGCCATCCTGGGGATGCGCTATGCAGGTGGCCTGGGCTTTGCTGTCAATCACAAGCTTTCCATCGGCGGCACGGTCGGAGTCATCAATAACCGGAACACTTTGCAAGCTCCTTATATTTTCCAGCAGGAGCCGACGCTGGCGGGGGCCAAAGTCCTTCTCGACCTGCATACCGCTGGCTACGGATGGAATGGCACTTTCGGCGCACTCTATACGCCGAGCAGCAAGCTGACTTTTGGCGTCTCCTACAAAACCAAAACCACCGTGCACTCGCACGGTGACGCTTCCGGCAATGGACGGCAGCAATTCGATGCTCTCGGCGCAACCACGTTCCAAGGCGATTTCCACTATGACGCGGAAGTCGTAACCAAGTTTCCGCAAGCGCTTTCCGCCGGTGTTTCCTGGCAGGCGCACAAGCGCATGCGCGTGAACCTGCAAGGCAACTGGATTGACTGGAGCAACTCTTTCGACCGCCTGCCGGTTTTTCTGACCAATGGCAACAACGCGGACCTGAACGGCTTTGTCGGTTCGAATGCGTTGAATGATGTCATTCCGGTGCAGTGGAAAAACCAGGGCGTGTTCGGCCTGGGAGTCGAGTCGCCGCTGGGCGAGCACCTTGCCTTCCGCGGCGGTTATTCCTATGCGACCAATCCCGTGCCTTCAGCCACCTTGACTCCGATGACGGCTGCCATTTTGCAGCACACCATTGGAACCGGCCTGGGATACACCCGGGGCCGCTACAACTTCGACCTGGCCTACCAGGCGCAATTGCCGGCTTCGCAGCGGGTGGGAACCAGTTCGTTGCTGTCCGGCGAATATAACAACAGCAAGGTTGACGTGGCTGTGCATTCATTGACCTTGACCAGCAAAATTCACTTCTAAACAATTTCAGCCCGCTCTTCGCGCGGAGAGCGGGCTGATTTCTTTTTGTCGCGGGTCAAGCGTTCTCTTTAATCATCTGCTCGGCATGCTTGCGGGATGTCTCCGTCAGCTTGGCGCCACTGAGCATCCGGGCCACTTCCTCGGTGCGCTCTTCGCCGGCGATCAGGCGGATGGCGGTACGCGTCCGTCCAGCGGACGTTTTCTTTTCAATCAAGTAGTGATGGTCAGCGAAAGTAGCGATCTGGGGGAGATGGGTCACACACAAAACCTGATTGCCGCGTGACAGCGACTTCAGCTTCTTGCCCACGGCTTCGGCAGCGCGGCCGCCGATCCCAGTATCAATTTCGTCAAATACCAACGTGCGCTGTAGGGCGGACACTCCTGTCCGCCTCTGACCACGTTTTGTACCGTCAACTCCCGCCTCAACGCTAGCCTTCAAAGCCAGCATCACGCGCGAAAGCTCCCCACCAGAGGCAATCTGTTCCAATGGCCGCGGAGGCTCGCCGGGGTTGGTGGAAATCAGATACTCAGCCTGGTCAAAGCCAGAGCAAGTCCAGTTCCCCGCTTCGTCGGTGCCGCTGACTTCAATCTGGAACTTCGATTTCATGGCCAGATCGTTGATTTCGGACTCAACCAGTTTTTCCAGCTTGCGGGCCGCTTCGTAGCGTTTCCTCGAGATCGCTTGCGCAGCTTTCAGATAAGCTTCTTCCGCCTTCGACAATTCGCCGCGCAACTGCCGCAGCGTTTCATCCTTGTTTTCCATTTCGGAAAGTTTGCGGCCGACATCTTCTCCTTGATTAATT
>CAZETZ010000008.1:56214-58494 GCA_964514735.1 uncultured Acidobacteriaceae bacterium | reverse complement strand
GAATGACATCGTCAAGCGTTGGGCCGTATTTGCGCTTCAGCCGGTCCAGTAATGCCAAACGGTCTTCCACTTCCGCCAGATGCTCTGGGGAGGCCTCAATTCCTCCCGCGTAGTCGCGCAGGCTGGCGCCAACGTCTTCCACACTGATGCGGGCAGTTTCGAGTGCGCTTAGCGCTTCCTGAAACTTGGACTCATAACGCGACAGTTCTTCCAGATGCTTCTGCGCGGCGCGCAGTGAAGCGGAAGTGGATGCCGAGCCTTCGTACAACAGATCGAAAGCCTGCATGGCGGCGCTGTAAATCTTTTCCGCATTGGCTAAGACCCGTTTTTCGGTCTCCAGCCGTTCGTCTTCCCCAGCCTGCGGCTTGGCTTCCTCGATCTCGCGCTTCTGAAACGTCCACAGGTCGAGCAGGCGCAAACGGTCTTGCTCGTTGCGTTCCAGTTCTTCGATTCGGCTGGTGATGGCTTTCCATTGGGAAAACGCTTCGCCGGTCGCGCTCAGATCGGTTGTTGCATAAGCGTCGAGCAGTTCGAGCCGGGCCCCGGCATCGAAGGAGAGCAAGGTTTCATTCTGTGCGTGGATACTGGCCAGGTGCGGGGCCAGTTGCTTCAGGACTGCAACCGTCGCCGGTTGATTGTTGACGAAGACACGCCCCTTGCCGCCGGGCGCGATTTCCCGGCGCAGAATCAAGGCAGCGTCTTCGGCATCAATGCCGTTGGTTTCGAGCACCTGCCCGATGGTCTTGCTGCTCTCCGCTTCAAATACGGCGGAGAGCACGGCTTTTTCCGCGCCGGAACGAATGCTATCGCTGGAAGCTTTTTCACCTAGAAGCAGGGACAGCGCGTCAATCAGGATGGATTTTCCCGCGCCGGTTTCGCCGGTCAGCAGATTCAGCCCGGCGGCGAACTCCACCACCAGGCTGTCTATGACCGCGTAGTTTTCCAGCCTCAGTTCAACCAGCACCGGAAGTCCTGGAAATCGAATTCCAAATACTTATTGAGCGCAGGATAGCATGAAAGGCAAAAGATTTTGGCCGCAGATTTTCGCGGATTTACGCGGATGGAACCCAAATACAAAATCTAGTGCTGATGCAGTTCGAATGCACATTCCTTGCGACAAAGCGTCCAGCCAATAGCAGATTCCTCCTCTTCGCTACGCGAATCGTCGGAATGACAAAGTGGTACTCACTACACGATCATCAAATCCGCGCAAATCTGCGGCCTGATTTGGTTATTTCCCCGTGTAGCTGACTCTCCAAATCGAATTCGAGCCATCATCGGTGACCAGCAACGATCCATCCATCGCTACCGTGACCCCCACCGGCCGCCCCCACACGTCGCCGTTATCGAGCACGAATCCAGTCAGGAAATCCTGGTACTCCCCGCTGGCATGCCCAGTCTGATGCAGCGGCACGCGAATCACTTCATATCCCGAACGCGCGGTCCGATTCCAGGAACCGTGCTGTCCGGCAAAAATATCTCCCTGATACTCGACAGGAAATTGTTTGCTTTCATAGAAGGTGATTTCCAGTGAAGCATTATGCGGTTGTAACAAAACATCAGGGACGATGGCTTTGTCTTTTAACTCAGGATGTTTTCCTTTGTGTCTTGGGTCCTGATGCGCGCCCATATACCACCACGGCCAGCCATAAAATCCGCCCTCCTGCACGTGGGTGATGTAATCGGGGACCAGGTTGTCCCCCAAAGCGTCGCGTTCATTCACCGAGCACCACAACTCGCCCGTCTTGGGGTTGATCGCCAATCCACCGCCGGCGTTGCGGATGCCGTAAGCAAATATCTTCATGTCCGAGCCGTCGGGATTGAACACCAGAATGTCCGCGCGATTTTTCTCCGCGGGAGTAGTGTCGGGATCATCGACATTCGAACGCGAACCGACACCTACAAACATTCGCTTGCCATCCGGGGAAAACTGAATGTCACGGGTCACGTGCCCGCCGCCTCCCGGTAAATCAACTATATGCTCAGGGTTCCCACTGGCTTTCAAATCTCCATTCTTATAGGCGAAGCGGACAACTTCATTTGTGTTCCCGACGTAGATCCATTGCGGGTCCGGCCCCGGGCGATAGAACGCGCGCCCGTAGGGGCGGTTCAGCCCGCTGGCGCCCGCGTCCACCACCCGCCGCGCCGTCTCGGGAGCGATGCCGCCGTCGACCTCGATGCGGGTCTCGAGGCCCTTGCGCGCGATCCACTGCGCCAGCCTGTCTATCTTGGGCAGACAAGTTTCGATGAAGCTCTGCCCGCCGAAGCCGGGGTTGACGG
>CAZETZ010000008.1:44991-56204 GCA_964514735.1 uncultured Acidobacteriaceae bacterium | reverse complement strand
TTTCCCAACGTAGTCCCATTGCGGGTCCGGCCCCGGGGGATGGAACCCGAGCCCGTAAGGGCGGTTCAAGCCGCTGGCGAAGAGGTGCATCTCTTCCGCCTTGCCATCATCCATAATGCCGCGGAACGCGATGATGCGTCCCGGCTGGTCCTCTACTACGAAATAATCTCCGTTGGGCGCGGTGCGAATCAGGCGAGGATTGTCGAGGCCCGCAGCGTATTGCTCGACTTTGAATCCTTTCGGGGCTTTGGGCCACATGTCCGCCGGACGGGCCACCAACCGCGGGCCATTTTGGGCGGATTCGGTCGCATAAGGTTCCGGAAGATCGGCTACTGTGATCTTGCGGACCTTTCCTGGTTCTTCGTAGCGGAAGTCAGTAAATGGCGGCTTGGGAGCAGGGAGGTCCAATTTTGTGGTACTGGTCGAAGCCGGAGCTGGCGCAATGTTCCCCGGCAAATTCATGGATTTCAGGTACGTGATGATCTTCCAGCGCTGTTCTTTGGGAAGGCTGGCCCAGGAGGGCATTTCGTTTTTTACATCGCCCTTCGTGATAAACCAGAAGATCTCGCCAGGAGTGGTCCTGCGAATGGTGCGGGCTTTTAGCGGCGGTATATTGCCCGATCCCTCGCCGCGCTCACCGTGGCAGCGCGCGCAACGTAAATGGTAAAGCGGCTTCCCTGCCTTGGCGGCATCGGCTGAACCCTCGAAGGGGTTCTGAACTGCCTTGGCAGATTCGGGGGCATCGTGGAAATCCGCATTATTGGCAAATACGAGACTGCCGGGAGTACCAACCATCAGAACCAGCGCGAGTACGATCAGAAATCGAAGACCCAGTGCCGCCGTGCGCATTCCCACTCTCCTGTTTTTGAGCTGTCCGCGATGGTCAACACCAGCGGCCCGTTTATGATACACAGCCTGAATTTTGGATGCGGTGTAATGCGCGCTGGAACCAAGATAAATAAATCCGCTAATGCGGCGTTTCCCGCCCTCTGCCCCTATAATCTCCATTTATGAAAAATTGGCTTGGTCGCCGCTTGATGGCATGCCTTTTCATTGCCTTTTCCCCACTCGCCCTTGGCGATCACAAGCCTGGCAGCTCAACTCATTCGGATGACATCCTGCTTACGGTCATGCAAAAAGAGCTTCAGCGGGCCCAGGACGCTCTCGGCAAGCTCGACCCTGCGCCTTATTTCACCTGTTATTCGGTCTACGACCAGGACAGTACAGTTGTTTTTGGGAGCCAGGGGAGCTTGATGAACTCCACCCACGCGCGCCGGCGTTCCGCGAACGTAGTGGTGCGGGTGGGGAATGCAAATCTCGATAACTCCCACGGAGACAGTCGCAGTTCAGCCATCAGTTCAACCTTATTGCCGCTCGACGATGACGCGGACGCCATCGCCCATGGGCTCTGGCAGCTTACTTATGGAGAATATCGTAAGGCCGCTCAAGCTTACCTGAAGGCCAAGACGAGCACGGAAGTGCACGCCCAGGAGGAGGACACTTCCGCCGATTTTTCGCGGGAGGCGGCACAAACCCACTCTGACAACATTGCGCCGTTTTCACCGGCCGATCAGGCCACGTACGAAAAGATGGTCAAGCGGTATTCCGCACTCTTACGCAATTATCCATACATCTACAACTCGCTGACATTTCTTACGGTGGAAAATACACATTTCTATCTGATGTCCAGCGAAGGCAGCCGGATCGCCACTTCCAACACGATAGTGCGGATGGCGATCCAGGCGGAGACACGGGCGGACGATGGCATGGATCTGATGCGATTTGAAACTTTTCAGGCGAGCAATCTGGGCGGGTTCCCCAGTGACGCCGAGATCACCGCGCGGGTCGAAAAGATGGCCACTGACCTAAAGAACCTTCGCGCCGCCCCGCGGGCAGAGCCGTTCGATGGCCCGGCGTTGCTCTCTGGACGCTCGGCGGCAGTACTTTTCCACGAAGTGCTCGGACATCGGTTGGAGGGATCGCACCAGCGTGGCGAACGTGAAGGCCAGACCTTTACCAAGAAACTCAATCAGGAAGTGTTGCCGGAGTTTCTGAGCGTGATCGACGATCCTACGCAGCGTTCGCTGAATGGCATGGAACTCAGCGGCTGGTATGAATACGACGACGAAGGCGTGCCCGCAAGCCGGGTGGATGTGATTGACAAAGGCATCTTGAAAAGTTTCCTGATGTCGCGCATGCCGGTGAAAGGCTTCGACAAGTCCAACGGACATGGCCGGGCGCAGCCTGGTTTAATGCCGATTGGGCGCCAGGGAAATTTAGAAGTCATCTCCTCCAACAAGGTAGCCAACGCCGAGCTGCGGCAGAAATTTATCGATGAAATCAAGAAGCAGGGAAAGCCTTACGGACTCTATTTCGATGACATTCAGGGAGGATTCACGCTCACGCAGCGCTCGATGCCGCAAGCTTTCCAGGTATTGCCGGTGATGGTGTGGAAGGTTTATGCGGATGGAAAACCGGACGAGTTAGTGCGGGGAGTCAGCATTGTCGGCACCCCCATCGCCGCGCTCAATCGCATTCTTGCCACCGGAGACAAGATGGAAGTCTTCAACGGAGTTTGCGGGGCGGAATCTGGCAGCGTGCCCGTATCGGCATCGGCCCCGGCCATGCTGTTTTCCGAAATTGAAGTGCAAAAACAGCCACACTCGTTGAACCGCCCGCCCATCCTTCCACCGCCTGGATTTGAAAATTCTGACCAATCGTCCCCCGCCAAAATAGGAGGAGCGCAATGAAGCCGGCGGTCTTAATATTCTTCGCTCTTCTGGCTGTAAGCGGAACGTCAGCAGCCCAAAAACCATCCACGGACGCGGACCCGGTCCTCCAGGCGATGCACGCGGAACTGGACCGCTCCAAGGCCCAGCTCACACTCGAGAACATGGGAGCGCCTTACTACATCGATTACCGCGTCATGGACCTGGACGCATTTCAGGCGCAGGCTTCGTACGGCGCGATTCAAAACAACGTGCGCACCCGACTCCGTTATGTGCGGGTAGTGGTGCGGGTGGGCAGCTATAAGCAAGATAGCCTTTATGGTCAAGGCCTGGGCACAATTCAGGTATTGCCGCTGGATAACGACGTGCAAAACTTGCGGCATCAAATCTGGCTGGCTACCGACCAGGCGTACAAAGCTGCCACCGAAGCGCTGACCGAAAAGCAGGCACACCTCAAGGATTTCACGGTAGATCAACCGGTCGATGATTTTGCGCAAGCGGAACCGGTGCACGCGCTGGGGCCGCTGGTCAAGCTGGATTTTGATCTCAAGCCCTGGCTCACGCGGCTGCAAAACGCTTCCGCGCTGGGCAAGCGGGACGCCCAAGTCGAGTCGTTTACTGCCTGGTTCAATTTTCGCACCGTCAATCGCTACTTCATCAATTCCGAAGGAACAGAGATTCGGGATGGCAGAAGCTTGAGCGATCTGGGGATTGCCGGCAGCACGCAGGCCTCCGACGGCATGAGCCTGGACCGCAACTGGCTCTACACCACCGGCGACGTGAAGGAGCTGCCTTCCGAACAAGAGTTCCTGACTATGGGAAACACGCTGGTGTCTAGTTTGAAAGCCCTGCGCGAAGCGCCCCTGGCGGACGAGGAGTATCACGGCCCGGTTTTATTTACCGCCGATGCCGCTTCCAGTATTTTTTCCGACATGGTGGGGGAGAACGTTCTCGGAACCAAGCCGGACCTGGGCGAATCGGGACGGACCAAAGGTGATTGGGCCACAAACTACAAGAGCCGCGTTCTCCCAGACTTCATCTCAGTCGTGGACGATCCAACCCTGGCTTCGATGAATGACCAGATGTTACTCGGTCACTACGATACCGACGATGAAGGAGTCAAAGCGGAACGCGTCCCGGTGATCGAAAACGGCAAGCTCATCAACTACCTGATCGGGCGCACGCCGGTCCGGGATTTTGCCAGGTCCAACGGGCACGGGCGCGCCCGCTACCCGATGAATTATCCTGGCGCAAGTCTGGGAAATCTGATCATAAAGTCATCCGAACCGGTCCCCCATGAGCAGTTGAAAGCCAAGTTGATCGAGCTTTGCAAACAGCGCGACCTCCCCTTTGGATATTTTGTCGAAACCCTCGGGCCGCAGTACAGCCCGCGACTCCTCTACAAAGTCTGGGTGAAAGACGGGCATGAGGAGTTGGTGCGCGGCGCGGTTTTCGGGGACTTGGACCTGCGTTCTCTGCGGAATGACCTGATCGCGGCGGGAGACGATGTGAATATCGACAACCGCAGCGAAGCGGTTCCCCACGCCATCATTAATCCATCGATTTTGTTTGATGAGCTAGAAGTCAAACGGCAGAACGTGAGCAAAGGCAAGCTGCCGGAATACCCGCCTCCGCCACTGGCCTCGGGAAAATGAGGGACACGACGTTCATCGCGCAGGAGACCCGTCAGTGAAATCACGCAGGCAGTTCATTGCGCTCACTTCTTTCGGTCTACTGGGCGCGGCCGCGGCACAAGCCCAAACTCAGACCCCCACTCCATCTACGCCTGGCGCGCCGCCCGCATTCGGCACGGCCCCCGAAGTGGGGCCGGAAGTGTCCGCTACCACGTTCGCGGAAGCGGAGAAGTTGGCGCAGGTCGAGATGACGGCGAGCGAACGGAGCGTGGCTGCTGACAGTTGGCGGCGGACCATGGCCGCGCTTTATGAGCGGCGCACTGGCCCGCGTAAAGCGGAGCTTGATTCCACTTGGCCGCCGGCGACCTTATGGAACCCGATTCTCCCCGGCCAGCACGCCGCCCCCAAAATCGACCGTTTTGTTCGCAGCGACACCGGTCCCGGGCCACTGCCTTCTCGCGAACAAGATATCGCTTTCTCCCCGGTTACTCGCCTCTCACGCTGGATTGAGCAACGAAAGCTCACATCCGAACGGCTGACGCAGATCTATTTGAAGCGTATCGAGCAGTTCGATTCAAAGCTGCGTTGTGTGATTACGCTCACTCGTGATCTCGCACTGGCCCAGGCCAAGAAAGCGGACGAGGAAATTGCGGGCGGCAAGTATCGCGGCCCACTGCATGGGATTCCCTGGGGAGGAAAAGACTTACTCGATACCGCCGGGATCCCGACCACCTACGGAGCGGAGCCTTATCGCAATCGCATCCCGGCCAAAGACGCCGCTGTCGTGCAAAGACTGCATGACGCCGGCGCGGTACTGATCGCCAAGCTGAGCCTGGGCGCGCTCGCACTGAACGACATTTGGTACGGCGGGCAGACGATGAATCCGTGGCTTCTGGAGGAAGGCGCCTCCGGTTCGAGCGCCGGGCCCGGAGCGGCAACAGCATCGGGTCTGGTTGCTTTCGCCATCGGAAGCGAAACGGGTGGCAGTATCGTGGCTCCGTCCATGCGCTGCGGCGTGACCGGATTGCGTCCGACGTATGGCCGCGTGGCCCGCACCGGAGCCATGACGTTGTGCTGGTCGCTCGACAAACTGGGGCCGATGACGCGCTCGGTCGAGGATGCCATGCTGATTTTGAAAACCATCTCCGGCCCCGACGCCAATGACCTGGCAAGCGTTCCCAGCAAACTCGACTTCGATGCCAATCGCAGCGTGGGTGGACTCCGCGTGGGTTATTTTCCCAAGTGGATGAAGGAAGATCCAGCCACCGATGTGGACCGGGCCGCACTGGATACGGTTAAGAAAATCGGTATGGTCCCAGTTGAAGTTAGTATTCCCGACTGGCCGTACGATTCCATGTTTCTGATTCTTTTTGCCGAGGCCGCTGCGGCATTTGAGGAGCTCACCTTGAGCGGTGGATTGAACCAGTTGAAAGCCCAGGTACCGGATGCCTGGCCTAATATCTTCCGCCAGTCCCGTTTTCTCTCCGCGGTGGATTTTGTGCAGGCTGACCGGCTACGGCGCAAAGTTGCCGTCGAAATGGCGCGTGTCTTTTCTGAAGTGGACTTGCTGCTTGTGCCGTCCCTGCGCGATGAGATGCTGACCATCACCAACTTTACCGGGCATCCATCGCTGACATTGCGCGCGGGCTTTGTTGAAGTATCCGAAGCGCGCAGCGATTGGGCGCCCGATCCTAAGAACCCCTTGCCTAAGTTTTCGCCGCCGCGACGTGTCCCTCACGGAGTCACCCTGATCGGACGGCTTTTTGACGAAGGGACGTTAGGGCAGGCGGGAATCGCGCTGGAGCAAGCGTTCGCTGTGACAGGGGAACGGCCGCAGGGGTTCTAAATTACTTTTGTTTTAGTGAGGACCTCTTGGTTCGTCGCAGATTTTTCCGGCCGTCGCTCTCCTTGTTTTTCATTTCTGTCCTCCCCTGGGCCCGGACTTGGATCAATTCCATTTTCTTTGTCATTCCGAAGCACGGTTTTTGTGCGAGGAATCTGCTTTCCTGGATAGCACCACAAAGCTGCCGGTCAACAGCAGATTCCTCCTTGTCGCTACGCTCCCCGCCTGAATGACAAAATAACTGGCGTAGTTTGAATCATCTCGAGTAAACCGCTCTTATGCGAGCCGCTGCGCTTGCTTCTGCGCTTTCAGCATAATCTCGGTCGCCAGAAAGCAATGCCCTTGCGGCATTGCGGTTTCTGTTCGATTCACCACGTCTGAGACCAACTGCGGTCCATACGGCAAATCTTGATTGCTGCAATCAATGTACTGGGTTTGTTTCTGGTCCACGAGGAACAAATGGCTGCCGCCGGGGCGTCCGGCGATATCAACGTTCTTGCGGACTTCGATGTAGCCATCAGTGCCGAGAATTGTCAGCCGGCCATCGCCCCAGGTGGCGAGACCATCCGGCGTGAACCAGTCTAAGCGTACATAGCCTGTGCCGCCGTTGCCGCGCAACATGACATCGCCGAAATCCTCGAAGTTGGGATACTGCTGGTTATGAACGTTGCCGGCTTGAGAGGCCACAACTTCTGCCTGCGTCGAGCCGGTGAAATATAAAAACTGATCGCCCTGATGTGAGCCGATGTCGGTCAAAATTCCGCCGTAGTGCTTGGTGTCCCAAAACCACTCCGGGCGGGTTTTTGCGTTCATGCGGTGCGGGCCTAATCCGACAGTCTGGATCACTTTCCCAATGGCTCCGGCCTTCACCAGTTCGCCGGCTTTTACTGTAGCTTTGTTCTCCACGCGCTCGCTGTACATGATGGAATAAATCCGCTTGGTCTCGGCCTGCACGCGGCGCACTTCGGCCAGTTGCTCGAGAGAAATGATACCCGGCTTGTCGGACATGTAGTCCTTGCCGTGTTTCATCACGCGGATTCCCAGCGGCGCGCGGTCTTCGGGAATGCCCGCGCTTATCACGAGTTGAATGGAAGGATCTTCGAGAATTTCGTTTTCCGCGCGGGCGCGTTTTACATCCGGGTATAGCTTGGCAAATTGGGCGACCAGGTCGGGCTGTCCGCCGATTTCGTAAACAGCGGCGAATTCTCCGCCGCCGCGTTGCACGGCTTCAATTTGGCTGGTGATGTGGTAGTGGTTGATACCGATCACGGCAAACTTAATTTTGGGCGCAGTCCTTTGCGGGCCGGTCACATGCTGCGCGTTCTCCACAGCAGTAAACCGGACCGGGTTGTTCACAAAACTCTGCACCGGAAAAGCCGACATAACGCCGGCCGAACCGGCAATGCCCTTCAGGAAATCCCGGCGATCAACGCTGGTCTTTTTCATGGAAGCGACTCCTGCGACATTGCCTACCTTAACATTTCCGCCTGCTATTCAATCTGCCTCAGGCAAAAACCTTCCACCACAGAGGACACAGAGTTACACGGAGAAGAACACAGAGGATCGGCGCGGTTCCTCCGTGGCGTTCCCTCTGTGTGCGCCTGTGCTTTCTGTGGTTGCTTTTCTTGGGGGCGCAGGAGGTTGTCACAGAAGTACGTTACCTGATGGGGTTCGCCCGCAGGCAACCCGAGATGGCTGATCTATAATCTTTTAATAGCGTTCTCCTAAAACGAAATGGTATTTCCCATATTTCCCGCAGCTTTTGTCGGCGGCGAGATCGTTGATCTTGTCGGTCAATCCGGTCCCATCGCCAAAGTTGTTCTTCTCAGCCTGCTCGGGTTCAGCCTGGTATCCTGGGCCATCATTTTGTCGAAGTGGGGCACCTTGCAACGCGCGCGCGTGCAGAGCGGACGATTTGTCCGCGCTTTCCGCAAATCGCAGCGGCTACAGGATATTTCCGCCGTCGCCGAGCAGTTTCGTCCCAGCCCGCTGGTAGGTGTTTTTCAGGGCGGTTTTGAGGAATTCCGGCGGCAAATGGGAGGCAGCGGCGCGGTGCGCAGCATCCTGGCGATCCAGCGCGCCATGCAGATTGCGGCGTCGGAGGAAATCAGCCGCTTTGAGCGCAACATGCCGTGGCTGGCGATTACCGGAGCTGTTGCGCCATTTGTGGGATTGTTTGGAACGGTGTGGGGCATCATTGACGCATTTCACGGCCTCGGTGCCGCTGGGGCAGCTACTCTTCGAGCCGTCGCCCCTGGTATTTCTGAAGCCCTCATCACCACCGCCGCGGGACTTGCAGCAGCCATCCCCGCCGTCATTGCCTACAACCTGATCGGAAATTCCATCCGCGAATTTGCCGCGCGCAGTGACGACTTTGCTCTCGAAATGATGAATGCGGTTGAGCGGCAGCAAGCCGAGCGCCCTGCTGTAGCATCCGAGGTGCGGCGGTAATGGCTTTCACCGCTTCCAACGGGCGCACGCAGACTTCGCTCTCGGAAATCAACATCACTCCGCTGGTAGACGTGGTTTTGGTGCTGCTGATCATCTTCATGGTGACCGCGCCGGTGTTGCAGTCGGGCATTGAAGTCAACGTCCCGCGTACCCGCATGGTGAAGGAAATCACCGAAGAGCGCATGGTCATCAGTATTGATAAAAAACAGCGGGTATTTATGGGAAATGATCCCGTGAATATCAACGAAATTGCCGCCAAACTGCATCAAAAGATACGGGACCCGCAGCACCAGTTCATCTTCATTCGGGCTGATGAAGATGTGCCCTTTGGCGCTTTCGCTACCGTAATGGACGCGGTCAAGCAATCCGGCATCACCAATGTGAGCATCGTGACCCAGCCGCTTGATAGCCATGGCAAGCACTGAAATATTCTTTGAACACGACCGGTGGGGACGCAACCTGGGCTGGTCGGCTGGGCTGCACGTTCTTGTGACGGCAAGCATACTGCTTTATGCGGTGATCGCGCCGGGCGGAGGCGGGGGAAGTTGGGGCGCCGGGGGCGGCGGAGATGCGATGGGCGTGACCCTGGTCAGCACGGTCCCGCTGCCGGCCACGCCTACGGAGAAGCAAAATGTTCTGGCCAATGAATCGAAGGGTTTGACGCAATCTCAGCCTAAAGCGGAAGAAAACGCGCCCGACGCGATTGCGATTCCTGACAAGAACACCAAGAAGAAGCCCAAGCCTGACACTAGCAGCAAGCAGCAAAAAGCACAGCCTCAGGAAGAGGCCAGTAATGTTGTGCCCTATGGCGAAGGCGGACCCGTGAGTGGCCCCTACGGCACTTTCAGCGCAGCCGGAGCAAAAGGCGGATTTGGATTTACCGGCGGTGGCGGTGACTTCGGGACCCGTTATGCTTGGTATGTGCGAGTGGTGCAGCAGAAAGTTTCGGAAAATTGGCTGAAATACGAAGTGGACCCGCGCATCCAGGAGGCGCAGCGCGTCTATGTAAGCTTCGATGTATCGCGCGATGGACGGCCCGGGAATGTGCAGATCGAGCAGTCGAGCGGCGTACCATCGCTCGACCAGTCGGCGATTCGGGCCATCCAGCGCATTGACACTTTTGGTCCCTTGCCCCCGGATTATTCCGGGAATAAAGTTTCGGTTGAGTTTTGGTTCGACTACAAAAGATAGATATTCCAATGAAACGATCGATCTGGCAATTCGTGGTAATCAGTTCGCTGTTGGCTTCTGCTGCCGCGCAAGACTGGATTAAGACCGGCACCGGGCTTGGCGTGTCAAAGGTCCGTCTAGCGGCGGCCGATTTCAAGGCCTCCACGCAGGATGCAAAGAATGCCGACCTGCTCAAAGTCTTCAACGACACTTTGTGGGGCGACCTGGACAACGCCGGCATTTTTGACATGGTGTCGAAAAGCTTCAACCCCACCGGGGCTGTGGGATCGCCTGCGGATGTGAAATTCGACCAGTGGAGCGCGCCGCCTCCGAATGCGGCCATGCTGGCTTTCGGTAATCTGGGAGTCACAGGAACAAACGCAACCGTGCAAGGCTGGCTGTACGACGTCAAGAACATCAGTTCCCCGCAAATTTTAGGAAAGCAATACACCGATCAGGCCACGCCCGAAGCCGCGCGCATGATCGCCCACAAATTCGCCGATGAGATTATTTTCCGCTTGGGCGGCGGGATAGCGGGAATCGCCGAGAGCAAGATTTATTTCGTGAATGCCCGGGGCGCGACCAAGGAAATTTGGGAGATGGAGTACGACGGCGCCAACCAGCATGCCATCACACATCTTGGGGCGCTCTCCCTGTCGCCACATCCTTCACCCGATAGCTCTCGCATCGCTTTCAGTTCCATGACGAAATCCGGCTGGGAAATTTTGATGTACTCCACGGACCTGAACCGGATGGTCGCCTTCCCCCGGTACGGCGGCACCAATCTTTCTCCATCGTGGTCGCCCGACGGAACGCATATTGCATTTTCTTCTTCGCGCACCGGCGATCCGGAAATTTATGTGGTGGATACTTCAGGCTCGAATTTGAAGCGCGTGACCGCATCCAGCGGCCCCGATGTCTCGCCTACCTGGAACCGCAAAACTGGAACGCAGATCGCGTGGGTCAGCGGGCGCACGGGGCTGCCGCAGATATACACTGCGGAAGCGGACGGGACCAACGTCCAGCGTGTGACCGATCAGGGCTACGCGGTATCGCCGTCATGGTCTCCAAATGGGCAATTTTTGACATTTTCCTGGATACGGCACTACGGCCCCGGCGAGCCCGGCTCGCAGGACATTTATTTGATGGACGTGGCCAGCAAACAGTTTGTACAGTTGACCCACGATGGCGGGCGCAACGATTTTCCCAGTTGGTCGCCGGATGGGCGGCACATCGTGTTCCAGTCAAATCGCTCCGGGAGTTTGCAAATCTGGACTATGCTTGCCGATGGCACCAACCAGAAACAGTTGACAACTTCAGCAAGCAATTCGCAGCCAAATTGGAGCTGGAAGTAACCAGTTTCGTATCTTACGCAAGACGCACCAA
>CAZETZ010000008.1:0-44891 GCA_964514735.1 uncultured Acidobacteriaceae bacterium | reverse complement strand
ACGCAAGACGCACCAAGACTATTTCCTAATTGGGGAGGAGCAAGTGAATCTGCCTACATTGAAACGCGGCGCATTCGTTCTTGCACTGGGCGCCGTCATGATGCTGTCCGCCTGCAAGAAAAAGGTTGCGCCACCACCGCCGCCACCACCACCGCCGCCACCGGCGCCCACCGCCTCGTTGACCGCCAGCCCGAATACCGTGGATAAAGGCCAGGCAGTTACTTTGACCTGGCAGACCACCAATGCCACCGACGTCAGCATCGATGGGATCGGGGCAGTCCAGCCCGGCGGCTCGCAGCAGGTCACTCCTGGAGATTCGACCACCTATCATCTGCTTGCCAGGGGCGCTGGAGGCACGCAGGAAGCTACCGCGCGGGTGACGGTCAATGCGCCGGCTCCGCCGCCACCTCCGCCCCCATCGGCGTCGGAAGAAGAGTTGTTCGCGCAGAACGTGAAGGACATTTACTTCGACTACGATGCTGCCACCATTCGCCCCGATCAGCAGACAGCCTTGCAAGGTGATATTGATTTCCTGAAGCAACATGCAGGAGTAAAGGTCACCATCGAAGGACACTGCGACGAGCGCGGATCCACCGAATACAACCTCGCCTTGGGTGACAGCCGTGCCAACGCGGTAAAAACTGCGCTCACGCAAGCTGGCATCACCTCCGACCGTGTTCATGCCACCAGCATCGGCAAGGAGCGGCCCTTCTGCACCGAATCCAACGAGCAGTGCTGGCAGCAAAACCGCCGTGGTCACTTCGTGTACGAGAAGTAGCTTTTTCCCCGGTAGCGCTGGCCCTGGGCCGGCGCTACCGCGGGAATCCTATAAGACACCTTTGTCCGCGCGCGTTTATCCTGCAAAATAGAGAGGTCCCCGGTATGCGCGCTAAACCGGGCGCAATACTTTGGCATCTTAGGAAATATGCAAATGAACAAAATCACACGATATTTCGGCTTGGTTGCTCTAGGGTTTGCGGTTTCCACCCCGGCCTGGAGCGTGAACAAGGACATGGTCCAGTTGCAGGCCAGCGTGGACGACCTGAAGAACCAGATGACGCAGATGAAGCAGTCTTTCGACGAGCGCATGGGCGTCATGAAGAACCTGATGGACCAGAACACCGACACTATGAATAAGGTCGGAGCAGCGGTCGCCTCGCTCCAGACCCTGGTGCAAAAACAGCAGGGCGACTCAGCCAGTCATGGAGACCAGCTTTCCGGTCAAATTCAGGCGCTCAACGACAGCATTGACGAACTGAAAGCCCGCATGGCCAAAGTGAGCAAGCAATTGGAGGACATGCAATCCGCGCAGCAGAGTCTTGCCGCCCAGCAGGCGCAACAGCAGCAGCAAGCCCAGGCGCCTCCGCCGGACGTGCTCTATAACAACGCTCTGCGGGATTTCAATGCGGCCAAGAACGATCTGGCGGTGCAGGAATTCAAGGACTACATCAAGTACTACCCTAATACCGATCTGGCGGGAAATGCTTACTACTATCTCGCCGACATCGAATATCGCCAGGGAAACTATCAACAGGCGGCCACCGATTACGATCAAGTGCTGCAAAACTTTCCCAGCGGAAACAAGGCGGCGGCGGCACAGTTGAAAAAAGGCTTCGCTCTGATCGAACTTGGGCAGAAAGACGCCGGGGCCACCGAGTTGCGGCATGTGATCCAGCGCTATCCACGGTCGCCGGAAGCGGCCCAGGCAGCGGACAGATTGCGCAAGCTTGGGGTCACGGCACGGGCTAGATAGTTCTTACCCCTTATGTCATTCCGACAAGGGAGCGCGTAGCGCCAAGGAGGACTGCCCTGAGTGAAATCGAAGGGAGTTTACTCCCTTGGACAGTATCGTAAAGCTGTCCGCTACAGCAGATTCCTCCTCGGAGCTACGCTCCTCGTCGGAATGACAACGGGTTGTTTGTTCAAATTGCACCACTCCTTGAATCGCGGGAGTGTCTCAGTTTGGTTTTTCTTTGGGTTAAAGTTGAGTAGTCTCGGGAAGGACCAAAATCTGGAACCACAGAGAACACAGAGTTCCACAGAGCAACTCCACGGAGGTCTGGGTCGGTTTCCTCCGTGAATTCCCTCTGTGTTCTCTGTGGTTTCCGCTCTTGCTTTTCTCCGAACTCCTAAAACAAACTGAGACACTACCGCAAGCCGGGGGCTTTGACGATGGCAGCGGCATGTGAAAACACTCGCGGTTTTGTTATGGTCTTTTCGATCCTGATGAATTCGCGTCTCATTCGCGGAGTCCTGGTTGGCACCTTGCTTTTGGGGTGCGCATGGCTGGCGCAGGACGTAAGGCTACCGGTGAGTGATTCGGTCGAGTATTGGGCTGCGGCCCGCCTGGCGCTGGACCACCAGAATCCCTACAACGCCGAGGCTTTGCTGGCTCTAGAGCGGGAAGCTGGATATAGCCGGAAGTCGCCGCTGGTCATGTGGAACCCACCGTGGATCCTGCCGGTTCTCCTGCCTCTGGCCGTTTTTTCCTACCCGGCAGCGGAGAAACTCTGGCTGGTGCTGGGCTGTGCCAGCGTTGCGCTCTCTGTCTCTCTGCTGTGGAGATTGTATGGGCGTACGAGATATCCCAGCCCGGCGGCTGGGTTGTTGATAGCGATATTTACTCCACTGCTTGTGGGGTTGGCGATCGGCCAGGTTGGCCCGCTGGTGCTTCTTGGAATTACCGGCTTCTTATGGTTCGAGCGAAAGCAAAGGTTTGGCCTGGCGGGTGTGAGTCTGTTTTTTCTGGCGTTGAAGCCGCATCTCGTTTTTCTGCTTTGGATCGCGCTCGGGTTTTGGACGGTTAAGAAACGCAATGGGCGGACGCTGTCGGGTTTACTCGCCACGGTTGTTGCTGTTTCCCTGGTGACCGTCGCAAGCACTCCGCGGGCATTCGGACAATATTACAACTTCTGGATTCACCATCCGGTCCGCTGGAGCGAGTTCCCGACGGTACCTGGAATCCTGGGCCACCTCACCGGGAGTCAGAGCGTGGTGCTGGTCCTCATTCCTCCAGCGCTGGCAAGTTTGTGGTTGATGGGGCATTGGGCGCGGTATCGCGGGCAATGGAACTGGCAAGATGAATTGCCAATTTTGCTGGTTGTTTCCCTGGTGGCAAGCCCCTATGCGTGGTTTTTTGATGGGGTGATTCTGCTTCCCGCCCTCATACAGATCATCACGATTCCGTTATGGAAGAAAAACTGGCGCGTACTTATGGTTGCCTACGCAGCGACCAATCTTGCGGTGGTACTGCTGATCGCGACTGGTAAGAATCTTTTTTGGTACGCATGGGTCGCGCCAATGTGGCTGGTCCTTTATCTCGGGTCACGCCGTCTTGCAGGCAACGCCGGGGGCCGGACCTTATGGGAAAATTCCTGATGTTGTTTTGCCCTTGCAGGCAGCCAGCAAAACAAGGACCGCGGGCGGAATCGCCAGACTGGTGTAAAGAGGTACGGGCCAGGCGCGCTGCAAGGACTGCGCCGGCATTCCGGCGGAAGCCAGGGCCAATCCGGCTGACGCGAGCCACGGCCAGCAAACAATACCCGCGCAAATCAGAGCGATGACTCTTAATGCAGGGCTTGCGGCCAAAATGCGCCAGTTGCGGACGAGAAGAAATATCCCGGGAAGCAGCAAGAGCTGGTTATAGGGGGCGATCATGGGAATCACGACCACCGTCAATGCCAATACCAGGGACGTATTGAGAACAAACGCGGGCGAGTCCACCGATTCGCGGCGCGCGCGCCAACTGGCGACAGCGACGCCGGCGACAAGCACGGCTCCGAGTAGTCTTCCCAGGAGTGGGGTGATTAATGCGTCAAGGGTTGAGCCGAGTCCTCCGGTGTACTGCGAGTAGGCGGCCAGCCCGTGGCGGAAACGCCAGATCCAGCCTGGAAGCGCCAACTGCGCAGCGATGAGCAGGGACGCCAGGGTAAAAGTGAAGCCGTAGATGAACCCTCGGCGTTGACGCAGATCGCTCAAAACCCACAGCAGAAGCCATGAGACGAACAGCAACGTCAGTTGCGGTTTGATGGTGGCCAGCGCCAAGAAAAACCCAGCCATCCACAGCCGTCCGCGGACCAAGGACGCGGCGCATAGCGCCATCAGCGCACAGACCAACAAACTCAATTGTTGCAACTTGAAACCTTGCACCGCGGCGAAACTGCCGAGCGAGAGCGCGAGTAAGGCCGCAAGCGCGGATGGCGAGGGACGCCAGCCAATTGTTTTTAGCCACAGCCACACGCTTAACGCGGTCAGGAGGACCAAGATCCATTGAAACAGGACGTGAACGGTTGAGAAGGGCAAGAAAACGGTTGGGGCCAGCAAAAACACCACGTAGAGCGGGTAAGCAAAGGCCTGCTGGTCTTTCGGGTCCGCTGGGCGCGTGGGATCAAGTGGGCGGCCGTAATATCCGGCTTGAATCTCGCGAGTGATTTCAGGACTGTAGGGATCGCGGTGGTGGAGAAGCAACTCCCGCGCACCCAGCCAGCGGGGATAGAGATCGGAAAGGTTACCGCGGGGGCGCGCGTGCAAAGCGGCATCGCCGATCTGATAAGGGACCAGGACCCGCTGCACATAGAACCACATGCTGGCGGCGCAGAGCAGCGACAACACCAGTGCGATTTCAGGGCGGTTGATTCTCATGAAGAGGCCTGACCTGGCGGCGATATGGATGGGTCTTTCCGCCAGATGTTCATGGCATAGGCAACGACCCCAGTGAAGGAAAGCAAAGCTAAGGTGTCCCAACGTTCCAGATGCAGGTGGAGTAGTTGCGTCCAGGAAACCGGGACGAGCAGTAGAAAGCCTAGCGAGCCGACAAATATTGCCTTCGACCAAGCCGGGAGCTGGAGAGAGCGAACAAAAGCGGGAGTAAGCAGGAACGCTGGCAAGAGTAAAAGCATCATGTCGTATCCGGAGAAGTAGAAGCTTACAAGAATTGCGATTGCCAAACAGAAGCAGAATCCGGCAACGAACAACTCCTTATGAACGCGGTCACGCCGCGCGGGCCAGATTTTCCCGGCGGCGCCAATCCCGAGAAGCGCCAGCGGAACACAACACCAATCTCCCCATCGTTGCCACTGCGGAGATGGCAACAGGACATGGATGAACCCTCGCAGGTTGGGCATGCTCGGGGCTTGCATCACGCCAGTTCCCGGCCTGTGAGAAAGGTCCCACAAGTAGGAAGGATAGTGCAGCAAGGTTCCCCAGCCGACCAGCGCGGCTGAGACAAAAAACAAACAGAGCGCAGTCAGCCCAAAACCGAGGACGGTCCGCCCCTGTTTTCTCAGCGCAAGCACGAGAATGATGGGAAGAATTAAATGAAATTTGAACAGGCCCAGCCCTAACCAAACTCCGGCCATGAGGTCTGAGCCGCTGGACATCGCAGTAAACGCCAGCGCACAAACCAGCAGGAATAGGACCGCATCCTGCCCTTGAAGCAAATCTATGGCAACCGCGGCAACCGACAAGCTGAGGACCCCGGCAATCCGAGCAGACAACCACGTCCTACCCAGCACATGTGGCCTGAGCAAGAACGGAAGGCAGAAAAGTATGCAGAGTTTGATTGCCATCCATGCCGCAAACGCCAGTCGATAATTCAAATAGGCAAAAGGAAAAAAAATGATCGCCTGGAACGGCGGGCGAATGTAGGGAAGCGGGCCATTGCGAATGGACACCGAGGAGGCAAACTCGCGCTGTACTTCCCATTGAAATCTTGCGTCATAGAGACCGGATGCCTGCCCGCGTTGCAACAGCTTTCCCGCTGTATAGAAAGCGGTAAAGTCTCCGTAGCCTTGCGCCATATAGGAACGTCCGTACCAGAGCATGGCAACATTCAACACCACCATCGCGGCCAAGAGGCTAATGAACAGCAACTTGTATCGGGAGGGTTTCATGAAACATTGGTTGAGAGCAGGGTCATTTTACGACGATGACAGCCCAGGGGGGTGTGCATTGAGTTACTCCTAAAAGCCTTGACCATATCTGGTTACGAGGCCGAGAATTTCAGGACAAGGGAAGAACGCTGGCCCGAGTGCGCAAGAATTTGTCACTTTCGACCGCAAAGCCGGGTTTATGATGTGGTAAAGTGCAATGGCTTAGGCTCCGCATGGTGATCGAAGTCATTGATTCCGCGGGGTGAAACCTGACTTGAGCGGCGTGGATTACGAGTGCGCACAGAATTGCATCCGACCAAGGGCAGGGCGAGTGTATTCCATCTGGGTCGGGTTGAAGGAGCAACCATGAGCAGTTTTCTCCGTCAGCTTTGGCGCGAGGAAGAAGGACAGGACGTCGCCGAATACGCCGTGATGTTGGCCGTAATCCTGGTGATTGTAGTGGGTACCGTCCGACTGATTGGCTCCAACGCCAATAACGTCTTTTCCTCCGTTGCCAGTTCGATCAGTCAGTAGAAACCGAATCAGCACGGGCGTGGTCCAAGTCTTGAGTCTCGCTGCGGGGCCAGCCAACGCCGGGCGACTACCGATATGGAGCTCGTGTCGTGAGCGCATTTCGCTATCGCGCTTTACACTGTTGATGGAAATCTAGGAGCAGGCATGAACCGCAACCGGCTTTTGATGATTGGCTTGATCGCGCTAGCTTTGGCTTTCCTGGTGAGTACGACCGTGTACAGCAAGTTGAAGGGCAACGCGCAGCCTGGGCCGGTGGCAGGGGCGGACGTCGTGGTGGCGGCCAAAGACTTGACCGTGGGCAGCAAGATCACCAATGACTCTCTCAAGATGGTACGCATGCCTGAAGCGGCCATTCCCCCCAGCGCCATTCGCCAAAAGACCGAGGTCCTGGAACGCGGAGTGGTGCTTCCGATCGCGATCGGGGAATTTATTTTGCCCTCCAAGTTAGCCGCCGATAAGGCCGGGTCGGGACTTCCCTCTCTGATACCGCCGGGCATGCGGGCGGTATCGGTGCGGGTCAACGAAGTGGTTTCGGTGGCGGGTTTTGTGCTTCCGGGAACACGCGTGGATGTGCTCCTGACCGGCAGCCCAAGTAACGGCGGAGCGGACCAGCAGACCACCACGGTCCTGGAAAATGTGGCGGTGCTGGCTACAGGGCAGACGTTGGAACGCAATTCCGCAGGCAATCCAGAAAATGCGGCGGTCATTACCTTGTTAGTTTCGCCAGACGACGCGCAGAAGCTCACCTTGGCCAGTTCTCAAGGAAAGATACAGCTTTCGCTGCGCAATCCGCTGGATACCAAGCAGCAGGAGCTGAGCATGGTGGGCAGCAACTCTCTGTACCGCGGCGGCGCGCCGGTGCGCCCGGCAACAACCACTGCTCGGCCCAGACCAAAAATCATCAACGTGGCCCCTGCGCCGCCGACGGTTTATTCGGTGGAAGTGATCAAAGGCGACAAAAAGGAAGAAACCAAGTTCTAATGGTATCTCCCTCGGCTTCAACAAACTGGGTTCTGAGGTCTGTTCACATGCCTATTGGCTCCCGTCGTGGAGTGGAGTGGAAATTCATCCCGAGCTCAGCACGGACGCTGTTTTTCTTATTGGCTTGTTGTCTGGCGGCCAGGGCATTCGCACAGCAGGCCCCAGCGCCCGCGGCTGGGAATGGACAACAAACTTTGCCGCCGGCCGGGGCGCCACAGCCCGAAGGACAAGGCTCGTCTCCGTTGCGGGTGATGGTCGGCAAATCCCTGCTGATCAATACCAGTGACCGGCTGAAGCGAATTTCCGTAACCGATGCGACGGTAGCGGACGCGATCGCGATTTCGCCGACGCAGATTCTGGTGCATGGCCGCTCCGCCGGCGAAGTTTCGCTCATGATTTGGGATGAGCTGGAGCGTTCGCGCAGTTTTGATTTGCGGGTAGACGTGGATGTGAGCGCAGCCAATGAAGAAATCCAGAAAATTTTCCCCGACGAGCGGATCACGGTCACGCCGTCCCGTTCGGCCATTGTTTTGTCGGGACACGTTTCGACCGAGGACACCGCGAAGCGGGCCGGTCTGATTGCCGAGGCCTACTCCAAGAACGTGGTCAACGTGCTTACCTTTGGCCCAGTCGGCGCGCAGGAAGTATTGCTCGAGGTCAAGTTCGCCGAGGTGAATCGCACGGCCTTGACCGAACTCGGAGTCAATATTCTGAGCACCGGCGCCGGGAACACCATTGGAAACACGACCACCGGACAGTTCGGAAGCGCGCGAATTTCGAACTTAAACGACGTTACTCCCTCGCCACCCGGTTCTGTTTTCAGCACCAATGAAACGCTGGGCGACTTGTTGAACGTCTTTCTGTTCCGTCCGGACATTCACCTGGGAGTGCTCATTCGCGCATTACAACAGAAGAACCTGTTGCAGGTCCTGGCGGAGCCGAACTTGATCGCCATGAATGGCAAGGAAGCCAGCTTCCTGGCTGGCGGTGAATTCCCTTTTCCCGTAGTCCAGCCTTCTGCGGGAGCGAGCAGCGTGAGTATTCAATTTAAGCAGTTCGGGGTGCAACTGAAATTTACGCCGGTCATCACGCCGGCGGGAAATATCCACCTGAAAGTGGCCCCTGAAGTCAGCACGCTTGATTTTGCCAATGGGGTAACGGTCTCCGGCGTAGTGGTTCCCGCGCTCAGTTCCCGGCGGGCGGAAACAGAGTTCGAGTTACAGGATGGGCAAAGCTTTGTCATCGCGGGAATGATGGATAATCGGGTCACGAATATCTCCAGCAAGGTGCCGGGGTTGGGAGACATTCCGGTGCTGGGAAACCTGTTTCGCAGCAAAAGTTTTCAGAAGAGCAACTCGGAACTCATGGTGCTGTGCACTGTCCATCGTGTGGCTGCGAGCAATCAGCCGCCAACCGCGCCCAAGGCTCCCGTACCGCCGCTCGACCCAAAGAAATTTGACGGAGCAAAGCCGGGCGGCGGCAGCAAGTAGGCGCGCAGCTTTGGTAAGAATTGAAATCGCTTGACATACTCCTAGGGGCAACCAGGGCCCATGCCCGAACTTTCTGTAGTCATCGTATCGTCAGATCCAGACCAGCGGTCCATGCTGCAAGTGTTGGTGGATGGGACCAGTGTGGCGCGCGCGGCATTCAGCTCTTCGACCTATCCCGTGGCCGCCACCGACCCGGTGGTGCGGAGAATCCAGAGTGCTTCGCCGGATGTAATTTTGGTCGATATTCCGCCGGACAATCCACTGGTAGCGTTGCATACGATCGAAATGCTGCAACAGGAAGTCCCCGGAGCGGCGGGATTTGCGATTGGGACCATGGCCCAGCCGCAGGTCATCGTGCAGGCGATGCGCGCGGGAGCGCGGGAGTTCATCGAGCGGCCCACGACAACCACCGATCTGCTGGAAGCGTTCGTGCGGCTGACGACCTCCCAACGCAAAGTGCATCGAGAGGAGGTCCGGGGCAAGATCTTCACCCTCGTGAACGCCAAGGGAGGAAGCGGCGCGACCACGGTGGCAGTGAACCTGGCGCTGGCCCTGCAATCGGCCCATAGCTCGGTCGCGCTGGTCGACATCGCGCCGCTGGGACACGCCGCGCTGCACATGAATCTGAAACCGTTGTTCAGCGTGGCGGACGCGGTGCGCAACCTTCACCGACTCGACCATTCCCTGCTCGAAAGCTACATGACCCGCCACAACGATGGGTTGCAGGTGCTGGCCGGACCGAGCGTGCCGGCGGTGACCGAACCCTCCAATGCCGAGCTGGCCCGCTTATTTGACATGCTGGTAGCGCATTTTCGCTACATTGTGGTGGACGCATCCACCCGCGTGGATGGCGCCACCCGGCTGGTATCGAACCTGTCTGCCGCGGTGCTGCTGGTCGCGCACACTGACGTCGCATCACTTTGGAGTGCGGCGCGTATCCAGCAGTACTTGGGAGAGACCGGTAATCGTGACAGAATTAAGCTGGTGCTGAACCGTTTTCGCAAGATTGCCGGGTTTAGCGAAGCGGATGTCGAGGCAGCGGCGGGCGCGAAACTGATATGGAAAATCCCCAATCAGTATTTTGCCATTTCGTCGGCCATTGACCGGGGTGTGCCGCCCATGCACCAGAACCATAGCGAACTGGCGCGGTGTTTTATCGGCCTGGCCAGCCGCCTGACGGAAAACGATTCCGAAGTAAAACGAGCGGCATGGTCGTTATTTAAGTCGGTTTAGAATGAACCATGGCAAACGTGCAAACCTTCGAGCGCGCGGAATACCAGCAGGTCAAAGCGGACCTGCACCGCAAGATCCTCGACCGGCTGGATTTGGAAAAGCTGGGGCGGACGCCGGGCGATGCGGCGCGCGAAGAAGTACTACTTTTAATTCGTAACACCGTCAATAGTGAAGCGGTCCCTTTAAGCTTCGCGGAGCGCGAGCGGCTGTCGCGGGAAATCCTGGATGAGATTTTTGGTCTTGGCCCGCTGGAGCCGTTGCTTCGTGATCCAACCATCTCCGATATTCTGGTCAACAAGTTTGATCGAGTTTATGTAGAACGCGCGGGCAAGATCGAGCCGACCGGCCTCAGTTTTAAAGACAATGGGCACTTAATGCAAATCATTGACCGCATTGTCTCGCGCGTAGGAAGGCGAGTGGATGAATCGTCTCCGATGGTGGACGCGCGCCTGGCCGACGGCTCCCGTGTAAACGCGATTATTCCCCCGCTGGCGATTGATGGGCCCTGCCTTTCCATCCGGCGTTTTGGACGCGACCCGATTACGGCGCGGGGTTTGATTGAAAACAAGAGCCTGACCGAACCCATGCTGGAGATGCTTGCTTCGATGGTCAAGGGCCGGCTGAACCTTTTGATCTCCGGCGGCACCGGTACCGGAAAAACCACCTTGCTGAATGTCCTCTCTGGATACATTCCCAATGCGGAGCGCATTGTGACCATCGAGGACGCTGCCGAATTGCAGCTCAAACAGGAACATGTGGTGCGGTTGGAGACCCGTCCGCCGAATATCGAAGGCAAAGGCGCAGTACGGCAGCGGGAGCTGGTGATCAACAGCCTGCGCATGCGCCCCGACCGCATCGTGGTGGGCGAGGTACGCGGCGAAGAAGCCTTCGACATGTTGCAGGCCATGAATACAGGCCATGAAGGTTCGCTGACCACGGTGCACGCCAACTCGGTGCGCGATGCCCTTTCGCGTATTGAGAACATGTTCTCCATGGCAAACTTGAATATTCCGGAGCGGGCGGTACGGAACCAGATATCGGCAGCCATTCACGCCGTCGTGCAGATCGCGCGTATGGCGGATGGCACCCGCAAGGTGGTCAGTGTTTCGGAAATCACCGGGGTAGAGAATGACGCCATTACCATGTCCGACATCTTTGTCTTTGACCGCACCGGGGTAGACGAAAGTGGCCGGGTGCATGGAGTATTCAAGGCGAGCGGCAAAGTCCCAGGCTTTGCCGACAAACTCGCCACCAGCGGGAACCGCCTGCGCCCATCGCTTTTTGAATCGCAGATGGAAGTCTAGATAGGGCTCGATTTTCTTATGTCAGAAATGCTTATCGCCGCGCTGGTTTTTGTGATTGTGGCCGCCGGGGTGTTCGTGGCCGCGTCCATTCTCGACAAACGCAGCGAACGGGCGCGCTTGTTGCGCGATCGCCTGGCGGCGGTACAAAAGGCGGCGGAGCGGGAGCCGAGCGAAGAGCTGGCGTTGCTACGGGACGAGATGTTGAGCGAGATCCCGGCGCTTGACACTTTGCTGCGGCGTTCCGCGCGGGTCAGTAATTTGCAGATCATGCTCTCCCAGGCAGACCTGGACATACGCGCCGGGAACATGTTGCTGCTGTGCGCGGGCACGGGCATCGCCGCCGCAATCGCCGGGTTTTACCTGGGTGGCGCCTTCATTTTTGCCTGGCTGGGCTTGGTCCTGGGGGCGTTTCTTCCTTACTCCTACGCTTCTTACCGGCGCAGCAAACGTTTTCAGAAATTTGAAGAGCTGTTTCCCGAGGCCATCGATACGCTCGCCCGCGCGGTACGGGCGGGCCACGCGTTTACTACCGCGCTTGAACTGATTGCCAACGAAGTGGCGGAACCGATCGCTTCTGAATTCCGCAAGTTGTTTGAGGAACAGAAGTTCGGATTACCGGTGCGGGATGCGCTCATCAATTTAACCCAGCGTGTCCCGCTGGTGGATGTGAAGTTTTTTGTCACCGCGGTCATGCTGCAACGCGAAACCGGCGGCAACCTGGCGGAAATTCTGGACAATTTGTCCTATGTGATCCGCGAGCGCTTCAAGATCATGCGGCAGGTACGGGTATTCACGGCCCAGGGAAGGTTGACGATGGCACTGTTGATGGCGCTGCCTCCGGTCATCGTAATGGTGATGTTGGTCATGAGTCCGAACTTTATTCGCCCACTGTTCACGGACCCGCTCGGGCACGCTCTGGTCGTGGGCGGTATCATTTTACAGACCATAGGGTATTTTTGGATTCGGAAAGTAATACGGATCCAGGTTTAATTCCATGACGGCAATGGTTCTCGCCATTATCGTATTTGTCACCATCGCAGTGGCGGTGTTCTCTTTCGCCGCGGCGGCGTTTGCGCCTTCCTCGGTACTGGGGACACGGTTGCGCGCCTTAGGGTGGCAAGGCGAGCCGGAACCGGAGAAACCGCCGATTCGAGAGCGCATTGAACAGGCGCTCGATCCCTTGAGCAAAGCTCTGCCGCTCTCGCCGGCGGAAGTATCCAAGGCGCGCGGCTGGCTCATTCAGGCCGGGTATCGCGACGCGCGGCATGTGAGCATGTACGTCGGCAGCCGCATTTTGTTTGCCCTATTGGGGACTGGAATCGTGGTACTGCTGTCCGGTTTTAATTCTTTGGTCCTTATGCTGGGCGTCGGAGCATTCGGATTTTTCCTGCCGCGCATCATCCTGAAGCGCATGATCAAAGAGCGGCAGCGCCGGATCAAGGTTGGATTGCCGGATGCGCTCGATCTCACGGTAATTTGCGTGGAGGCGGGATTGGCGCTGGATCAGGCCATGATGCGCGTGGGTGAGGACCTTCGCCATGCGCATCCCGAGCTCAGCAGCGAGTTTCACCTGGTGAACCTGGAAATGCGCGCGGGCAAGCCCAGGGTCGAAGCACTTCAGAATTTAGTGGCGCGGACTGGAGTGGATGACATCCGGCAGTTGGTGGCCACCCTGGTACAGACCGACCGCTTTGGGACCAGCGTGGCGCAGGCCTTGCGCGTGCATTCCGATTCGTTGCGTACCGAGCGGCGGCAACGCGCGGAAGAACAAGCCGCCAAGACGAGCATCAAAATGATTATCCCCCTGGTGTTGTTCATTTTGCCTTCTATCCTCGTTGTGACGTTAGGGCCAGCCATCATCTCGCTGTACCGGACGCTGGCATCAACTGCTGGAGGAAAGTAGCTCTCCCCTAAGACTGTTTCAGGAGTGGTAGTTTTGCCCTTGGGCCCAAAAACATACGCGTTTAACCGTACGCGCCAGGCTTATTTGGCCACCGAGCTTGCGCTGGCCGCCACGCACTGGTCGCGATTTTGCGGATTGATGTTGAAAGACGCATCCAACTTTCAGAAGGGGCGCGGTTTGTGGATTGTGCCCTCGCGCGGCGTGCATACCTTTGCCATGCGTTTTCCCATTGATGTGATTTACTTGGACAAGGAGCAAAGGGTGGTCCACCTCGAACCCGGGCTGAAGCCCTGGAGAATGGCGGCGGTCAAGCTGCAAGCCGCGTCGATATTGGAACTGCCAGGTGATACGCTGGGGCCTAGCGGGACTAAGATTGGGGATGAACTGGAGATGGTGGGACTGTGACCGTGCTTGATGTAGACAGGGAAAATCCTGTCACCATACAAATCGAGGGCCACGAGCTCAAGCTGCTGGTGGAGTGGTCTTCACCCTGGGCGGAATTCCGCACGGCGGTTGGGCCTGCTCTCTCCCGTTCGCAGCGCAAACTGGCGGGAGAAGCCCGTACCGGTATTTTCCCTTATCGCGGTATGCTGCTGACCTGGATGCTGGAAGCGTTGGTCTTGGCTGCGCTGATTATCATTCCGGCCAAGCTTGCATCCATGCGGCCCTATACGGCCCCGTCCCAGCCGAAGTACGAAATGATCTATTACACCGGCGATGAATTGCCGCGCACCGAAGACGCCGGAGGCGCGCAGAGCGGACGCTCCGGAAGAGCGGGTGGTCGCGAGGCATTTCACCACACCCAGACGATTCGGGTGGCGCGCGGCGGCTCCCTGCGGGAAAAAGTTGTAGACGCCCCGAATTTGAAATTGCCGGTTTCGAATACCGCCGTGGCGAATTTGCTGGCGTATAAACCTATTCCTGGCCCACCTCCCGCGGAAGGACTCAAGTCCACGCTGCACGCTTCCGGCGCACCCGAGATGGAGGTGGTGGCGCCTGCGCCCTCCATTGACCGGCAGAGCATGCAGTCTGCGCCCACATGGAATACAACGGTTGTGGAGCCGAGCCCCGCCGCGCCGAAACGTGATTTGGCGGCCCTCCAACTGCCGGGTTCGCGGGTCATGCAGGTGGTTCCTCCTCCGGTTTCCGCGCCGGAGCGGACGGCGATGAACCTGAACCCCAAGTTGACGCTGCCATCGCAGATGGTGGTCGCGCCGGCGCCTACGCCGCAGGTTGCGCGCGATCTTTCGTCGCGAGGGCCCGGATTCGGATCTGGCGAATTGCAGAAGCAGGTGGTCCCTCCGGCCGTGCAACTCCCCAACGGCGCGGCGCGCCAGGACAGCGGCCCGTTCAACGGCCATTCTGCCGTGGTCGTGCCGCCGACTGTGCAGATGGACAATGGCCCGGTGCAGCAACGGCAGGGGCCGAGGGCCATCAACGGCAGCGCTGGGGTTGTAGCCCCCACGGTAAAGGTCGCCGGGGGCGCTCTGCAACGCCCAGTGGGAAATGGATTCAACGGGACGGTGGCGGTGGCCGCGCCGACTCCTTCCCTTTCGGGAGTGGGGTCGCTGACGGGGCGCGGTCAAGGCAATCGCGGCGGCGGGCTGGGGGGCGCATTTGATTCCGGCGACGTGGCGGCCCCGCCAAAAGGTGGTGGGAGCGGGAACGGCACCGGCGTGGTGATCTCCAGCACTCCTGGATCGCAGAAAGGAATCCCCAGCGGCGGAGGTGCAGGATCGTTGGCGATGTCTCCCAAGGGCGGAACTGATCCCGGTGTGGGGGGATCGGAAGGAGGCGCCAGCCTTGGGCATGGAAATGGCCCGGGCAGTGGATTTTCGGGCGAAAGTAGCGGAGCCGGCAAGCAAGGTCCCGGGCTCGGGTCAGACCCCAATGCTCGCCAGGGAGTTTCGCCTTACCCTGGCCCCGGGGGGGCAGGGACCGGGGTAAACGGCGCGCCGGCGATGGCCGGGGTATCGGTAAAAGGCGGCAGCAACAATGTGGTGACGCTGCCCAGCTTCGGAAGTAATGGCGATCAGCCCGCCGATTTAAGCCGTTCCTCCGCCGGTAAAGACCGCCGCGGACCGGGGATTACGATTGTGGCGACGTCGCGCTCCGGAGGCGCGTTCAATTTTTACGGATACTTGAAGGGGGACAAGGTTTACACCATCTATCTCGACACCACGGTAGGTCCCGCAGTGCTGCAAATGGCAGATCCTTCCTCGGTGGCGCACCCCTCGGCGGAAGAACTCAAGGCGCCGGAACCGCTACGCACGGACTTGCCCGGCGGAGTATTGCATTCGCGATTGATCGTGGCTTGTGTGTTGGATACTTCCGGCTCGCTTAAAAATTTTCAGGTCCTAGAACCGGGCAATGCGGTGATGATGGCGAAAGTAATGGCGGCGCTGCCGCACTGGAAGTTTCGGCCGGCGATGCGGGGAAATCAGACCGTGGAAGTAACCGCGATCCTGGGGTTCAATGTCGATACCAGTGATCGGTATTGACGAACCGTGCCAACGGTCGGGGACTAGGGCTCAACCAGAACCATCTGATGTCCGGCGCCTTGAAGCCTCCTGGCGAGAAGGGCGTCGTTGGTCGGCCACCATCTCTTCCTGGTTCCGAGAACCACCAAGGATTTAGCGGAAAGTGCCTGTATAAGACAGTTTGCCCGATCACGGCAAACGTAAATCTGAATCGAGGTTTGCACCGGCCGGGATTTGGCAAGTTTCACCAGGCGGCGTTCCAGGAATTGCAGCGATACCGAGGGGCGGGTTACAGGCAAGCGATAGGAGACCGGGAGGGCGGCCAGCAGGGTGATTCGTGCACGCAACTGGCGGGAAAGAGTTTCCGCGGCCTCTAATGCCGCTAAGGTCCCGGCTAAACTCGTGTAGATCACGTGCACGACAATCTGAATGTCGGAAGAGCCCTGATCTGGTCCAGGCTGGAAAGTGAAATCGTCTTGCAACGATGTCCGATTGCCGTCGTTGGAATTCTCCATGGACGCGCTCCAACCGGTCAGGCGTGCGGTGACCGTTGATCTTTAATCTCTTGCAGGTGTTGCCGCAGTTTGGCAACCACCGCTTCCCGCTGAGAATTACCCAACTCCTGCTGCAATTCCTGTAGCGCGAAGTGAATGACATCGTGGTGGTGAATTTCTTCCGGGGCCACATGACCGCTCACTTCCAGCCACACGCGGTGCAGGAGGTCGATCTCTTTGGGAGTGAGGTGGGGAGCATGCGGGCCCAAATAAAAGACGTGGTCCTGTCCGGTAGGAAAATGGATTTCCAGACTCAATTGCGGCTTGGGAGCGGCCAGACGCTCCCATGCCAGGCCGGCAATGCGCGCCTCTTCCGCCACTTGCTGGGTGGGAGACGCACCGAGGACTACGGTCGAAGACTGTAGACTCTGCGCGGCCCGCAGGATGGCGTCCCACTTTTCAGAAGCCGCAGCTACCGCAAGATGAATGGTCTTACCTTTCTTCTCGGCGAGATTCAAGGCCCGGGTGAAGAGCTCCTGCTCTTCCAGGCTGAACAGCTGTTCGGGAGACAGGCTGGATTCGCCGGAGCCCGCGCGGGTGAGGAACCGCAAGTGCAGGGCCACGACATCCTGCTGGCGCGGATCTATCCGGTCTAGGACCGCCCTCAGGTTGTGGAGAGTGTTGTAGTTGCGCACCATGACCAGAATGTTTCCCGGGCGCACGCCGAGAGCTTCGGGAGTCAGGTCGTCTCCCGACTCCAGATTGAACTGATCGAGTTCGGTGTGGGCGGAAGCACGGCTCTTGGTGACTTTTTCGGTAATGGTAAATACCGCGAAGAAAATTATGGTGAAGGCCAGCCCCGAAAGGGTTGCGACCCTTTTGGTGAATAGGTTGATGACGCAGAGCGCGACCAGGGTGAGTGTCACCAGCCCGAGGCCCACCGGGATTTCGAGGTTGCCCAGTTTCAGATTGAGCGGAACCCGGAACTCACGCTTTCCCGGCTGCTTGTAGCGCAGGACCAGGACCGCCAGCCCCTTCATGGCGAAGCTCCACATCACCCCGAAGGCATAGGCCTCGCCCAAGACGAAAATATCTCCGCGACTCAGCAGGATGGTGATGATTTGCAGGCCTACCACCAGATTGAGGATGCGAGAAGAGGTGCCAAAGCGGCGATGGGGGACCCGGAACCAATGGGGAAGAATTCCGTCTTCGGAGACGCGGTTCAAAACTCCGTTCGAGCCAACGATGGCGGTATTGACGGCGCCGGCCAGCATCAGCACTCCCACCACTACGATGAAGGCGCGAAAGGCCAAGCGCAGAGACAGCGGGCCTGTCAGATACATCGCCAGTCCGCCAATCGGGTTGTCGAAGAAACTGTTACGCACCGCGTCGGGGATGACCATCACGGCAAGGAAAGCGACGCCCGCGGTGAAGATCAGGCTGTACGCAAAGATGACGAAGCCGGCTTTTTCCAGGTTGCGGAGCTTGGGATGTTCGATTTCGCGATACACCTGGGCCATGGTTTCTTCGCCGCTCATGGCCAGAACAGAATGCCCCAAACCGACCAGAATCCCGATCAGGGTGATGGTGTAGGGCAAAGATGTGTGATGCAGCCAGCCCAAGGCATCACTGGAATAGGTGATCGTGGAAAGGCGCGGCAAGGGTGGAAGGTGGGCGTCGCGGGCCCACAAGGTATAACCTCCCCAGAGCAATAGGAGTATCACCATCACGGTGGTGACATACATGATGCGCAGCGCTTTTTCGCTGGATTCGTGGATGCCTTTGACGTTCTCCCACCAGAAATAAATGGTGACCAGTATGGCGAAGACCGCCGCCGTGAGGTTCACCGGCAGAACTACGCTGGAGCGCGCGTAGTGCAGCAGCTCATTCAGCAGTCCGACCAGGTACAGTCCCGCGGACACCCCGCTGATCGGCCCGGTGAGGATGTAATCGAACATCAGGGCCGATACCGAGAACTTGGCCAACGTACTTCCCATGGCCTCCTTCACCACCCGGTAAACACCGCCGCGCACGAACATGCTACAGCTCTCGATGTATACCGACCTCACCGCATACGAGAGGACCATGATCGCCAGAATGAACCAGGGTGCGGTTTTGCCGATGAAATGCTCGGCAATCGCGCCCGCATAAAACGCGGACGATCCCATGTCATTGAGCACCACCGCCGCAGCCCGCCAGAAGGAAATGAACACGAGCATGGCGGTGGTAGCGACCAGCACGCGTTGTCCGGTGGATATAGTTTTAGCGGGTGGCGTCGACCGGGTGAGGAGATTGGGCATTCGCGGATATGGATTCAGTCTTGAGGCGCGAAGGTATATCTAGACTTTCCTTCAACCCTTGTAAGAGATGAAGAGTAATGAAAAGTTCGTAATGGAAAGCTAAAGGGTGCGTAAAGAGTTCATAATGAAAGACGGAAACGACCGGGGCGTCGGCGTGGCTTTGCGGGGAGAACGGGAGCCGCGGCTTCTGTGGCTACATTCAGATTTAGGGTCGAGATCAGACATCGCAGCTTACTTATTTAGAAACAGTTGGGCTGAACTGTCTTTATATTCAGTCGTCCACTCCGCTTTTTGGCCCAGGGCGGCCGCTAATGGAGAATCCGGTGGCGCTAGCACGTATTTAGTTTTGCTCTTCTTTAAGATTTCCTCCCAACCCGGTTCGACACGGACCAGCTTCAAGTAGTCCTTGAAAAATTCCTCTCCGTACAAGTCATGGCGGTCGTCGGCAACAACTCTGGCGGCTGGATACAAGCGGTAGATCAGATATCCACCCCAGTAGTCCGGAGCAAAGATTGGACCCGCGATAGGGTTACGCTCAAGTACCCCAACCGCGCGTACAGGGAACTTGATATCGCTGAAGCTGGCCACCATGATTTGGTGGTCGCCAAATCTTCCGGCGTGAGAACAAATCCAGGTGAGGAGCAACACTGCAAGTACCGGCAATAGATGTCCGCGCAGGTCCTTCTCCATCGTTTCCATGCGCAGCGTGAAGGACTGGAAGTATGAAACTGCGGCACGGCGTTCTGACGGGGTTTCTGGTCCAGCATCGCTCTTTTCAGTTGACCGCGGCCACGCCAGATAAGGCGCGAGGGCCAAGGTGAGCAGAATCGCCGAAGCCGGGAGGTTTCTGCTGGCGTATAAACCGCTGGCCATGGCAAACAGCGCAACCAGCAAATCAACCAGACGCACCTGGATGCGTCTTGCAGCCCATGCCACAACCGCGATCAGGCATAACAACAAAAAACATTGCTGGGCCATGCCATGAAAATTGGGGGATTGAAATTCATTAATATGGTCCATCAGAAAGCGGTTGGAGAGGTACCGATAGACATGCAGGTGCAATTTGTATCCGTGCGGGTTGGCCAAGGTCGCGAACGCACAGAGCAGCCCCACTAGGAGCAATCGCTTCAACCTCTTCCCTGCCGGGTCGCGTTGCGCGGGAGGGCGGGAAAAGAGCACATGCAAGAAATCTGGCAGCGTATAGATTCCCAATAGGAAAAACCCCATGAGAAAGCCACCATGCACGTTCACCCACAACAACATAATCATCGGGAGCCAAAATAGCTTACGGCCACCGGCCGGATTGTCTTCAGCCGAATCCAGCAAGTGAAAGCAAACCACCGTAAGCAGCCAGCTAAGGATGTGAGGACGCGCCAGGAGGTGAATGGCCGCCGTGCCTATGGCCAACAGCGACAGCAGCAACGTGCCAGGGATGGTTCCTCCTCGCGCCAGCGCCAGCCGGAACATCAGGGCAAACGTGCCCGCAATAATGAGCGCGCTGGAAAATACAACCCCGTTGAGGCCGCCCCATCGGTGAACTGCGGCCATGCCTATGTCACAGAGCCACTCCCAGGCATACCAGGGCTTACCCTGCATGGTGGACGAGAACGGATCGGCGCGAGTGATGGAATGGGTGGTCAGGATCAACTCCCCATTGCGAATGTGCCAACCGGTGCCGGCGTCGCCCAGCAGGCGCGGAGCCAGCGTGCCGACGCTCAAAGAGAGCAGCAGGACAAGAAAAATCAGGTCGGAGACCGACGGGAAGACGAAACGTGTCCATGGACTTGGCCTTGAGCTTGAGGCAGCGGTGGGGTGCACGTTTTTCCTTCGCGTCCTTTGCACGCATCCCTTTGCGAACGCTGCGGTCCAAAGCTTGCAACGGCAAAGGAGATGCTTGACGCGCCATCTTACCTGATCGGGTAATGGAGGGCGATTTACTTACCCGACTTGCCTGCCAGGACCGGCTCATCATCAAAGTCGGTGGGCCGACGAAATGCGGATGGGGACAGTGGCCAAAGTAAGTGTCCGCTAAGTAAGTGAACGCTTACTTTTGTAGAACCTGAAGACTGCCACTGTCAAGATTGCAAGAACGGGCCCAAAAAGATAAAGACAAAGTTCCGTGCTTAGTTGGCTATACCCTGGGAAGGATCGCTCAAGGCAATCAACTTGCCGAGAGGATAGTCTTCCTGGGTAAATGGAATTGCTGGGTCAGCACTGACGATGGTCACAACCTCGCCGCTGTGAATTCCCTTCAGGACGAGGTTCCGCTCATCCACTGCGACCACCCGATACCGTTGTCCGAAGATCGCATGGTTTGTCATGGGATATAAGATGCATGTTTTCACAAACTGGATACATACGGTAGTGTCAAAGGTACAGTATCCTGAGAGATCAACAGGTTAGGAGCGTAGATGTCAAATCCTGGTGAAATTTGCATGTGGATTTTGTAATACGCGCGTACAATCTTGCCCGCCAGGAAACTCTATGTCGATTACGCCGCCGGTTCCTCCCGAAGATACATCGCTCACCAAACCGAGTGAGACGGAGGCCCCCTTAATCCCTCAGCCTGACGCATTGCCTCATATCGGTGAAGAGTACGGGACGGGAAAGGAAAACCTTCCGCCCGCGAAGTTGGTGGGCATCATTCTCGGAATTTTGATTGTTACGGTTGGGGTCCTTGCGTTTGTCTTCAAGGCGAAGTCACCGGCTTCGGGAACGATTGACGACGTTCAAATGGTGGATGTCGAAGGGCAGAATGCAGTCATGCTGGCCATCAATGTCACCTTGCAAAATAACGGCAAAACAGAATACAAGATGCGGTCGGTGAATGCCGAATTGGAGATGGCCAGCGCGTCGAGCGAAGACCATCCGGCATCTCCGGTCGACTTTGACCGATATCTGGAGGCCTTTCCCGCGCTCAAGGTAAACCCACTTCCCCGGCTTGAAATTCAGACGATTGAACCTGGCGGGAAGCGGACGGGCAGGGTCATCGTAAGCTTCCCGGTCAACGCGGCGGAGTTTGCCCGGCGGAAATCGTTGAAGGTTACGGTTTCGGCCTATGGAGAATCGGTGCCGCTGGTGATGCAGAAATAAAGCGGTGTTTCCGTTTGGTTTGCTTTGCGGCATTTTGTACAAGGTCAAAAACGATCACCGCAAAGAGCGCAAAGTCTTTCGCAACGGCCGCAAAGAAAACCAAACCGCGGCGCTGCCAGAAATGGCGCTTACTGCTTTTTCTGGAGAAATTTCCTACGCGCCAAGTGAGTTCCCGCGGTGGGCGTGATCTCGTCGTACTTCAGACAACTGATGGAACCGTCCACTTCGAGTACCGCCAGGGCCACATCGTGATAGCTGGCGATGCTGTGCTCCCTGAGGGCGCGCTGTAGTTCATCCATACTGACGTGTTCTTTCGCCATATGTCCCGGAATAATCTGGCCATCATGGACTAGCAACGTCGGCTGGCCCTGAATGAGTTTGCGGAAGCGGCGGTTGCCACCGGAGAGTTCGGCTACAAAATAGTTCAGCACCAGCAGGGTGGCGGCGGCGCAGACCCCTCCCAGGACCGAGGTATCGGGACCGGTCATGGCGTTCTGCACCGAGTTGCTGATGAGTAAGAGCAGCGTGAGGTCGAAAGGGGTCATTTGACCGACCTCGCGTTTGCCGCTTAGACGAACGCCGAGCAGGACCACTGCGTAGACCACCACCGTACGAATGAAGATTTCCAGCAAAGTGTGGGCGCCGGGAAAGTTCATTGCTCCTTTTCGCAGCTCAAGCTGCGGTGACGGCCGGGGCGGCCGTCACCACTCGTGTTCTAGTTTACCGATACGGAAACTGGCGCGTTCTTGGGTGTGCTCAGATATCCCGAAGCTTTGTTTTTGTCGACCGACCAGACCACCAACTCATACAGCATGTGATCGCGACCGGTGTAGAACTGGATCGGCTCGGCGACGTTGCGGTCTTTCTTCTCGATGGTCTTGTCGTCGGAAGTGACGTTCAGCGTGAACTTGCCTTTTTTCTCGTCGATCTTTTTCAACTGCAAGGAGACGGTGGAGACCGGCTGCGGTTTTGCGCCCCGCATCAGGGTGAATTCGAAGTAGTTGCGATCGCCCTTGTGCTTGAGGACTTCCAGGTCGCCCCGCGTGTTTGCGATCAATCCGCTCTGCACACCCAGGTCGCCAACGGCGCTCGATAGTTTGGCTTTGGTGGCCTCGAGATCGGCTTTGGTGGAGGCTACGTCGGTCTTAACCCCGCCCACGTCAGTTTTTACGCCGGCAATGTCGCCGGTGACCGCGCTAATCTGCTGTTTCTGCTCTTCGGCGAGGCGGGCCTCAGCGGCGCGTTGCTCGCGTTGAAGCTGCGCCGAACGCTCCGCCAGTTCCTTCTTAGTAAGGCCCACTTGTTTGGCCACGGTTTCGGTGTCCGCCTGCGCGGACTCCAAGCTCTTGCTGAGTTGCGCGATTTGCGCCTTGCTGGCGTCCTGGTCCTTGGTCAGTTTGCTGACGGTGCCGTGCATGTCAATCAGGAAATACAGCGAGACGGCTATATAGACTACTCCGGCAATGAGTAAAACCCATTTCCCAGTACTGCCTTCCGAGGCGGTTTGGACGGATTCATCTGACATAGTCTTCCCCTTGTGCTTATTGAGATGGAATGTTGAGTCAATTGTTTAGCAGCGCGGGGACGGTGTCAATTGCCAGGAAGGTACGAGAGTAACGGCTTTGGAGCCGGTGAAGAGGTTTGGCCCGGTAGGCCGGGGCCAAGTTTGAAATGGGTTACAGCGCGATTTTTTTCAAACGCAACGAATTGACGATCACAGAAACCGAACTCAAGCTCATGGCGGCGGCGGCAAGAATGGGGCTCAGCAGGATTCCGAAAAATGGATATAGGATTCCAGCGGCGATAGGTATGCCCAGAGAATTGTAGATAAAGGCAAAGAACAGGTTTTGGCGGATGGTGCGCATGGTGGCCCGGCTGAGCTTGCGGGCGCGCACGATTCCCGCCAAATCGCCCCGCACCAGGGTCACACCGCCACTTTCCATGGCCACGTCGGCGCCGGTACCCATGGCAATTCCTACGTTGGCCTGGGCCAGGGCGGGGGCGTCGTTTACGCCGTCCCCGGCGATGGCCACGACATGGCCTTGTTCCTGGAGCTTGCGGACTACTTCGGATTTTTTGGCCGGGAGAACTCCGGCTTCGAATTCCTCAATGCCCAATTTTCTGGCCACGGCCTCGGCAGTGGTGGGGCTGTCCCCCGTCAACATAAGGATGTGCAAGCCTTCCGCTCTGAGATCCGCGAGGGCTTGTGGCGTGGTCTGCTTGATCGCATCGGCGATGCCCAGCAGGCCTACCACCCGGCCATCGATGGCGCCATAAACCGCTGTCGCGCCATCGCGGCGGAGTTGGTCGGCCTGATCGGCGAATTCGCTGGTCGAGATGCCGAGTTCCTGAAACAAGCGTTCATTGCCGACCGCGACTTTGCGGTCTTCGATCTTGCCGCTTACCCCATGGCCGGACCGGTAATCGAAGGTCTGGGATTGCGCAAGCTTGAGGTTCCTGGTTTTCGCGGCCGAAACAATGGCCAGCGCAAGCGGGTGCTCACTTCCCTGTTCGAGTCCAGCCACCAATCGCAGGACCTGGTTGTCCGCTGGAGTCATCGTGACCAAGGTTGGCTTGCCCTCGGTAAGCGTTCCCGTCTTATCGACGACCAGTAGGTCGACTTTCTCCAGACTCTCGAGGGCCTCGGCGTTTTTTATCAGCACTCCGGCGTGGGCCCCTCGCCCGGCGCCGACCATGACGGCCATTGGAGTTGCCAATCCCAGAGCGCAGGGACAGGCGATGATCAGCACCGCCACTGCATTGACCAGGGCGTGGGCAAGGCGAGGTTGTGGGCCGAAAACACTCCATAGGAGAAAGGTGAGCCCCGCAATCGCGATCACCGCGGGAACAAACCATGCAGCGACTCGATCGGCCAACTTTTGAATGGGAGCGCGGCTGCGCTGGGCCTGGCTGACCAACTGGACAATTTGGGCCAGCATCGTCTCGCTGCCAACGTGCTCCGCCTGCATGATGAACGAGCCACTGGTGTTGAGGGTTGAGCCGATTACTTTACTGCCGGCCGCCTTTTCGAGCGGGACAGATTCGCCGGTGATCATGGATTCGTCCACTGAGCTATTGCCCTCGAGAACGATTCCGTCGACCGGGATTTTTTCCCCGGGACGCACGCGAAGATGGTCGCCGGGCTTTACACGCTCCAAGGGGACATCCGTTTCGTCGCCGTCGCGAATGATTCTGGCTTTTTTGGGCGCGAGATCCAACAAGGCCCGGATTGCAGCCCCGGTGCGGCTGCGGGCGCGGAGTTCGAGGACTTGGCCAAGAAGCACCAGGGTGACGATGGCGGCTGCCGCCTCGTAATAGACCGGTGGAGCGCCCGACATCTCGCGGGATGAAGCGGGGAAAATTCCCGGTACTATCATGGCCACCAGGCTGAACCCGTATGCGACGCCGGTGCCCATGGCGATCAGCGTGAACATATTGGTCGAGCGGTTGACTATCGATGCCCAGCCCCGTTGGAAAAATGGCCGGCCCGCCCAAAGCACCACAGGGGTCGCGAGAGCAAACTCCAGCCACGAGAGCCATCCGGCGGGCAGGGCGCGTTGCACGGGCATTCCCGGTAGCATGTCCGCCATGGCGGCCGCCAGGATTGGAGTGGTGAGGGCAAGGCTGATCCAGAACCGCAGAGTCATGTCCGCCAGTTCGGGGTTTTCTTCCTGGTGCGCGGTTACAGTGCGAGGCTCAAGGGCCATGCCACAAATCGGGCACGAACCGGGTCCGCTCCGTACGACGTCGGGATGCATGGGGCAGGAGTACTCAACCCGTGACGCTAGCGGGCTTTCCGGCTCGAGCGCCATCCCGCATTTGGGACAAGGCACAGGCTGGGACTCGTGCACCTCCGGGCACATCGGACAAACGTAAGCGGTCGGCTGAGGGCTTGGCTTTGATGCAGGCGCGCCCGGCGCCTCCAGGTATTGATTGGGATGGGAGCGGAATTTTTCCAAGCAACCCGCGCTGCAAAAAAAATGCGCGCGCCCGGCATGTTCCAGTTTGTGTTTGGCGGTGACGGGTACAACGTCCATCCCGCAGACCGGATCTTTGACTTTCGTCACAGGCGTGCCGACGGGACTCGGCATCCCCAGGGTCACGAGTCCCGATGCGGGCCTTCCTGCGGGGTCCAGATACTGTGCCGGCACTGCCGTGAACTTTTCGGCACAGCTTCGGCAGCAGAAGTAGAAGGTTTTCCCGTCGTGTACAACGGTGTGCAAAGCAGTCGCGGGATCTACGCTCATCCCACAGACAGGGTCTACAACACCTGAAGTTGCGTTTTGATTGATCTCCATTTTGTTTGACGCAAAGCCCGATTCGTTCGTGTGATCATATTAGATGGTTCTTCGCCCTGCGGGGATTACGATGTTGTATCTTTATAGAAGGAGGAATTTGACTCGATGACTCAGTTGGAAGCCGCCTACCGCTACAGCGCAACTCCCACCGAACCAGCCATGCGCGCTATTGATAACCTGCGCGAGGTCTACGGCATACGCCGAATTACTTTTCTGGAAAAGGACCAAGTTGTAAGGGTCGAATTCGACGCCTCGCGATTCAAGGAACCGGTGGTTGCCGGGCTCTTGAAACGGGCAGGAATCGATCTGAAGGAAAGGCTGGTCCTGGCTTAAAGCTTACTTCTTGCTTTGCTGCACCCGGGGGAGGGCCGAAGGTTTTTCACTTGTTTAAGCAAGGGGCGCCCAAGAAAACCTCTGGCCGAAGTTTATTCTCTGGAGCGCCCCGTTGCGCGCCACTTCGTCTGTTCTTTCCTGTTGCATCCAGCTTGCCACTTCTAAATCACACAAATTAAGTGGTAAACAGTCCGCCCGGATGCGTAGGAATTGCCAGCCTGCTAGAAAGAATTACGTGACTTCGCCTGCTGCACGCGGGTTTCCGAAGGTTTGAGGCGAAGAAAAAATTAGTTTCGCGCACGCTTTCGTGTCTTCTGACTCGGGGCCTTTTTTCTCTATTGGGTAGTTCACTTGAAGAGGAGCACCGCCGAGTCTGCGGTCGGCTTACAGACTCGGCGGTGTCAGGAGAGGAGCGCGTGGCAGATCAGATCACTCCCAGGTTGCGCAGTTTGGAGAGCTGGGCTTTGACGCCCGACAAACCTACGTTGCCAAGAATGATCTGTAAACGCTCCGCTGTGAGGAAGCTCAGGGCTGGATTGCGGAAGGAGTTGTTGTAACGCGAGACGTCAGTGGGATCGTATCCGAATTGCGGGGCCAGCGCGCGCAAAGCGATTTCCACTTCCGCGACCGCCGGGCCGGAGTAAGTGAAGTCGGCATCCGACAGATTGTGCAGGGTGTATTCGGTCAGCAGGTTGGTTTGGGTGGGCACGTGCCCGGGGAGATCTATATCTCCTAGCTTACGCAGAGCGGGAAGGCGGAAGTTGCCCTGCTTGTCGGTGGTAAGGTATCCAGCTTTCACCGGATCGATCTGGGCCAGGATTGCGGCGGCGCGCAGCCAGTTCACAACTTTATATTCGTTGCCGGAGGTCGGGGCTGAATGAGCGCAGGCTTGAGCGATCACGAACGCGGGCGGGAAGCCGCGCTTCATGGTCTCCGCGACACTCATGATGTGATGACCACCGGTGCGCGAGTCGCCTGCGGTCCCGCCAAAGTTGTCCGTGGCCCCATTCCCTCCGAAGTTGAGTTCGGCAAACTCGGAGCCGTCGGCGTTCCACTGAAAAACCATGCTCTTGGCCCAGTCATGCCAGATCGGCGCGCCGAGGATGATGTCCTGGTCAATCACGAAGCCCACGTCCTGAGCGGACTTGAAATCATCGTCATCCCGCGAAACTACCGGCAGTCCATGGAACGAATTGCCGTAGACATTGTGATACTGCGCGGCCAGGTTCTGATCGGAGATATCATTGTTGGACTCGTGGATTGGCAAGCCACCCGGATAAGAATGGTGTCCCCCAAAAACGCTGCCCGGGGCCGAGAAGAATGCCTGTGGCAAATGCGGGCAACTGCTTCCCTCGTCGAGCACGGGAGGAAATACCCCGGCCAGGAGACCCCCAGGAAAAGTGGCGTCGTCCGCCAGATTCACCAGGCCCGCGGTCTTAAGCTGCTGCAAGAGCGCGTTCTTTTTGGCGGTGTCTACGCCAGCGCGATGGGTGATGCAGGTCTGCGGATTCCCAATGGCGTCGAGGGTTTGTGCACGCACGCCTGGGTCCTTGAGCCTGCGTGACTGTTCCATCAGGAAGTGAACGGCGGACTGGACTTCGGGGGACCTCTGGGCCAGAGCGATGGCGGCGGCATTGCCTGCTCCGGGTTGGGTTTGCTGGGCGGTGGCTGAGAACGAAAGGACTACGGATAGGGCAACGGCAGCAAGGCCGCACTTGAGCATAGCTTTCCTCCATGCGGTGGTCCGCATGAGAGAAAGCTAGTGGGCCGATGTTATGGCAACATGAAGTTGCGGTTAAAGTTTGGTGACCAAATCAGCCCCGCAGGGCCGAAAGATATAGTTGCGACACAGTCTCTTTGTCCCTGCCATTTTTCCTACTTCGACCAACGTGCCGATAAGACGCTACGCCAGGTGCACCCTAGCGGCGCGAAACAGTTTTTTCTCTTGTCGATCCGATTCTTTAATTCTTAATCAAAATTGCACTACTACTTCTTCCTAGGAACTTTCATTGACAACCGCCTTGCGGTTGCTTAGCATTCCTGTTCTTCCCCTCCCAAAGTCAGGATGCGCAGCTTCGGTCGGCCAAGGCAACTGCATGTATTGTGAAATCACGGTCCGGCACCGAAAACAGATTGATGCAGCCGGTCTAGAGGGAGTGATCCGCGCGCCCTTCGGCAATGACATTCCGATCGCCACCGCTTATGGCCGGAGCGCGCTCTACCGGCTGATAACGCCGGCGCCGGTATCGCTGTTTGCTTTTGAAACGGTATCCAACTGTTTCGTAATCGTGCGCAAAGTGAATGTCCATTCCAGCACTTACCATCTGGAAGGAAACAGCGCCGCAGTCTCGGTGGAAACGATGTTGCAAGCAGCGGAGGAATTTTCCAGTCAATTGACGTCCGTACTGCAACGCACCAGTTTTGGCTCGCCCTATAAGGTCAGCTCGTTGGTGGTGCAGTTATTTGAGGACAATGGACGGGAAACCGGCATGGAAGGCCGATTGCCCCGGCTGGGCACACTGTTCAAAGAAGAGCTGGGCTGGGGGCAACTTAAGTCTTCCGTTGTTCCGTTCGTGACCGCTCAACTTTTGATTTGGCGCGGGTTAAAGCAGGAACCGGTAAAAGCTTCCATCTATGGCCTGGCGATTGCCCTGGTATTTATCCTGACCGACGGCGTCCTGGCCGTGCGGCGTGGACATGGTAAAATCAAATGGAAGTTGAGGCAGACGTAGAGATGTTTCGCACACAGGATTTACGCGTCCCTAGGTCCAAAACCCCTACCGGGCTTCATGATCGGATCCGGCTGGATCTGGCGCAAAATTTTCAGTCCAACCTGCCCCTCGAAGAAGCCGATGAGTCTGGCGCCGACCTCACGATTCGCGAAGGAAAACGCCTGGCGGTGGTCGAGGTCAAGACCGGCGATCCAGATTTGCCGCTGCCCAGCAGCACTTTAGCGCAAATGGGATTGCTGGCGGCGCGCGTACGCCTGAAGCTGGCTGAGATCGGGGCCACGGAGATACTTCCGGTCCTGGTTACGAATTACAACGTAAGTGACGCCGACAAGACGGAACTTGATCAGGCGGGGATCAAACTGGTACCGATTGAATCGCCTGCATCGGGGTACGACGCCAAAGCTTTCTCCCGAAAGTTCGCCACGATTGTGGGACTCGAACCTCAAGATCTGCTGGAAAAGTAACCGATCGCTTGCTGTTCCCCGTAATTGCCTTACCCCATGAATCCCAAATCCGCAGTCGAGAAATTTTGCAGGTTGGGGAAAATTGTGAGGATGTCCGGCGCGCCCAAGCCAAACCACTTGGCCAGCGTGGCGCCATATTGATCGACCGCTGTGGTGGGGATCCAGCGCCCAGCGTTGGAAGCGTCGTCGGAGCCATTCAGTACCAACTGCGGGAAGGTCCCATAAAGCTGGCCACCCTGTACTGCCCCGCCCATGATCATGTGGTGCGAGCCCCAGGCATGGTCGCTGCCTTTGTTGGAGGCAGGTTGCAAGCTGCGGCCAAAATCCGAAAGCGTGAAGGTGGTGACGTTGTTGGCGACACTCAACTCCTTGGTCGCCTGGAAGAATGCATTCATGGCCGGACTGAGCTGGCCCAGCAAAGCCTGCTGAATATTGACCTGATCGCTATGCGTGTCGAAGCCACCGAGCGAACAGAAAAATATTTGGCGATTCACTCCCACCTGGGCCTGCACCGAGATGACCTGGGCGACCTGTTTGAGTTGCTGACCGATGCCGCTATTGGGAAACGAGGTTTGGAGAGTGGGCGCATTCTGCAGTTTTCCCGCCAGGTATTGGCTCTGCGCCAGCGCCACCGTGGAGACATCACTCGCAGGTTGGACCAGTGAGACGCCCCGGTCCAACTTCAGGATTTCTTGAAACGCGGTGAATCGGGCCTGGCCCGCGGGTGAAGTGTCTGTCAGATCGAATAGTCCGGAAGGGGCGCCGGGCGTGGCGGTGAAGGGACGAGTCTGGTTGCCGGTGCAGAAGATGGCCTCGCCTGCAACCGACAAGATCGGGGGGAAATTGCTGTTGCTACATGAGCTGCTGGTGACCAGCAAGTCAGCCATGCGCCCTCCCCAGCCGGTGGCGGGGACTCCGCTCAGCTTGAGGGTCTGCCATTCGTCCTGTTGATCGGAGTGGGAGAAGAGATTATCGGGCGCGGCAACCAATCCATTGAAATAGTCGCTGCGGTTGTTGATGGGAACCACCAAAGTTCCGACGTTGACGAGGAACGCCAGCTGGTTCGAGTTGTAGAGATTGGTGACTTCCGCGAGCGACGGATGGAGGCCGTAACTTCCACCGTTCAGCGGAAGAAGAGAGCTCTGCGGCAGGGCCAGGCCACCGGATGCCTGGCTGCCACGGGCGGTGGCATACTGCGAATAGCGAGTGCTGTCGAGCGGAACAATGACGTTGTTGGCGTCGTTGCCGCCAAAGAGAAAGACGCAGACCAGGGCCTTGTAATCGCCGCAAGCAGGAGCGGCGAAGGCGCTCATCAGCCCCAGCCGCTGCATTGCTCCCCACATACCGGCCGCGGCGAGGGCGCGGCAACTCTTATGTAGAAATCCGCGGCGTGAAATCGGCATGGGCCAGTTCTCCTTTGGTCGCGGACCTTCGCGACTATCTTTGCACCTGGTACTGCGATGAGGACACGATCAAATACGCCGCGGTCTGCGCGCGCGCCAGCGGCTGGCCGATATCCACCGCGCTCACTGCGTTGACGATCTGGGCCTTCATGTTGGCGCTCATGGTACCGTGCAACAACTGCTGGTTCAACACTTCCACCATGTCGGGCGGCGTGGCGGCGAGCAAGGCAATTCCGCTCAAGTCGATTCTGGTGCCAGAAACGATGTTGGCAAAAACCGCCGCTTCCAGGGTGTTGACCCGGTTCAGACTGCTGGCGGTGGTGAAGAGCTGAAATTCCGGACCGTATAACGGCGGCTGAAGCAGGGGAACAGCGAATGTCGGGGAATAGAAATTGAAAACACTGGGCGCATTAAAAACAGTTTGCCCAAGGCCGCTTCCCACGAACACCAGGTTCTGCCCATCCGTAGTTGCATTGAAATTTCGCAGAACATTGGTCAACAGCAGGACCGGTTCACGCAGATGGCCATCGACCGGATTTTCTGTGTTGGCACTGTCCCCACGTCGAGCTTCGGGATCTAACAGGACGGCTGCGATCAGGGCCTGCATGTCCCCGCGCTGGCCGGTCCCGAAGACCGTGCCATTGGAAGTAAAGACTCCGTTGGCAAAAGCGATGGCGGCACGCGTCACATAAGCCGGACTGGGATTACTGGTGACAAAATTGCGAACGAACCGCTGGGCCACAAAGGGTGGCAAGTTGGGATGATTGAAAATGATATCGAGAGCCCCGTCCAAGTCGGCTTGCGCAGTCTGCCCAGCGGGCAGAGTCGTGCCCAGAATTGTCTTAGGGTCGGCGTCATGATTGCTGTCGCAGGCCAACATTGGGCCTACGCCGGCTTGCGGCCCGAAGTAGTCGTTATAGGGGTTCACCGCGCAGTTGAGAGGCGGCCCGGAAAACGTCCATCCGGTTAAAGCCCTTGCCATGGCCTGAATCGTGTTCTGGTCGTAGGTTGGAACGAAACCGCCGTTCTGGATCGCTGGCGTCCCGTCAGGGTTCAGCACATTTGGGCCAAGCGTGAACAACTGCAACAGCTCACGCGCATAGTTTTCGTTGGCATGCGTTCCAGCCACCGGGTCCGGTTTGGCATTGTTGACCATGTCGAGGTAAATACCCATGCCGGGGTTGAGCGTGACGTCTTCCATAATGGTCCGGTAGTTGGTGAAAGCATCCGCCGTCAACACGCGCATGTAGGGCGTGTAGAACTTCGGCATGTTGACTTTATTTCCGGAGACCACCCAAATCTGGTTGAGAGCAAACACGGCCCGTTGGCGAAGCTGGTCGGAACTCGCTTGAGGATTCAACGCATTGATAAAGAATGATGGCGGGACATCGAAAATATTTTGACTGTTCAAATCCGGATCGGGATACGTAGATGGAGTCGCCTGGAATTGATCGGACAAGAACTTCTCCATCCCTCCGGCTTCGACCGCGACAAGTTGGGCGGAAGCCGGTCCGAAGGTGCTCTGCTCGAGAAAACGCACCGCGGCACGCTGGGAAACCACCGCAACGGGAACCAGTTGGGCCCCCGAGGGCGTGGCATCCGGCGCGGGATTGACCACGGTCAGATTGAGCACGCCTGGGGTTGCCGGGGCCAACCCCGACGCAGTCAAATGAGCGGAATCAATCACGACAGTACTCAGCGCCACCGTGCCTAACATGGCCTGGGCCTGGTCCATAAATTTGCCGCCCACTACCGTGAGGGTGAAAGCCTGATTGGGCGACAATGTGGCTGGGGTAAAGAACGAGACCACCGCAATCGGATTGAGTAGCGTGACCTTGGCCGTACCGCTTTGCGAAGGAACCTCGACGCTGGTAGCGGTGACCTGAACATTGTTTGGCGAGGGCAAAGAGGCAGGAGGAGCGTACAGGCCATTGGCGGTAATCGTGCCCACCGTCGCATTGCCACCCACGACTCCGTTCACCGCCCAGGTCACGCTGATGTTGGTGGCATTGCTGACCTGCGCTAAGAATTGCTGAGTGTCGCCGGTACGCACGCTCACAGTGGCTGGCGACACGTTGACCTGCACTGGCCCTGAATTGGATCCGCCCCCACCGCCACAGGCGCAGGCAAGCATGAGAGTAGTTAAAAGTGCGAACAGTAACCAACGGCGCATGCTAGACCTATCCTGTGTACAAAGGTCAGTTATGCGTAGAAATCCGGGGCCATCCCACGAGGGAGACCGACGCGGGAAGCATTGTACCCGCTTTTAGGGAATCGATTCGCTCAATTTTTGGGCCGGGCCCTGAGAGCATTGGTGGGCAGTGCAGGACTCGAACCTGCGACCTCCTGCTTGTAAGGCAGGCGCTCTAACCAACTGAGCTAACCGCCCAGGCCCGCGGAAGCTTCTTGGCGGGCTTTGAAAGGTGGGCAGGTTTGAGTCTACGTGAGGGGGAAAAGCAAGGTCAAACCTGGCAGGCAAGGTCTCGGGAACACACCTGCTAGACTGACCGCGTGCGCCGACTGATTGTGAATGCAGATGATTTTGGCCTGACTTCCGGGACCAATCGCGCCATTGTGGAAGCCCACCAGGCCGGCCTGGTCACCTCGGCGACCCTTATGGCAAATGGCGGCGCGTTTTTGCAGGCGATTGAGATGGCTGCGACCTCGCCACGACTGAGCATTGGGTGTCACGTGGTGTTGGTCGATGGCTCCCCGGTTTCGGCCGCCGCGCAAATTGCCAGCTTGATGGCTGGTAGCAGTTTGCGATTTCGAACTTCCCTCACCGGCTTCGCCACGCGCTGCCTGCGGGGAAAGCTCGCTGCAAGTGAGATTGAACTCGAAGCCACTGCCCAAATCCACAAGCTGCAAGCCGCCGGCATTGCGGTGTCTCACGTGGACACTCATAAACATACTCATCTCTTTCCCCAGGTATTGCTTCCGCTTCTGCAAGCGGCAAAGAGCTGCGGCGTGCGGGCGGTCAGAAACCCGGTAGAGCCAATCCCTTTGGGGCGAGTCGCCAATCAACCGGGACTCTGGAAACGCTGGTGTCAGGTACGGGTGTTGAATCGAACCGCTCGGGGTTTCAGGTCTGCCGTCCAGGATGCCGGCCTGGTCACGCCGGAAGGCACACTTGGCATTGTTGCTACCGGAGTCATGGAGGAGAGGCTCTTTCGGGCCATCCTTAAGCACATTCCCGACGGAACCTGGGAACTAGTGTGCCACCCAGGCTATGATGACGCGGATTTGGCCCAAGCCGGCACGCGCTTGCGGGCCTCGCGGGTGCGGGAACTCGAATTGCTTCAATCCCCAACCATTCGCCGGGAATTGGAGCGACAGGGGATTGAATTGATCTCGTACCGCGACCTGGGCTGAGCCGATGGACCGTTTCTACTAGGTACTTTCGTGTAGGGGTGCCCCTAAGTTATGGACAGGAAAGGTATATCAGAGAGTTATGATGGGCCTGTCCGCCTAACTAGGACAAGTGATGATGCAGGACGCGGCGCAATTCGGTTTCGAAACGGTGCTAGTGCGGATTTGGGGAATGGGTGCGCAAGGACAGGCATTTTTTCAAAATGTCCATGCGCACAATCTCACCGCGACGGGCGCGCAACTCACCGGGGTCGATCAACAATTAAATACCGGAGACGTAATTGGAGTTCAACTGGCCGAGAAGAAAGCCCGTTGCAAAGTGGTGCACTCTGTGGATGCGGGACTGCCCTTGAAATTCAAGGTTGACGTTGAGTTGGTGGAAGGGCAGCAGTGCCCGTGGAAAGACAAACTCGCAGCGCCAGCAGAGGGAACTCCGAAAGTTTCCTCGCACGCCAACAAACGCCGCTTTCCGCGGCACCGCATCGCGTATCCAATTGAGTTGCGAGACGACCGTGGCGGGGGCGCGCCCATGCAGACGAACGCGTCGGACATCGGCGGCCGCGGTTGTTATGTTGAAACGCTGATTCCACTCCCTCTAGGCACTCCGCTGCACATCACTTTCTGGGTCAGCGACCAAAAGATTTCCACGGCTGCCATGGTGCGGGCGAGCGATCCCGGAGTGGGCATGGGAATCGAGTTTATTGGCTTGGCCGAAGACAAGCAGATGCGCTTCCAATCGCATCTGGATGAGATCGATCCGCCACGCGCTGTGCCCAGCCTGTAATTTTTGCGACTGTGTTTTCCCCCGGCGGTAACTTCAGGCAAAATCTGAATCCATGGGCGTCCAAATCCATCGAATGGGAGGAGCGCTGCCCAACCTATGGCACTGAAGATTGGAATTACCTGTTATCCCACCTATGGCGGCAGCGGCGTGGTGGCGACCGAGCTAGGCTTAGAGCTGGCCGAGCGCGGACACGAAATTCATTTTATTTCCTATGCCCAGCCCATACGGCTGACTGAACCTCATCCCAACATCCACTATCACGAAGTGGATGTATCTCGTTATCCATTGTTTGACTATCCTCCTTACGATCTGGCACTGGCTACACGGATGGCGGAGGTGTCGGAGCTGTACGACCTGGACTTGTTGCATGTGCACTATGCGATTCCCCATTCGGTGAGCGCCCTGCTGGCGCGGCAGATGTTGGCGGCAAAACCGCGGGGACAGAAACTTCCTTTTGTTACCACCTTGCATGGCACCGATATCACGCTGGTCGGGCTCGACCGGTCTTACTTACCAATTACCCGGTTTTCCATCGAGCAGAGCGATGGCGTGACCGCGATCTCCCGCTATTTGCAGGAACGCACCCGGCGGGAGTTCGACATCCGCAACAAAATCGAGGTGATCTACAACTTCGTGAACTGCAATGTCTACCGCCGCAGCCCGGACTGGCAGCAACAGCGCGCTGAGTACGCGCCCAATGGAGAGCGCTTGTTGGTGCATCTCTCAAATTTCCGTCCGGTGAAGCGGGTGACTGACACCATCGAAATCTTCGACCGTGTGCGCAAGCAGGTCCCATCCAAACTATTGTTGATAGGAGATGGACCGGACCGCTCGCGGGCGGAGTGGCTGGCGGTGCAAAAAGGCATTCATGATGACGTTTTGTTCTTGGGCAAGCAGGACCAGATTCACGACAAGCTCGGAGTGGCCGACCTCATGCTCGTGCCCAGCGAGCTAGAGTCTTTCGGATTGGCCGCGCTCGAAGCCATGGCGTGCGAAGTTGTCCCCATCTCCACCCGGGCCGGCGGCGTTCCCGAGGTGATCGAGCATGGGAGCAGCGGATATCTGGCCGATGTCGGGGATGTAGACTCCATGGCCAAGTACGCCATCGAACTGCTGAACGACGAAAGTCGGCTGCGCGCGATGGGAAAAGTCTGCCGGGAAAAGGCCGAGTCGCAATTCAGCTCCGCCAAAATCGTGGCCCACTACGAAGATTTCTACCGCCGGGTGCTGGAACGCTCGGCGTAGAGCTCGTCTGGAATTGATCCTTCGCTTTCGAGGACCGGCAGGGTGATCCGCACCAGCGTTCCCTTCCCGGGGTTGCTGTGGATCGCCAGGCTGGCGGCCTCTCCGTACAAAACTTTCAGACGTTCCGAAACGTTGGCCATGCCGATGCCGGTGCTTCCGGGGCGCTCCGCCGATTTTGCGGGGGCCATCCCCACCCCATCGTCTTCCACTTCGATGATCAACTTCGCGCCGTCCATGCGGCTGCGCAGAAAGATACTGCCGCCGGTGATCTTTGACGACAAGCCATGTTTAATGGAATTCTCCACTAAGGGCTGAATCAACATGCTGGGCACCATGACGGCCAGGGTTGACTCTTCCATTTCCTCGACCACACGCAGCTTATCGCGGCCAAAGCGCACCACTTCGATGTCGAGATAGTTATCGATGAATTCCAGTTCGTCGCCCAGGGGCACGAATGCATCCGTGTTATTGAGCAAGCGGCGGAGAATATTGGCCAGCTTGCTGATCATTTCCCGCGCGGTGTCGGGATCAATGCGCACCAGGGAGGAAACCGAGTTCAGCGTGTTGAACAAAAAATGCGGGTTGATCTGGTTTTGCAGCGCCTCCATACGGGCGTTGAGCAGTAACCGTTCCTGCTCTTCCAGCTTGATCTGTATGCGTACGCTGTTCCAGATTTTGAGTTCGATTCCGATGACGGTTGCCGACGTCGCGTAGATCAGGACTTTGACCCACAGCTTCGGGCTTTCCAGCCACAGGAAAGAAGGATTGGATAAGTGGAGATCGATCTGGGTCTGCACCAAACGCAGGACCATGATGGTGAGGAAGAACATGGTCTGCCAATCGAACAGGCGCGGCGTGGGCAGATTACGGCGTATCCAGCGATAAATGCTGAGATCGATGAACGGGGAGAACGACCAGATTTCCTCCCTGTCGGGCACAATGCGGCGCAACTGTCCGGCAACCACTCCGCACAGCACATTGAAGGGTAGGACCGCCCACTGGCCGTAAAACAGGGCCGGGATGGCCAGCATGGTCCCGCCGATCGCTCCCGCCAGCCGGCCCACGATGACTCCGAGCAAAATTGTGGTTTCGAGCGACAGGTCCCCGCCCACAAACGATCGGGGAGCGCTGAAACGGGCCCAGACGCCGAGGGTCATGGGAACTGCAATCCACAGCATCAGGTAGATGGTCTGTTTCAGCGTTCGCTGTTCGCGGAATAGAAGAGACTTGAATTCTACGGAACGACCCAGCGCGCTGGCGGCAGCCGCAGCTACGCCCAGCTTGATCAATAGATTGATGAGGATCAGGCGCTGTTCCATGGCTGCTGAGGGAAATGTAGCATGGGGGATGCAGGGAAGCTCCGATAATCCGTCGGCCTTCGGCGCCGATCTGACAACTGAGAACAGAGAACTGGCAACTAAGTATCTTCCCCGTTTCTTGGAGTTTCAAAAGAGAAATTCGGGAGAAACGATCAGTTCCCAGTTGCCGGCTCCCGGTTGTCAGCATTTAATACGGGCCGATGATGCCGCCGATGTGGCGGGATGGGACCGACAACCGCTTTTTGTGTCCTTCGATCACGTCGAGATATTTCAGGCCGGAGCCAGTATTGAATAAGACCACCGTGTCTTCAGGCTTGAAAAAACCGCTGGCGCGGAGCTTGAGGTAAGCAGTGAGTGAGGCTGCGCCTTCCGGGGCAGCAAATACGCCTTCCACTTCGGCCCAGTGGCGCAATGAACTCATGATTTCCGCGTCGGTCACTGCCACGGCCGTCCCGGAACTCTTTTGCAGGATGTCCAGAATTAGGTAGTCTCCATAAGGTTTGGGAACGCGCAGCCCTGCGGCTAGAGTCGACGCATCGGACCAAGCTTCCACGGTTTTGCCGTGTTGATCCCATGCTTTAACTATGGGGGCACATCCCGCTGACTGCACGCAGATCATCTTGGGCCGTTCGGGACCAATCCAACCCAGTTGTTCCATCTCATCAAACGCTTTCCACATACCGAGCAGGCCAACGCCACCACCGGTGGGATAAATGATGCCTTGCGGCATCCGCCAGCCCAGCTGTTCGACTACTTCGTAGCCCATGGTCTTTTTGCCTTCAACGCGGAAGGGTTCTTTGAGGGTTGAGACATCGAACCAGCCTTCGCTCTGTTTGCGCTCGGCGACGATGCCAGCGCAATCGCCGATCAAGCCATTTACTAACGTTACCGTTGCGCCATAGCTTTCACATTCCACCCGGTTGGCAATGGGAACGTCTTTCGGCATGAAGATTTGAGCTTGTAACCCGGCGGCTGCAGCATAGGCAGCCATAGCGCTGGCGGCATTTCCGGCGGAGGGAATGGCCAATTTTTTCACGCCGTAAGCTTTCGCCATGGTGACAGCGACGGAAAGACCTCTGGCCTTGAAAGAGCCAGTGGGATTCAGGCCTTCATCTTTAATGTAGACATTGGCGAATTCCCGGCTGGGGAGCATGGGAGTAAAGCCCTCGCCAAGGCTCACGGGATCGGCTTCTGGCATCACTTCCGCATAGCGCCACATGCTTGGAGATCGACCGGTTAGGCGAGGAGGCCTAAAGTCATTCTTTAGCTTTTGCAGATCATAGCGAACGTAAAGAATTCCGCCATCCGCTGGGCAAACTGTTTGGGGTTTGTCCGCCGAATAGTGTGCACCACATTTGGTGCATTCCAGGTAGGAGATTGCCGCCATTGCTTTCTGAGTTTAGCAGGCGGAGGAATATCGGTTCCCAGTGGCTGGTTCCCAGTTCTCAGTTGGTCTGTTTCAACAGTGCGTTGGCGCGGCGAAACCAGGGACGCTCACGGCGCCGCAGGTATCCGGGCATGGTGGGCTTCTTGGCCAAAATACTGCGCGCATAGGCGCGAGCTTCCTCTTTGCGGTTTTGGGAAAGGAGAAAGCTTCCGTAGTTGTAGTAGGCCTCGGAGAGGGTCGAGGTCTTCAACACTTCTTTAAACAGCGAGTCGGCCTTTTCGGGCTGTCCAGTGTTGGCGTACACATGGGCCAGGAGCCCTGCCGCTCTTTGGAAGTCGTACTTTGCGTCCTTGCTGACCACGCGCTCAAAATCAGGGAGGGCGGAGGCAAAGTCCCCCAGATACATGGCGGTCAGGCCACGGCGATAGAACGGATCGAGCGAATCGGTTCGGGATGAAATGGATTTATCGAAGCATTCGCGGGCCCGGGCATACTTCTTCTCTTCCAAATACAGGTCGCCCAATTCTTCATAGTTGCCAGCCGAGGGATTGTCCAGGATGGCAGCTTCCAGTTCGCGTATGCGCTTGCGGCGGGGAAACACTTTGAAGGATTCCCGCAGCAGGCCGGCATCTGGAACGACCTCCACCGCGATATAAACCAGCGCACCCACCCAGTGAAATAGGATGATCCACAACCAATAGAAATTGGGGCGACGGCGGATGAAGTGGAGGATGGCCACTGCGCGCAGCGCAATCGCCCACCAGGAGAAAGCGAAAAAGAGCAAGGATTCCATTGCGTTCCGCGCAATATAGCATAGAGGCAGCCGTGGGTCGGAGTGCTAAAATCGGCTGTGATTCGTCCTCCCATCCGTATGTTGGCCGTCGATATCGACGGCACGCTGCTGAATCCACATTTTCAAATTTCTGCCGCGGATTTAGCGGCGCTGCAAAAAGCCAACCGGCAAGGGATTGAAGTGATTCTGGTCACCGGCCGGAGACACAGCTTTGCCATGCCCATTGCTCGCCAGCTTGGATTTGAGCTTCATTTAATCAGCTCGAATGGGGCGGTTACCCGCTCGATGCAGGGGAAGACGTTTCATCGCGACCTGCTTCCTGCGGACACTTGCCGCAAACTCTGCGCGGCGATGAAGCAGTTCCGCGGAAATACGGTTTTAACATTCGATAAGGAAACCAAAGGCGCCATCGTGCTGGAGCACATGGATGAATTGGGAACCAGCATCCAGAAGTGGCTGGAAAAGAACCTCGAATATATTGAATTTGTCATTCCGGTTGAGGACTCGCTGACGAGCGATCCGGTGCAGGCGATGTTCTGCGGGCGGATTGGGCGCATGCAACAGGCGCTGTCCGCGCTCTCCGCCAGTGGCCTGGACCGCGAGATTACCGTGCTGCGGACCGAATATCCTGCCCGCGACCTGTCCCTGGTGGATATACTCAATCACGACTGCTCCAAGGGCCATGCGCTGGAGCGCTGGGCCGGATTTCGCGGCATACCTCGGGAACAGGTCATGGCCATCGGTGATAATTACAACGATGTGGAAATGCTTGCCTTTGCCGGGGTGCCGGTTATTATGGGGAATGCGGTCGAGGAATTGCGATCTAACGGTTGGCGGGTCACATTACCGAACGACCAGAATGGCGTGGCCGCCGCGGTTGAGCAAGTATTGAATTCGTAAGATGCATCTCCGCAAACAAATCGCAGGCGCGGTTGTGGTGCTGATGTTGGCGGCAACCGCATTTGGCAGCGATTTGGCCGTGCTTCGCAATGGATTCTCCATCCCGCACGAGCGGCATGCGGAGATTGGCGCAATGACCCGCCTGTATCTGACGCTCGACGGAAGCAATTACGCCGATGTTCCCACCGAACAGATTGAGCGCTTTGAAAAAGGACCGCCCACACTGCCGATGCCGAAAGTGCAAGCGGCGCCGCCCGGCATGGCTGTGCCGCGGGACCCAGTCAGTTTGGACCAAGCCATTGCGGCGGGCAGCCAGCGTTACCGGATCGACCCTGACCTGATTTCCAGCGTGATCCATGCGGAGAGCAATTTCAACCCGCATGCGGTTTCGCGGAAGGGCGCGCAGGGATTAATGCAGCTCATGCCTGGGACGGCGTCTCAGCTCGGAGTAAAAAATCCGTTCGATCCGCTCGCCAATGTCGACGGGGGCGTGCGCTACCTGCGCGAACTGATCGAGCGCTACAACTTCGATCTGGTAAAAGCGCTGGCGGCTTACAATGCGGGGCCGCAGAGAGTGGAACGCTACGGCGGAGTACCGCCCTATCAAGAGACCCGGGCCTACGTCGCACGCATCGTACGCGACTTTAATAAAAAGAAGATCGCACAGCAGAAGCTGGCGAAAAAATCCTTGCCCGCGAAAAATTCTCGGGCGAAAGCTGCAACCGTACTTCAGGCTGCCAAGCCAGCCACGGTGCAAACCTCTTCCAAGTAGAGTGTGCTGGGTCACTCCACACTTACCTGGTTTGACCCCCAAGCGCACCTCGTATACCTTGACATGAGTTGGTTTGCGCCGCGCGTCCCGTCTCCGGCCAGTCCAAAGTTAATTCCCTGCGCATGAACAAAAAACGAATTTTGCTGTATGGACTTGGGCTGGCGATTTTAAGTGCTTTGGTTTATGTGCAATTCCGCCATTGGAGCGAATTTGACTGGCCCACTTTCTGGAAAGAAGGCCGCCGGTTGGGCGAGACTCCCGGCATTTTTCACATTCTGCATGCCATTGCTCTAATCTATTTGGCCTATGGGATGCGGGCCGTCCGCTGGAAACTTTTTCTTCGGCCGGTACGTCCGCAAGCTTCGGCCTGGAAACTAATCTCTCCTACTGTAGTCGGCTTCACCGGTCTGGCACTGTTTGGGCGTCCGGGAGAAATGATTCGCCCTTATCTGATCGCTCGCCGCGAAGACCTGCCGTTTTCGTCGCAACTGGCGGTGTGGGCAGTGGAACGGATCTGCGACATTGGCGCCTTCACAATTTTGCTGATCGCGGCTGCGTTTTTCGCGACCGCGCCCAAACGGCTTGCCTACTATGGCAGTTTTCGCGATGCGGGCGTGGTCCTCACCGGAATGGTCGCGGTAATGGTCCTGGGCGCGATCATCATCCATAAGAGCGGTGAAGCGCTGGCCCAATGGGTGGAACGGCGGCTGGCCCACCTTGCTTCCGGGCTTGGACACAAGGTCGCAGCCCGCATCCGCGAATTCCGCGATGGGTTGAATACCATTCACGGACTGGGTTCGTTTCTACAAATTGTGGCGGTGTCGGTGGTGATGTGGTGCATGATCGCCGTAACTTACAAAGAAGTGACGCACGCCTACGGACAAGAAGCCCTGGAGATCCCGCAGACACAAGTGCTGCTGCTGATGGGGTCCAGCATGGTGGGCTCGCTCGTTCAGCTGCCCGGTGTGGGCGGAGGATCGCAACTGGCGACGATCGCCATGCTGGAACACATTTTTGGAGTACCCAAAGAATTGGCCGCAAGTTGTGGGATCACGCTGTGGCTGGTGACCTTCGTGGCGGTGGTGCCTTTGGGCCTGGGCTTTGCCCACCGCGAACGCCTTTCCCTGCGGAAACTCTCGCAGGAAAGCCTTCAGAAAGAAGTGGATATTGAGGGGTATCCAAAATAATTCCCAACCATTGTCATTCGAAGCGCGCTTTTGCGCGAGGAATCCGCTATTCATTGACGAGAGTACGAATGCTGTAAGCAGATTCCTCCGCGTAGCTTCGCTCCTTGCCGGAATGGCAAACGTTTGGAAGTTCGCATCTTTTCAGTCAATTCAGCCACCAAATCCAACTGTTACAATGAATTAAACACAAAGACATGAAGTGTCCTTTCTGCGGATTTGCGAACGACAAAGTGGTGGATTCGCGCGAGAGCAAAGAAGCTGACTCCATCCGCCGCCGCCGCGAGTGTCTGAAGTGCGAGAAGCGGTTCACCACTTATGAGCGGATTGATGAAATCCCTTACATGGTGGTGAAAAAGGATGGGCGTCGGGAAAAGTTTGACCGGCAGAAAGTCCTGAACGGTCTGTTGCGGGCCTGCGAGAAGCGTCCGGTGCCCATCGGCCGGCTGGAACAGATTGTAAACGAAGCGGAAAGCTTCATCATCGATTCGCCGGAGCGTGAGCGCAAGACCAGCGAACTGGGCGAGCTGATCATGAACCGCCTGCGCCGCTATGACAAAGTGGCTTATGTGCGCTTTGCGTCTGTCTATCTCGACTTCAAAGATGTGCAGGAATTCATGAACGAGCTGAAAGACTTGCTGAAGACAAAAGAGTCCGAGCCGCGCAGCAAGGGACCGGTAAGAACTTAAACGCATCGTCATCCTTCGACTCGGTCCTCATGCGCCTAGCGCGCGAGAACTTCGCTCAGGATGACAAGGGATTGAGAATGTATTTGAACGGTCGATAAATACCCGCTATGGCGCATAAAATCACTCTCATCCCCGGCGATGGCATTGGACCCGAAGTGATGGGCGCGGCGGTGCGCATTCTGGAAGCTTCCGGGGTGAAGTTTGAGTGGGAGACCATCCAGGCGGGCGCCGAGGCCTACGAAAAATATCGCGAGTACATTCCCAAAGAGCTGACCGAGTCCATGGAGCGCACTCGCGTGGGCTTGAAAGGCCCAATCACGACTCCGGTAGGCGGGGGCTTTGCCAGCATCAATGTGCAGTTGCGCAAGCAGTTCGAGCTTTACGCAAACTTCCGGCCGATTTATAACCTGCCGCATATTCCGACCCGGTATCCCAATGTCGATCTGATCATTGTCCGCGAGAATACCGAAAGCCTGTACTCCGGGATCGAGCATGAAGTTGTGCCCGGCGTGGTGGAGAGCCTGAAGATCATCACCGAGAAAGCTTCGACCCGAATCGCGCGCTTCGCTTTCGAATACGCGCGAAAGAACCATCGCAAGAAGATTCATGCCATCCACAAAGCCAACATCATGAAGTTGTCGGACGGCTTGTTCCTGCGCTGCTGCCGGAATGTGGCCAAGGAATTTGCCGAGATCACTTACGGCGAGCACATCGTGGACAACACCTGCATGCAGTTGGTGATGAACCCTTATCAGTACGATGTGCTGGTGATGGAGAACCTGTACGGCGATATCATTTCCGATTTGTGCGCGGCGTTTGTAGGCGGGCTGGGATTGGTTCCCAGCGCCAATCTGGGGGATGGTTGCGCGATTTTCGAGGCGGTCCATGGATCGGCGCCGGACATCGCCGGCAAGAATATGGCGAACCCCACCGCTCTGCTTCGGTCATCTTTGCTCATGCTGAAACATTTGGGAGAGCACGAAGCTGAGGCCAAGATCAAAAAAGCTTTGGATAACGTCTATCGCACTCGCGAGAAACTGACCAAAGATGTCGGCGGTCAGGCTGGCACCTCGCAGTTCGCGGACTCCGTGATCGAAGAAATGCAGTCCGCCACTGCTGCGGCGCGATCTTAAAATCCAAAATCAACCACGTAGACACAGAGTTACACAGAGAAGCCACAGTCAGACTCTGTGCCCGGAGCGCAAGCGAAGGGTGGTTTAAGGTTTGGTAGTGTCTTTGTTTTAGGAGTTCGGAGAAAAGCAAGAGCGGAAACCACAGAGAACACAGAGTGCCACAGAGGGGAATTCACGGAGGAAACCAACCATTACCTCCGTGGATTTGCTCTGTGGAACTCTGTGTCCTCTGTGGTTCCAGATTTTGCTCCTTCCCGAGACCACTCAACCAGAGAGAAACCAAACTGAGACACTGCCTAAGGTTTTCCAGCATTGACGAACTGGCCTCACGGGAGTAACATTCCGGCGTTCGCAGCAGGGTCTCGGGGGAAATGGCTAAGACAACACGGCGTGTAGGAGTGGTG
>CAZETZ010000007.1:0-74927 GCA_964514735.1 uncultured Acidobacteriaceae bacterium | reverse complement strand
TGGTTGCATTCGGCTTGGGCACCCTGGTCGCGCAGACCGGCGCGCAGACTGATGCGAGCACCGCCCAGGCAAGCGCCGGCAGCGCGCAAAATCCTGCGGAACTTGGCCAGAAGGTGGAGGAACTGGAAGGCCTGGTGAAGCAATTACAGTCGGAATTGGCGGCCATGAAACAGCAGCAGGCGCACGTCGGTCCGCGGGGGATCGCGGAAGTAGCTTCCACCTCAATGCCGAGCCTGCACGCCGCATCGCTGGCGCCCAACCTGGAGGATGCCCCGGCAGCGGCTGCCGCACCAGCTCCAGCGCCCGAGAAAGTTTCGCTGGCCGGCCTTTTGGGCCCAACCACGCTCAGTGGTTTTGTGGATGTGTTCTACGGCTATAACTCAAACCAGCCTTCCAGTCGCATCAACCAGTATCACAACTTCGACATCAACTCCAGCGAGATTGGATTGAACATGATCGAGTTGGTGGCCGATAAGAGTGTAGACACCACCAATCGGGTCGGATACCACGTCGCGCTTGGTTTTGGACAGGCAATGAACCAGGTCAATACTACTGAAGTCGGGAACGGGGCTCCAACTATACCCAACTTCGCACAGAACCTGAAGGAAGCCTACTTGGAATATATGGCCCCAATCGGCAAAGGCCTGCAAATCAACGTCGGGAAATTCGTAACTCCAGCCGGCGCAGAGGTCATCGAGTCCAAGGACAACTGGAACTACACCCGCGGCATTCTATTCGCCTGGGCGATTCCATATTTCCATACTGGCTTGAGCGCGAAGTATGCTTTCAACAGCAAAGTTTCGCTGACCGGCTACCTGGTCAACGGCTGGAACAACAGCACGGAAAATAACAGCGGTAAAACCACCGGATTCAGCCTGGCGATCACTCCCAACAGCAAATTCGGGTTGATTGAAAACTACCTGGTTGGCCCCGAAGCTGGGAATGATAACTCCCACTACCGGCATCTTTCCGATACTGTCCTCACCTTCAATCCAACTGCGAAGCTGTCGTTAATGGCCAATTATGACTACGGCAAGGACTTCGGAACGAGTCCGAGTTCCCCGCTTGTGGCTACGAACGTTTGGTGGAGCGGTATTGCTGGCTACATCAAATATGCTCCCAATGACAAGTGGGCATTCGCAACTCGCGGTGAATGGTTCAACGATCACAACGGCTTTGAAACAGTTACCACACCGCAGCACTTGAGCGAAGTAACTTTCACGCTCCAGCGCATGCTGGCCGGCAAGCTGATGAGCCGCCTGGAATTCCGCCGCGATATGTCGGACCAGAACACGTTCCCGTATCGTGACGGCACCTTTGGCCCGATTGACCACCAGAACACGATCACTCTGGGCATGATCTACGCCTTCAGCAGCGCGGACGCGAAGTAAGCTGCAAGCACGGACGGCTGTGATACCGGGGAGGGCGCAGCCGTCCATTTATCCTCCCTACGCAATCCTCCTGCAGTTATAATCCGGCATTCGTCAGTTCGCAATACGTTTACGTTTCATGGAGACGGAAGCATTCCTGCGCATGGCTAGGCCGGTCTCTGCTACGAAGCTCCGTGCTCGGCACTCACAAGTTTGTCCTCGCAGCGCTGGTGCCTGATCTCTTCGTCAAGCCATTACTTTCCTTAATCCGTTTCTGTTCCTGATTCTTTTGGGTGGTGACGGTCAGAGCGTGGTTTCGCGGAATGACGGGGTGGGCTTCTTGCCATACATAGCCCTGATCCTATGGAATCAGCGCAATGTCAAGTAGATACACGAAAAGTATTACTAATACCCTCCAGAAAAACTATCAATTGGACTCTACCGCATAGAGATTGTAGTTTCTTGCCTCATCGTAAGTAATCCGTAAGAAAGACATAAAGACGGTAGCTGGTTGCAAACGGTTTTTCAGGCCGCTCGAAAGCTGGAAGCGGGAGTCGGACTCAGGCGATTCGCTCGGTCCGGCACGCGTGTTCGCTATGGATGACTGTAGCCACAATCGTTCTAAAGTGCTGCAGTTTAATACTTCGAAAGTAAGGAGCTTCCCGATGGGTGCTAATGCGAAGCAAGGGACGTATTTGGGCACGACGCTAGTAGGCTTCACTGGCCTTGTGGCAGGTTTATACAACGGCGGTGGCCTTGGCATGGTGTTCGCGATTGCCGGAGCTGCGTTGTTGCTCGTGTCTGCGGCTGGTTTTTACAAGACCAAAACCGCGTAACTCAACCGGAAAAGGAGAACCACATGAAAGCTGTTGGAATTTTGTTGGCATTGGCGGGTTGGCTGCTGCCGATCATCGGGCTTTCGATGACGGCTTCGAACGGGGCCAGGATATTCCTCTGCATTTTGGGTCTCGCGATTTCGTTCGTCGGGATTATCGGGGTCCTGAACAAGGCACATATCAAAGAGGCAGTCTGGAAGCAATGAGTTGGAAGCAGGGTTTGGCAAGCACAAGATCGAAGAAATCGGGAGCGCATCGCGCTCAACGTTACCAGGAGAAATCAATGAAACGTTGCACTTGGTTGAAGCCGTGTTTGTGGGTGGCGCTAGTGGCGCTACTTGTCTGTGGGCTGCCAGCTTGGGCCCAGGCCCCGGCCGCCGCGCCCAGCGCTCCAGCCGCGGCTGCGACGCCACCGCCGCTAGCGGTAGACGCTCCTCTCAACGTGAGTGGCCCAACCGCCGACGATCAGGCAGCTGGCGACCCCAGCGGGACCAAGACGGGTACCGCCAATGACGTTGTGAAAGCGGACCCAACGAAGCCGCTCACGTTAACCGATTTGGTGAACCAGGCCGGTCAGAACCGTATCGCCATCAACTTCGTGTGGACCTTGGTCACCGGCTTCCTGGTCATGTTCATGCAAGCCGGATTCGCCATCGTCGAAACCGGACTGTGCCGCGCCAAGAACGCCAACCATACCATGATGATGAACTTCATGGTCTACGGGTTCGGTCTTTTCGCCTACTGGGTCTGCGGCTTCGCGATCCAGATGGGCGGCGACGCTGGAGTGGGGATCCTAGGCGGCGCGAATCCGCTCAGCCACGAGGCTGTCTTTCATTTCCTGGGGAAAGACTGGGGCATGTGGGGCACCAAAGGGTTCTTCCTGGCGGGCGCAACCTATGACGTGGGGGTCATGGTGCTGTTCTTGTTCCAGATGGTGTTCATGGATACAGCCCTGACGATCGTGACTGGCGCGGCGGCGGAGCGCTGGAAATACGTCGCCTTTTGCGTCTCGTCCGTCTTCATGGGCGCTATCACTTATCCGCTCTACGCCAACTGGGCTTGGGGTGGTGGCTGGCTCTCCAAACTTGGCACCAGTTATGGACTCGGGGCCGGTTACGCGGATTTTGCCGGTTCGGGCGTGGTGCATGCAGTCGGCGGTGTAACTGCCTTAGCTTTATCGCTGATTATCGGGCCGCGCATCGGCAAATATAACCGCGATGGCTCCTCAAACGCGATGCCGGGACACGACATCGTGATCGTGCTTACCGGCTGCTTCATCCTCGCCTTCGGTTGGTTTGGATTTAACCCGGGCAGCACGCTCGGCGCTTCCGGCGCTCTCCGCATCAGCACCATCGCTGTCGACACCATGTTAGCGGGTTGCACCGGGTCGTTCGGCGCTCTCCTCTTTATGTGGATGAAGTATGGCAAGCCTGACGCCTCCATGGCCGGCAACGGATTGCTGGCCGGGTTGGTGGCGATCACCGCTCCAAGCGGCTACGTCAACACCATGGGGGCCTGCATCATCGGATTCGTCGCTGGCATTCTGGTATGCTTCAGCGTTGAATTTGTTGACCGCGTAATGCGGGTGGACGATCCAGTGGGTGCGATTTCCGTGCACGGCACCAACGGCTTGTGGGGCGTAATCTCCGTGGGCTTGTTCGCTGATGGCACCAACGGGGTGAAGGGACTGTTCTACGGAGATCCCACGCAACTGGTCGCTCAACTGATCGGAGTAGGCACGCTTGTAGGTTTTGTCTTCTCCTTTTCCTACATAGGGAACACGGTCATTCACGCCATCATTGGACAACGGGTGGCAGCGGCCGACGAGCTCGAAGGCCTCGACATCCCGGAAATGGGTGCCCTGTGTTATCCCGAGTTTGTGTTGAAACCGCAGGCCATTCCGGCTGGCGCTGCCGCGGCCGACTAACGAGGTCAAATAATGACCGATTTGCTTTCGTCCTTAAACCATCACGAATCCAACGGGCTGGGAGTTGTTGTACAACTCCCAGCTAATCTCGCGCTGACTGCTGAAGCAAGAACTTGCTACCAGCAAGGTATGGCGAAGCTGCAAATGGCTGAACCTGCCGAGGCTGTGGAGTTACTGTCTCGCACCGTAGAGTTGGCGCCATATTTTCCCGAAGCGCGGATTTGTCTCGGTCTGGCATATGCGCTTTCCCATAATATTTATCCGGCCATCGATCACCTGGAAGCCGCAGGCAAAATTGATCCCGAAAATTTTGCCGCTCATTACACCCTGGCTAAGTTGAATTTCAAGTTGCGCATCCCGCAAAAGGGTTATGAGGCGTCAGAGCGCGCGTTGCGCTGTATCTCCACGCTTGAGCAAAGAAAGATGTTGACGGAGTTGTTAAGAGAAGAGCGCGCGAGAGAGCGCAACGGGATCGCTCGGCCGTGGTTCAACAGGCAGTTCAGCAAGCTTGAGATTATTTTACTCACGGGCGGTCCGACTGCCGCCATTGTGGCGTTATTGCTCCATGTCCGCTGGTAGCCAAAGCCGAGGAGAAAAATGAATAAGATCCTGGAATCTTTCAAACAGAACCGGCAAATTTGGGCGTGGGCAGTGATCGTGTGTCTCTTTTTGGTCCTGGTAGGCCACGCGCCAGTGCTTCCTATCGTTACAGGCGGCTTGCTGGCCGTCGCCGTCACTTCTTTGCGCGCGCTGGGCAGCGGCCAGAAGCGACCCTGGCAGGTCGGACCGCACCGATAGTTCCACGCCATAATGAATGCACACCCGAGCAGTCATTCAGGCAAAAATATAACTATGCCGAATCTGCCATGGCCGCTGAAGTCAAACAGATTATGATTGAAGCGCAGCGAGGCTGATGAATACATCGCTCCAAATACTGCTGTTCATAGCTCTGCTGATCGCCGCGGCCAAAGCCGCCGGCTCATTAGCGTCCCGCCTTGGCTTGCCCGCCGTGCTCGGCGAGCTATTAGCGGGAGTACTCCTGGGCCCGACCGCGATTAACATCTGGAACATGCATTGGCTGGCTGCGGCCGGGGAGAGTGGGGCCTCGGTCGCCAGTGTATTCAAAGTTCTGGCACAGGTAGGTGTCGTTGTTCTGATGTTTGTCGCGGGCCTGGAAACCGACATTCAGATGGCTAAGCAAGCGCTGAGGCCCGCGTTTTGGTCGGCCGCAGGCGGCGTGATTCTCCCCATGGCAGGAGGTTTTTTATTTTCCCGCTGGTCCGGACTTGATTGGCAGCAGTCGTTGTTCATCGGCACCATCCTCACCGCAACCAGCGTCACCATTACCGCCCAGACTCTGATGAACCTGAATCAAATCAAGTCGCGCGCCGGCTCCACTATATTAGGCGCGGCAGTCATTGATGACGTTATGGGACTGATTGTGCTTTCACTGGTCATCGCCATCAGCGCGCATGGACAGTCCGGCGCCGGTCGCTGGCACGCATTGATGGTTCCCATCGCCAAGATGGCGGCTTGCCTGATTGGAATATTTATCGCCGGCCCATGGATCACGCGCTGGCTGATGAAAGCGGCCGCGCGGATGCATGGCCACCACATGGAAGTAGCGGCCGCGCTGGCTTTGGCGTTCGTCATGGCGTTTACCGCCGAGTCATTCGGAGGAATGGCTGCGATTACCGGATCCTATCTGGCGGGATTGTTTGTGGCGTCTACGCCATCCCATGCGAAAGTGATCGAAGAACTGCGTGCTATGACCAATTCTTTTTTTGGCCCCCTGTTCCTGATGTCCATTGGTTTGGATGTGAACGCCTGGCAGTTGGGCAGCCATCTGGTGTTCTTCAATGTGTTGCTTTTAATCGCGATCGTTGGGAAAGTGGTAGGCTGCGGCTTTGGGGCTGCATTCTCTGGATTCAATCGCCGTGATTCGCTGGTGGTGGGAGTGGGCATGATCCCCCGGGGAGAAGTCGGCTTGATCACCGCCAGCATTGGCTTTGCGGCGGGACTGGTAACGCGTGATATTTACGCCCAGGCCATCATTCTGGTGTTGGTCACGACCTTGATTACCCCGGCTTTACTGCGTTACGCGTTCCCCAAACAACAATTGACAGCTTCGATTTCGGAAACGGCTGCCGTGGAAATTTCGTTGTAAAACACAATGTGGCTGTTGGTAGGCATCAAAAATTGAAAAGTGTCGAGGACAAACAAAATGACCAAAGTTGAGGCGATTATTCAACCGACCAGGCTTGATGTAGTGAAAGAAGCGCTGCTGGAACTCGGCGTGGAAGGCATGACGATCTCCGATGTGCGTGGGCACGGGCGGCAAAAAGGCCACACCGAGCAGTACCGTGGACGCGAATACACCATCGATCTTCTGCCCAAAGTGAAGCTTGAGATTGTGCTGCCGGACGACCGCGTGGAAGCAACCGTCGCTGCCATCCTAAAAGGCGGCTCCACCGGGAAAATCGGCGACGGCAAGATTTTTCTCTACAAAGTGGACGAAGCCATCCGCATCCGTAATCAGGAGCGCGGGGCCGCCGCCCTCTGATTTCCTCCCGTACGGTTCGGCGCCGGGTCTCAACTTCCCGGCGCCACTTCTAACCACGTTGCGGTCCCATCGCCTTCGGGCAGCGTTTGATAGGATGGAGGTGCGCGCTGATTTCGCTCGCATATCCAAGCCCAAACGCTGGTGATCGCAGTTGCACGTTACCCGACGGTCCTTTCTTAAACTCAGCGCGTCCTTTGCCGCAACCTCGATCGCGGTGGATTCCGCGCTTCTCGAACCGAACGATCCTCATCTGATCGAGCTCGCCCTGCCCATCAAGAGATTGCCGGTTGCGTGGGACGGCCTGCGCATCGCGCAATTGAGTGACTTCCATTACGACGACGATTTCTCGGTTGTCCCTTTGCGCAAGGCAGTTGCAGTTGTGGACCGGTTGTACCCAGACCTCGTTCTGCTGACCGGCGATTTTGTTACAGCTCCGGCATTCTCAACAAACAAGAAAAAAGCCGCCGCCGTGGTGGAGCCTTGTGCGCAGCTTCTAGCGCAGCTCAAAGCCAAGATCGGAATCTTTGCCTGCCTGGGGAACCACGATGCGTCGACCGACCCCAACCGGATCGTCAGCGTGCTGCAGGCCCACGGCATAAAAACTCTGCGCAATCAGGCCGACCCGTTGGAAAAGGATGGAAAACGCTTGTGGCTGGCAGGGACCGACGATGTGCTCGAAGGTTCCGCGGACATGGACATCACGCTGAAAAAGGTGCCGGCGAGTGAGCCGATTTTGCTCATGGCCCACGAGCCGGATTTCGCCACTCACGTCGCCAGGTATCCCGTCGATCTGCAATTGTCAGGGCACTCGCACGGAGGGCAGGTACGGGTCCCGTTTATGGGCGCGCCGGTTTTGCCGAAACTCGGCATGAAGTATCCCAAAGGGCTTTATCGCGTTGGTGGGCTGACTCTTTACACCAATGCCGGAATCGGCACCGTGCGTTTGCCCATTCGGTTCTGTTGCCCGCCGGAAATTACACTGCTCACTTTGCGATCTTCTAGTAGTTGAGTCTTATGGAAGATGCGGCATTGGCCGAGGCGGCGTGGGATGAAACCGGATTGCCCTGGCGGAGCCGCGCGGCCGCTCTTTTCTGCGCTTCAATGATTTGTTCGGTCGTCATCACATCCGCCAGTTTTCTTTTGGCGGCGACGATCTCTTCTTTCATCTCGCCGCTGGTCCGCTCGGAAACCAGATACCACATATAGGCAGAGATGGGATCGCTGGCCACTCCTTTGCCTTGCCAATACATCCAGGCCAGGGCCAGTTGGGCTGAGGGCACGCCTTGTTCCGCGGCATTCAAACAGCCTGCGAGGGTCGTGGGATTGATCTCGCTGCTGGAACTCTCGATGAGTGGAAGCCCTGGGGCCGGTTGCGTGAGCGTCAACGACAAAAGTTCGAGACGGCTGGAGACCCCCAACTTGTCGAAAACGCGGAACAGATAGTTCTTGATCGTATGCTGGCTCAGTCCCAAGCGCGCGGCGATTTCGCGGTTCGTCAGGCCTTCGGCCAGGCAACGCACAACTTCCAGCTCGCGCTTTGAAAGAAGCTCAATTCCGTTGGCCCCGACGGCGCGCACAGTCGGCGCAGCTGCCAGTGCCTCGATGGCATACCCCATTTGCTCCGTATTGGCCCAGATTTGGCCCTCGTAGACCCGGCGCACGCACTTCGAAAGCATTTCCAGGGACTCGTGCCGGGTGAACAGTCCACGCGCGCCGGCACGGAACGCTTCGATCACCACGTCCCGTTTGGAGGAGTCGAGAAGAACGATGGCCCGGATGCCGGCAAAGGTGGATTTCAACTGCCGTAAGACCTCAATGCCATGGAGTGGTTGTTCGTCCAGGTTGCAGCCAATTACGGCCACGTCGATCTTGTTGGAACGGACCAAGTCAATGAGCTCGCCGGAGTGCGAGACCGCGCCAACCACTTCCAGCGAAGGATCGCGCTTTAGAGCGTCCGCCAACAACTGCGCATGGATGCGCGTGTTGTCCACCACAAGAACGCGAATGAGGGGTTCTCCGCGATCTTGATTGAGCTGCATGCGGTCTCCAATTTTGTTGCGGGAGTCCAGCCGAGTTTCCAAAGGGGGCAAAATTCTCTGAAACCCTTATCAACACAAAATGTTGCAACTGGCTGGGTCGTCCATGCCAACCTTGGGCAAATTTTACCTCAAGCCTAAGGCTTGAGCAAACACTGGAAAGTGAATCGGGCTGCATACAATGTTGCGGAACCTTTCCACTTGTATCGTTTTGAGACAATGATCGTTCTTTTGCCCAGATTGCACCAACTCCAGAATTGGTATAATACATATATTTATGTTATACTTATGAGATAAGTAATGGTCGGGTTTCAGAGCCTGCGTCTCAGGCTTACCCAACCCGCTGATCGGGCCATAATGACCCTACAGGTAGAGTTAACATACTCTATTATGGATAGAGTACGTTGAATCAAGATTGAGTACCTCTTGCAGGGTGTTGCATGGCTGCGTATTCTCAGCATGCCAGACGCGTGCAAAACTGTTGTCCCCTCCCCTTTGCTCCCGTGAAATCCGACAATTTTTGCTTATGAATTTTTCCGGTCAAGTAGCGCATGTGACCCAGAGGGCGAAGCTGTGAGCACTTTGCAGCAGAGTTGGGAACCAACGACCACCACTGCCGCGGTGGCCAACGATACTCACTGGTATGCGGTGCATACCCGGGCGCGGCATGAAAAGATGGTCGCCGAGCGTTTGCTTGAGCAGGGCGTCAATACCTATTTGCCGCTGGTGAGGGAGACTCATCGCTGGAGCGACCGCAAAAAAGTCGTGGAGTTGCCTCTTTTCAGTTGTTACGTGTTCGCGCGCTTTGCTCCCACCAATCAGGACCGCCTCCGGGTCTGCCGCACTCACGGCGTGCTGCAAGTTGTGGGCATGCGGGGTGAGGCGCTTTCGATTCCGGACGAACAGATCGACGCCGTTCGCCTGTTGATGAACGAGCAGTTGCCCTGGTCCGCGCATCCGTTCCTGAAGATTGGCCAGCGGGTCCGCATTTGCAGCGGCGCTCTAAAGGGAGTCGAAGGCGTTTTGATCGCGCGCAACGGCGACCGCACGCTGGTGGTCTCGGTGGATGTCATTCAAAGATCGCTGGCGGTACGGATTGAAGGCTACCAGGTCGAACCCGTCTAAGTTGGTTTCCGTCTCTCCCCGCAAAAAACTCCATTGAATCATAATTCCAAGAGTAACAACGGCGCCGCTCCCGCATCGCGGCGCTTGCTGATCGTAGGCCGCGATTCGTCCGCGATCTCCGCTCTCAGTTCGTTGGCGAGTTCACACGCCTGGGGGCTCGAGGTCGCCGGCAGCGGATGCGAAGCCCTGGAGCGGCTACAGGCCAACCACGCCCCCGATATGGTGATCGTGGATTTGGCGCGCGGCGACGCGGACGGGCTCTACGCTCTTCGCTGGTTGCGTCGTATGCGGCCCAGCCTTCCGGTTGTATTAATGGGCCTGGCCGATGAAACTTTGCGCGATGAAGCGATTCGTCTCGGGGCGCGCGACTATTTGTTGAAGCCGGTAAGCGACCAGAAGCTTACCGCCACAATCCAGCGGCACCTGCTGGGCGAGGACGACGCCATACCCAACCGTTTCGACCAGGAACAGATTATTCAGGTACGGGAAGACCGCTTCTTTGTGGCCGCCGGTCCGCTGATGCGCAAGTTGCGCGCGCAGGTGGAATTGCTTTCGCAGGTAGATGTTCCCCTGCTAATCGTGGGGGAGAGCGGCAGCGGTAAAGAAACGGCCGCCCGGCTGATCCACAAACTCTCCGTGCGTTCGGCGCTTCCTTTTCTGAAGGTAAGTTGTGCCGCGCTACCCCCGGACCTGCTGGAGCGAGAGCTGTTTGGCTATGACGCGGGCTCGTTTCCAGGGCAGGCCCGTCCCCATCCGGGAAAGCTCGAGCTGGCCGAAAAAGGCACGATTTTTCTCGATGACATTGCCGACATGCCGGCCAGTCTCCAGGCCAAGCTGTTGCACGTCCTCCAGGAAAAACAGTTTTCGCGGCCGGGCAGCGGCGCCACCGTCCGCGTGGATGCGCGCATCGTAGCCTCCACTGGGGTGGATGTCGAGCGTGCCATGACAGAGAAACGGCTGCGCGAGGACCTCTACTACCGGTTGAGCGCATTCACCGTGCACGTGCCCTCATTACGGCAACGGAAAGAAGAAATCCCGCTCCTGCTGGGACATTTCATGAACCAGCTGGCCAAACACTACGGCCTGCCGACCCGTACTCTGTCGGCGGAATTGCTGGAAGCTTGCCAGCAGTACAAATGGCCGGGGAACCTTCGCGAGCTGGAAAGTTTTGTGAAGCGCCACCTGGTCATGGGGCACGAAGAACTTATACTGGGAGAGGCGCGGTGGAATGATGGCAGTGGATTGCAACACAGCTTTCCCACCCACACCCCCGAACCGCTCTCCATGGCCGCGCCCAGCGAGGACCACGCCTCGGGTCTACGCACTTTGGTCCAGACAGTAAAAGGAGAAGCCGAGCGCAACGCAATTGCGGTAGCACTCGACCAGACACGCTGGAACCGCAAGGCTGCGGCCCGGCTGTTAAAAGTGAGTTATCGCACTCTGCTTTACAAGATTCAGCAGTATCATATGAGTCCCCCCCCTACGTATAGCTCCACTTCATTTGCTGGCGCCGCGGTAAAGGGCAACGGACACGGGCCGTAGTAAAAGGCAGCGTGGGCCGGCGGTCCGCGGGCCACCAAGGAACCACACCATGAACACGCAGAACAAAAGTTGGGGACACTGGCAACTGGCGCTGTTGCTGGCCTGCGCTTTGTCTTGCACCGCACTCCCGGCGCAGTCCGCGAGCGACGCTGCCAAGAGCACCGACAACCAATCCGCTACGCCAGCTGGGACTGCGGCGCAACCCCTCCCATCCGCGCCGTCCGCGGCTACCGATGACGACAGCTACGTGATCGGAATTGATGACTTGCTTGCGATCAATGTCTGGAAAGAACCTGATATCACCCGCAATGTCCCAGTTCGCTCTGACGGGAAGATTTCTCTGCCGCTGGTCGGAGAAGTCACCGCGGGCGGGAGAACCCCCAAGGCCCTGAAGGCCGAAATCACCGAGAAGTTGAAGAATTACATCTCTGAGCCGGAAGTTACCGTGATTGTGCAGGAGATGCGCAGCAAGAAGTTCAACATCATGGGGCAGGTGGGACGTCCCGGGTCCTATCCACTGACCGGCAACACCACAATTCTGGATGGCCTGGCGCTGGCCGGTGGATTCCGCGATTTTGCCAAAAAGAAGGACATCTACGTGCTCCGAAAGAAGGCAGATGGCACCGACGAGCGGTTGCCCTTCAACTATAAAGACGTGATCAAAGGGAAGAATAGCCAGCAGAATGTGAAGCTTATCCCTGGGGATACGGTGGTGGTTCCGTGAGGACAACCCCGGAGAATAGGCAAATTTTTGCACTCGTGCTCCTTGCCGCGGTGAGCGTCGCTGCCGCGCAAGACCAGGCGAAACCGCTAACACCGGCGCAAAGCAGTGAAGTTGCGCCCGCAGTGGACGATCAAAGGGCGCCCGCGCCCGCACTGTTGACCGGAGATGCCAGTTCGCTTTCCTTCAGCTCCGAACTGGAGCGGAGCAATATCCTGCGGGGCGGTCTCGCGGTACAAGCCACTTACGACGACAACGCAGCCAACAACGCCACTCGGATCGGGGACTTCGGTTATTCGATTCTCCCCTTTATTCAATTGGATCAAACCCGCTCGCGGTTGCATTGGACACTGGGCTATTTCGGCGGCTTGACCGTGAACCAGCGCTTATCTTCCAGGAACCAGGGTTCGCACGATTTAAACGGCTCGCTGCAATATCGGCTTAGTCCGCACGTGGACCTCCGGCTGAGCGATAGCTTCCTCGACACGACTGGCTTCCTGCAACAATTTCAGAATGGCTTGGGAACTCCAGTCACCGGACCAATCAACCAGCCGAACCAAACGCTGGTCACGCCACTGGCCAAGAGCCTAAACAACACAGGCGCAGTCGACATGAGCTATCAGTACGGCGCCGGGGACGTTATTGGTGGAGGCGGTACGTTCTACGATGCGCATTTCAAGGACGTCCCTACCGGGTCCACACAATTAGTGGATACAACCACCCGCAGCGGCGACTTCTACTACAACCACCGCTTTACCGAACGCAACTGGACGAGCATTACTTATAAGTTTCAACGCCTGACCTTTTCACCGATCGGCAACGAAGTCCTCGATCATAGCCTGCTGCTCTCGCACACCATCACCATTCAGCAGCATTTGACGCTTTCCATGTTTGCCGGCCCGGACTATTCCGAAATCGATGCGCTCTCCGGGGGGTCGCCCAGCGAGCACCAGTTATCGACCTCAGGTGGAGCTAGCTTGGGCTGGCAGGGCCAGTTCACCAGCCTGCGGCTGGGCGCAACACGGCAAGTCAGCGATGGCGGCGGCCTTTCAGGCGCCGTGACCGTGACCAGCGTAAATGGCGGTGTCAGGCGGCAATTGGCCAGGAGCACGACCGTATATCTCACTGCCATCTACGGACATAACCGTGAGCTGGGGAGGGCGGTGGCGGGCAACCCGCCGCTTAAGTCCGCGACCGGGACCGTGGGCCTGGAACAGAAGCTGGCGGCAAATTTCATGTTACGTTTGGACTACAGTCGCGACTATCTGGAGGGAGGCACCGTCTCCTCCTCAGGAAGTGTGAACCATAATCGCGGCTCGATTTCCATCTCCTATAACTTCACCCGTCCGCTGGGAAGGTAGATTCATGCCGGAAGAATTATTCGACGATCAACCGCAAGAAAAACTGGACTGGGCCAAGTACGTGGCGGTAGTGCGCCGGCGCTGCTGGCTGTTTGTTTTGCCGTTCTTTGTGGGCTGGGCCGTGATTTGGAGCGTCAGTTGGCTGCTGCCCTCGGTCTACCGTTCGAGCGCGTTGATCCTGGTGCAGCGTCCCTCCAGTATCCTGGTTGTGGGAGCGGGCGCGGCCCCGGACTCACAAAACCGTATGGACAGTATTTCTCAGCAGGTGCTGAGCCGCACCAATCTGCTCCGGATTGCCACTACCCTGAACCTTTATTCCAGCCAGCGCGCCAGCGGCAAGCTGACCGATGAGGAGCTGGTGGACCGCATGCGCAAGAACGTTGAGATCGAAGTGGCGCAAACCCAGTTTGGCCTGCCCACCTCCTTCAACATCTATTTCAGTTCTTCCAGCCCTGACATGGCCCAGCAGGTCACCACGGAATTGAGCAACGCCTTGATCAGCGGCGCGCTGAACATTACCGCGACCGACCTGGACGTGCAAAACAATATCCTTGACAGCGAGCTGGCGGACGCCAGAAATAATCTGTCCGCCCAGGAAGAAAAAGTCCGGGAGTACAAAGACCACCACATTGGAGAATTGCCCGGCCAGTTGCAAAGTAACATTCAGATCCTGTCGGGCCTGCAAACCCAGCTTCAGGGGGAGCAAGACGCGCTGGCCCGCGCCATGCAACAGAAGGCCTACCTGGAGTCCGTGCTGAGCCAGTACAACAGCGCCACCAGCGGCGCCAATTCGGGAGAAGCTCCGGTAGGGCTTCCGGCGCTCGACCAGGAGTTGGATCGCCTTCATTCCCAACTCGCGAACTTGAGTTCCATTTATACCGACCAGCATCCGGACGTGCGCAAGGTGAAGGAACAGATTGCCAAAACCCAGCGCATGAAAGATCAGCTTCTGGCGCAATTGAAAGACAAAGCTCCGGATTCGGACAGAACTGCGGGGGATTCGACTCCCAGCCGCATCAGCGGCCCGTTAGTGGAAGTGCGCAGCCAGTTGAAGGCCAACCAGCTGGAAATTTCCAACCGGCAACACGCCATCGAATCGCTCCAGGCGCAGATTGGCACCTATCAGGCGCGGCTGAACACGACTCCGGTACGCGAGCAGGAACTCGCCGATCTGACCCGTGACTACGATCAGACCAAGGCGCACTACGACGACCTCCTCAAACGGCAGAACGAGGCAAGATTGGTCAAAAGAGTTTCCGTCGAACAGCAAGGCGACCGTTTCACCATGCAGGACCCGCCCAGCCGCCCCACCAAGCCGTATTCTCCCAACCGATTGAAACTGAGCATGATGGGACTATTCGCGGGTTTTGCGCTGGGATTAGTGGTGGCCGGGGGAGCGGAGTTCCTGGATGACCGGGTGTATGACGAGGAAGTCTTCAAGCAAATGGTGCCGGCCGAGGTTTTGGTGGAAATTCCCGCGCTGAAAACATCTCTCGAACAACAAGACCAGAGACGTGGGCAAATTCTTTCATTGGCGGGCATCGCTGTCATCGGTATGATCGTACTACTCGGTAGCGCCATCAGTTTCCTCCGCGGCTAGGACTAAATGTATAAAAGTTTTTACAGACTGAAGCGCAATCCCTTCGAGATCACGCCAGACCCGTCGTTCCTGTTTCCCACACGGCGTCATAACGAAGCCCTGGCGGCGCTCTACTACGGCGTCCGCCGGCATAAGGGCTTCGTGGTCATGACCGGCGAAGTGGGTACGGGGAAGACCCTGCTGGTGCGCTGCCTGCTGGAGTTGCTCAACCGGAAAAACGTGGCCTATGCCTACGTATTCAACAGCATCCTCTCGCCCATGGAATTCCTGCAATACATCGCGGGCGACCTGGGGCTGCCGGCCGCGGGGAAGAACAAAAGCGAGTTGCTGCTCGACCTCAGCAGCTATCTGATCGCGCGCCATCAGCAGAAACTCACCACAGTGCTGGTGGTAGACGAAGCCCATCACCTGCCCGTGGAAGTGCTAGAAGAGGTGCGGCTGCTGACCAATCTGGAGACCGCCGAGGAGAAGCTGTTGCAGATCCTGTTGGTGGGCCAGCCGGAACTCGACCTGAAGATGGATTCGGTCGAGCTGCGGCAATTGAAGCAGCGCATCGCGCTACGCTCGCAACTGGAGCCGCTCACGCTGGAAGAAACCCGCGGATATATCCATCGCCGCCTGCAATTGGCCGCGGCCGACGGGCACAATGCGGATTTGTTCCCGGCCGAGACCATCAGCAGCGTCTATCGTCACTCTCGTGGAATTCCGCGCTTGATCAACACCATTTGCGAGAACGCGCTGATTACTTCGTTTGCCCGGCAGACGCCCGCGATCTCGCCCGATGTGATCGAAGAGGTCGCAGCCGACTTCCGGCTCGGGATTGTGCACCGGGTGCAGCCGATGGATGCGCCGAATCGAAGCGCGCCCTCCTCCGCTTCCCAGCCCCCGCAGGACAGCGGCGAAGTTTGGCAAGCGGTGAAGACCCTGCTCCAGTTGCACGATTATCTGCAGAGCGCGCGTACACGCGAGGAAGAAGAAACGCCATTTGTGGTTTCCCGGGGGACGCAGAAGATATGAGCCGTATTTTCGAAGCGCTACAGAGGTCGGAAGCGGAAAAGTCAGGGGGCGCGCTCCCAGTCGAATCGGTTCTGGCCACTGAGCTTTTGGAGGCGGTCGAGCGCGACGCTCCCGAGCCAGTCCGGGTCCTCGAGCCACCGCCAACGGCGGCGTCGGAGCTTGGCCAATTTCACTCGGTGCCCGTGGCGATCACGCCGGAAAGCCGGTTGGTCTCCTTGTTCGACGAAGAAAGCCTGGCGGCCGAGAAATTCCGCTTTTTGGGAGTGCGGCTGCGGCAATTGCAGCAGTCCCGCTCCGTCAATAAACTCTTAATTACCAGCACCTTACCGGAAGAAGGGAAGAGCCTGGTTTCGGCCAATCTGGCGGCCACTCTGGCCCGCCGCAAACAACAGAAAGTCCTTCTTTTAGAAGGAGATCTACGCCGTCCTGTGCTTTCCCAGCAATTCGGCCATCCGCACATTCCCGGGGTCACGGAATGGTTGTCGCAAGGCGCCGGCCCGATCAACAACATTTATTTCCTGGATAGGCCTGGGTTTTGGTTTCTGCCAGCCGGGCGACCCCCGGAGAACCCCCTGGAGCTGATGCAGACGGGGAAATTGTCTAGCCTATTAGTGCAGTTGACAGCCAGCTTCGATTGGATCATTATTGATTCCCCTCCCCTTCTGCCTTTGGCGGATACCAGCGTATGGGCGCGGTTAGCCGACGGTGTCCTGTTGGTGGTACGTGAAGGCAAGACTGAAAAACGTCAGCTCCAGCGTGGACTGACGGCCCTAGAACGGTCCAAACTATTAGGTGTAGTCGTAAACGGTTTTACGGGTACCGATAACAAAAACTACTATTCGCGTTACAGTCCGGCTGCAGCAGGTCCCGCGAAAGGGACCGCAAAATAAAGCAGTCGGCAACGGTTTCAACAGCCCTCCCTCCTCGTGAACGCCGTAAATTTTTTCCCCAGGAAGTTTCTGGGCTTAGGCGGTTAGAGCATTTCCCCGTTCCATTTAAGAACTGAGGAGAGTGAGTTGTGAGCGTTTCTGATCCTATCAAGACCCTGCGTTCGGTCGTAGCTTCCCAGAATCCCATTGCCCGGACCGAAGCCGGCAATGACAGTATTCTTCCGGAGGAATATTTCCACCGCACCGTATGTCTGGAACGCAAGCGGGCGGAGCGTTCGGGCAAACCATTTTTGTTGATGCTGCTGGACATCGGGAACGCCTTCCCGGCGGAAAGGGCGGGCAAGGTTGTGCAAAACGTTCTCTCCGCCCTGGCACTTTCCACGCGAGACACCGACGTAGCCGGCTGGTACAAGCGGCAGCAGGTCATCGGCATCATGTTTACCGAGATCGCCCCGGACCTGAAAAAGTCCGTGTTGGCGACCATCCTGATGCGGGTCAGCGGATCGTTGAAAGATTGTCTGACCCTGGAGCAGTTTAGCCAGATTGGCATTACGTTCCACCTGTTCCCCGAGGATTGGCAGGAAAACGGTACCCCGCTGGACCCCAACGAGTCGGTGCTGTACCCGGACTTACAACAGGAAGTCATCAAGAAACGTTGGTCCCGGGTGTTAAAGCGGGCCATGGACATGGCCGGTTCGATGTTTGCCATCCTTGTTTTCTCCCCGGTATTTTTGGCCATCGCAATTGCCGTGAAGCTGACCTCCAAAGGGCCGGTTTTCTTCAAGCAGCAGCGCGTCGGAGAATACGGGGCGCGGTTCACCTTCCTCAAGTTCCGTTCGATGTATGTGAACAACAACGCCGAAAAGCACAAAGAATATGTAAAGAAGCTGATCGCCGGCCAGGCCGAGAAAAAAGAAGGCGGAACCTTCAAGCTCACCGACGATCCGCGCATTACTTCGGTAGGCAAATGGATCCGCCGCACCAGCCTCGACGAGCTGCCGCAATTTTTCAATGTTCTGCGCGGTGACATGTCGCTGGTCGGGCCGCGGCCTCCGCTCCCTTACGAGGTGGAAGCCTACGATGTGTGGCACCGGCGCCGTCTGCTGGAAGCCCGCCCGGGAATCACCGGTTTGTGGCAGGTCAATGGACGCTGCCGCACGCGATTTGACGAGATGGTGCGGTTGGACTTGCAGTATGCGCGCAAGCAATCGCTGCTGCTCGATGTAAAAATACTCCTGCGCACGCCCGCGGCCGTCCTCTCCGGCGATGGTGCGTATTGAGTTCTCCCCACCCGTGATGTGAGACCGCCGCAGCGGCTGTGGGCGTAAGCATGCGACCCAGGCCAGTAAAAACAGGAAATCCCCCCAAAGTTAAGCAAGCGCAAGGCTGTGAGCAGACACCCGAAGAGTGTCTGAAGGAGAAGGCATGATCAAGGTAGGCGTGATCGGATTCGGCTACTGGGGCCCGAACGTTGCCCGTAACTTCAACCAGCCCGGCCTGTCCCAGGTGGTCGCCATTGCGGACAAGAGCAAGAACTGCCTGCAGCGCGCAGAGCATACTTTTCCGCAGGTGCGAGTGACTTTGGATGCGAAGGAAATTCTGGAGTCGCCGGACATCGATGTCGTGGCGGTGGTGACTCCGGTCTGGACGCACTACGAAATCGCCAAATCGGCGCTCCAGCATGGAAAACATGTCTTCGTGGAAAAGCCTTTCACCGCCAGTGTGGCCCAGGCGGAGGAACTGATCGAATTGGCCGCCCGCAAGAAGCTGCAAATCATGGTGGACCACACCTTCTTGTTCACGGGCGCGGTGCGTAAGATCCGTCAGTTGGTCGATGAAGGCACGCTGGGCAAGCTCTTCTATTACGACTCCATGCGCGTCAATCTGGGACTGTTCCAGCACGACATCAACGTGGTATGGGACCTGGCGCCGCACGATCTCTCCATCATGGATTACGTGATCCAGAAGGAGCCCGAAGCCATGGTGGCCACCGGGGAAAAGCACCTGAACAATCTGGTGGACATCGCCTTTCTGACCATTTACTTCCCCGACAATGTGGTGGCCCATATCAACGTGAACTGGCTCTCCCCGGTCAAAGTGCGCACGACCTTGATTGGCGGCGAGAAAAAGATGGTGGTGTGGAACGACCTCGATGCCGACGAGAAAATCAAGATTTACGACAAAGGGGTTTCGGTAAAGAACGGCGAGGGCATGTATAACCTGCTGGTCAGTTATCGCTCGGGCGATATGTGGGCCCCGCGCGTCGAGCAAACCGAAGCCCTGAAAGCGGAAGTGGCCCACTTCATGGATTGCATCTCCACCAATCATGCTCCCATTAACGATGGAGTCGCCGGCCTGCGCGTGGTCCGCCTGCTGGAAGCGGCGGAGAAGTCGTTGAATGCGCGCGGCAGGCTGGTCGAAATCGAAACTCCCTTCAGCGTGGGCGCCTAGCCGGACCCGACAAAAGAACATGAGCACAAAACAAGCTCCTACCATGGATAAATACCTGAGCATCGCCCCGAGCGTGAAGCTGGGCGAGGGCGTGAAGCTTTCGCAGTTCATCAATCTCTACGGTTGCGCGATCGGCGATGGCACCAAGATCGGCGCTTTCGTGGAAATCCAAAAGAACGCCAGCGTGGGCCGGAACTGCAAAATATCCAGCCACACCTTCGTGTGCGAGGGCGTGACCATCGAAGACAACGTATTCATCGGCCACGGAGTGATGTTCATCAACGACAGTTACCCGCGCGCGGCCAACGCCGATGGCTCCTTGCAGACCGAGGCCGATTGGAAAGTGGAAGCCACTCGCATCTGCAAGGGCGCCTCGCTCGGCTCCGGGGTCACGGTTCTCTCCAATGTGACGGTCGGCGAAGGCGCGCTGGTCGGCGCCGGCAGCGTGGTCACCAAGGACGTTCCTCCGCATACCGTCGTCGCCGGGAACCCGGCAAGAGTTTTGAGGTCTTTAAAGGAGAAGGGCAAATAACATGGTTCAACCAAAAGCAATGATCCCATTTTTGGACCTGGTAACGCCGCACCGCGAACTGGAAGAAGAATTGGTCGCGCAGTTCCGCGACTGCATCCGCAACGCGCATTTCATCGGCGGCAAGCTGGTGGAAGATTTCGAAAAAGAATTCGCGCAGTTCTGCGACGCCCGCTATGCGGTGGGCCTGGCCAGCGGCACCGATGCGGTGCGCTTTGCCTTGATGGCCTCCGGCGTAAAGCAGGGCGATCTGGTGGTCACCGTGCCCAACACCTTTATCGCCACCACCGAAGCCATTACCCAGGCGGGGGCGCGGCCGGTATTTGTCGACATCGACGAGCGGACTTACAACCTGGACCCCCGGAAGCTCCAGACATTCTTCGAGACCGAGTGTATCTGGGACGCGCCTTCCCACAAACTGAACCACAAGAAACTGCAGCGCCCGGTCACCGCGGTGGTCCCCGTGCACCTGTACGGCCAGATGGCGGACATGGATCCCATCCTGGAACTGGCGGCCAAGTACAACCTCCTGGTGATCGAGGACGCATGCCAGGCGCATGGCGCGCAATATTTCTCCAAGAAACAGAACCGCTGGTGCAAGGCCGGCAGCATGGGCGTGGCCGGGGCCTTCAGCTTCTATCCCGGGAAAAACCTTGGCGCCTGCGGAGAAGCGGGCGCGATTACAACCAGTAGCGAAGTCATGGCCCGCCAGGTGCGCATGATTCGCGATCACGGCCAAAGCAAGAAGTACTACCACGACATCGAAGGCTACAACGGCCGTCTCGATACCATCCAGGCCGGTCTGCTGGCGATCAAATTGAAGCATCTGGCGGGCTGGAACCAGCAACGCCAGGCAATCGCCAGGGAATATGCGCGCCTGTTTCAAGGGGTCACGGAGTTGGTGACGCCGGTCGAGCCCTCCTACAGCAAAGCGGTGTACCACTTGTATGTCATCCGGGTGAAAAACCGGGAGAAACTCCAGGCGGAACTGGCGGCGGCCCAGGTAGGCACCGCCATTCACTATCCGATTCCGCTGCATCAGCAAAAAGCCTATGCCGACCTGGGCTACCGGACCGGCGATTTTCCCGTCGCCGAGCGGGTGGCGCCGGAGATCCTGTCGTTACCCATGTTTCCGCAACTGACCCGCGAGCAGCAGCGATATGTGGCGGAACAAGTCATGCAGTTGAGCAGCGGGCGGCAAGCCGCGTTGTCCGTCGGCTAAAAAAGCTGGGACCGCGAGGTATATGCGCATAGGAACCTTCCAGAAGGTTACTTTCCTGGGGTTTGAGGGTCACAACCGTCTGTGACTCAGAGGGCGAAGCTGTCTATGGTTGCAATGAAAGTTCGTTGTCGTTAGATTTTCTAGAGGAAGGTACACATGCAAATCTCCGTCATTGGCGCGGGCTATGTGGGATTGACCACATCCGCTTGTTTGGCAGAACTGGGCCATCACGTTTTTTGTAGCGAAAGCGATCCGCAAAAACTCGCCAAGCTGCAAAACGGGGAATTGCCCTTCTTCGAACCGTTCCTGGAACCGATGGTGCAGAAGGGCCGGGCTGCCGGCCGGCTGCAATTCGGCTCCACCGAAGAGGCCATTGAGCGGGGGCAGTGCATTTTCATCTGCGTGGGTACTCCGCCGCTGGAAAACGGAGACGCCGACTTGTCCGCGATCGAGCGGGTGGCCAGGACCATCGCCAAGCGCGGGCAAGGATACCGGCTGGTGATCGAGAAGAGCACCGTCCCAGTACAGACCGCTTCGCAATTGCGCCGCCACCTGGCGCTGCAGAAGAACAGCCAGTTGGACTACGACGTGGCTTCCAACCCGGAGTTTCTGCGCGAAGGGTCGGCGGTAGAGAATTTCTTTCACCCGGACCGGATCGTGGTGGGCGTGGAAGGGCCGAAAGCGGCGGAACTGATGCGCGAAATCTACCAGCCCATTCTCGACGGGAACTTTGTGTGCCCGGTCCATGCCGACTGCCAAAAACGGAAAGATGTTCCGATTCTGGTGACCGACACCAACAGTTCGGAACTCATCAAGCACGCTTCCAATTCGTTTCTGGCGATGAAGATCTCTTTCATCAACGCGGTTGCCGACCTCTGCCAGGCGGCGGGAGCGGATGTGCGCATGGTGGCCGAGGGGATCGGGCTCGATCCGCGGATCGGGGCCAGTTTTCTGAACCCGGGTATCGGCTTTGGCGGGTTCTGCTTTCCCAAAGATTTACAGGCGTTCGTGCGAATTGCGGAAAAGTTCGGCTGTGATTTCTCCATGTTTAAAGAAGTCGAAAAAATCAATCTACAGCGGGTCGACAAGTTCCTCGAGAAAGTGAAACAAGAGCTGTGGGTGCTGCGGGGCAAGAAGATCGGGGTTTGGGGCCTGGCCTTCAAGCCCAACACGGATGATATCCGTTTCGCGCCGGCCCTGTCGCTGATCCGGAAGTTGCTGGCGGAAGGGGCGGTGGTGCAGGCTTACGATCCGCAAGCCATGGAAGGGTGCAAGAGGGAATTACAGGGCGTGGTCTACTGCGAAAGCCCCTATCAGGCGGCCGAAGGCGTGGAAGCCATCCTGGTGCTGACCGAATGGGACGAATTCCGCAATGTGGATTGGGGCCGTCTGGCTGGTCTGGTGGAAAGGCCGCTGGTGGTGGATGGCCGCAATGCTCTGCGCGGCAAGGATGTCGCAGCCCACGGTTTCCACTATGTGGGAATCGGCGGGGTCGCGCAAACCCCGTCCGCATCTTTGGTAGGAGCATAGCCGGGTAATTTCTCCGTCCTTGTCATGGCAAAGCTGCCTACATTTGTACTGATTACTCCGGCGCGGAATGAGGCCCAGTTCATCGAGCTGACCCTCAAATCCATGGTCGCGCAGACTTTTCGTCCGCTGAAGTGGGTGATCGTCAGCGACGGATCCACCGACGGCACCGATGAGATCGTGCGCCGCTACCTGCCCGGCAATCCCTGGATTGAGTTGCTGTGCATGCCGCTGCGGCAAGAACGGCACTTTGCCGGCAAAGTGCATGCCTTCAACGCCGGTTACGACCGCGTAAAAGACCTGGAGTTCGAGGTTGTCGGCAACCTCGACGGTGATGTTTCCTTCGAGCCCGATCACTTCGCGTTTCTGATGGGAAAGATGGGCGAGTCCCCTCGACTGGGAGTCGCCGGCGCGCCCTTCCGCGAAGGGACCTATCAGTACGACTATCGCATCCAGAACATTGAAAATGTCTGGGGCGGATGCCAACTGTTCCGGCGGGAATGCTTTGAAGCCATCGGCGGTTACATGCCATTGAAAGGCGGCTGCATCGATCACGTGGCCGTTATTTCCGCGCGCCAACATGGCTGGCAAACTCGGACCTTCCCCGAGAAAGTCTGTATGCATCATCGCCAAATGGGGACGGCCCTGCAAAACGGACTGATGGCCAAGTTCAAGTTTGGCGTAAAGGATTACACGGTTGGGAACCATCCGCTGTGGGAGTTGTTTCGCACGCTCTACCAGATGAAGAACCGCCCTTTTGTAGTCGGTGGTCTGGCGCTGGGGTCGGGCTACGCCTGGTCGCTCATTCGGCGCGTAGAGATTCCACTGTCGCCCGAGTTGGTCGCATTCGTCCGGCGCGAGCAGATGCAGCGGCTAAAGAAATTTATTACCAGGTCTTCAAAAACTCAGCCTTCCGGACTTCCGGACCATGCATAAGGCACGGTTTTCAGCTTGTCCGGCCGCCAAAGTTACTCGTAAAGAAATCGGAGATTAAGACATGTACATTGTGGATCGCAGCGCAAGGTTCCTTCGGGGCTTTCTTCTCAGTTATGGTCCCAGCAGTATCAAGAGGTTCTTTTGGGACAAGGAATACTCCGAGGAAAAGTGGGCCTTTGCCTACAACACGGCGGGGGACTGCGTCTATGGTCACCTGGAACGTCATGCCGCCAATGGAAGCATCCTGGATATGGGATGCGGCTCGGGAAATACCGGCACGGAGATGGACGAAAAAGTCTATCGGTCCTACCTCGGGGTCGATATTTCCGAAGCGGCCTTGAACAAGGCGCGGAAACGCTCCCAGGAAGTTGGCCGGCAGGACAAGAACCGCTTCGAGTGCGCCGATATTCTTTCCTACGTTCCCACCGGACGGTACGATGTGATCCTGTTCCGCGAGTCCATGTACCACGTGCCGCTGGGGAAGGTGAAGTCGACCCTGGAGCGTTACTCGCCCTACTTGAAAGACAGCGGAGTCTTCGTCGTCCGGTTGTTCGCCGCCACCCATGAAGACCCGAAAGATAAATATCGGCCGACCGCCATGCTGCAGATCATGGAGACCGAATTCGAGGTGGTCGAAAAATGCCGCTACGAGGAACCGGGCCGTCCGGTGGTGATTGTCTTTCGGCCCAAGAAGTTCGTGAAAAATTAGCGTCACGGAGAGGTCGCCGTTGGCAAGGCAGTAGCCGGTTTATTGGCTGCGGTGGGTCAAACCATCCGGGGGTTCGAATCCCTTCCCTCTCCGCCACTCATTTCCGTTTTTCCTTCGTCAACTTAACCTTCCGCTAGTTTTCGACACCGAGGGCATTTTTAATTATGAGGTCGGCGTTACGGGTTTGTGGAAGAGACATCAATGTTCGCGGGCGCTTGCTCCGTGTCGCCGCGATTGAAGGCGACAAGTACATGTTCCTGGACGATCCGCAATCGCTGGTCGAAGGCCTGCGCAAATGCGGAAAAAGGATCGACCTGTTCACCTTCATGCAGCGCCTGCCGGAGACGGCCCGGAAATACGATTACCCGATGGAATTGGATAACTTTGCCGCCCTCCCCATCACGACCTTCGAGCAGTGGTGGACAAAAGTACTCGGATTCAAGGGGCGTAACAAGGCCAAGCAGGCGGAGAAAAAGGGCGTCAAGGTGCGGGAGATCCCCTTCGACGATGTGCTCCTCCAGGGTATCTGGAAGATTTATAACGAGACCCCCATCCGCCAGGGAAAGCGGTTCCCCCACTACGGCATGCGCCTGGAAAACGTCCGCCCTTACGCCTCGTCCTTTCTGGAAAACAGTGTATTTATCGGCGCATTTTTCGAAGACGCTCTGATCGGATTCGTAAAATTGACGATCGACGAAACCCGCGCCCAGGCCGGGCTGATGCACATCGTCTCCATGGTCCAGCACCGCGACAAGTCGCCCAGCAACGCGCTCATCGTGCAGGCGGTGAAGTCCTGCGCCGAGCGGCACATCCCCTACCTGGTTTATTCGAACTTCGCTTATGGAAACAAACAGCGCGACAGCCTCAGCGATTTCAAAGAGCGCAACGGGTTCCAGCGCGTCGATATTCCCCGCTATTATGTTCCGCTGACGCCGCTGGGCAGCCTGGCCTTTCGCCTGGGGATGCACCATAAACTCATCGAACGGCTGCCCGAGCCGCTCATCGAAAAACTTCGCAGTTACCGCGCCGGTTGGTACAGCAACAAATTGCAGTTGTCGCAGGACCAGTAAGTTTGGAAGTTTGTCCCACCTGGGAATCGCACTCGTTCAATATGCCGGGAATGGTTGGTCTGATCACGAAAATGCCTCGCGCTTGGGCGGAGCCGCAGTTGGCGCGGATGCTCAAAGTCATCCAGCATGAGCCGTTCTATGAGGCCGGCAGTTGGATCGACGGGCCGTCCGGGATCTACGTGGGATGGACGGCGCGGGAGAATTCGTTCTCCTCGGGAATGCCGTTGCGCAACGAGCGTGGAGAAGTCACTCTCATTTTTTCCGGAGAGGAATACTCCGGCCCCACCAACATTGCGCGCCTCCGTGAACGCGGACACGAAGTCGCTCCCGATGGACCGTCGTACCTCGCGCACCTCTACGAAGAGGACGCTGCTTTTCCGAAATGCCTGAACGGGCGTTTCCACGGCCTGCTCAACGACAAGGTCCGCGGAACCACGATGTTGTTCAACGACCGCTACGGCATGCACCGCCTTTATGTCCACGAGGCGAAAGAAGCCGTGTACTTTGCCGTCGAGGCCAAGGCGATTTTGGAAGTTCGCCCCGAGCTTAGGCGAGCGGACGTGCGCGGCCTGGGCGAATTTGTGACGGTGGGATGCGTGCTGGAGAACCGGACCCTGTTCGAGGGGATCGGCGTGCTGCCTCCGGGATCGCTTTGGAGGTTTCGGGGCGGCGCGGTCGCGGACCGGAGCACATACTTTCAGCCGCAGGAATGGGAGCAGCAGGAGCCGCTGGATGCGGAAGCCTATCACCGCAGTTTCCGCGATGCCTTTTCCCGGAACCTGCCCCGCTATCTGAATGGCCGGGAACGGATCGGGGTCTCGCTCACCGGCGGGCTCGATACCCGCGCGGTGATGGCCTGGCAGAGGTTTTCTCCGGGGGCGCTTCCTTGCTATACCTATGGCGAAGCGGGCCGCGAGTGTCAAGATGTGGTCGTGGCCCGAAGGATCGCCCGCCTGTGTCAGCAATCGCATCAGGTGATCGCCATTGGGCGGGAATTCCTGTCCCGCTTTTCGCACTACGCCGAGCGCAGCATGTACCTGACCGATGCCTGCGTGGACGTCACCCGCGCTCCCGATTTGTACCTGAGCGAAAGGGCCCGTGAGATCGCTCCCGTGCGGATGACGGGACTGTATGGAGATGAAATGCTCCGGCCCCAGCGGCGAGCGTTCAAGCCTGTCGATCCCGCGCCGGAAGCGTTCAGTCCGGGTTTCTTGCCGCAAATCCGCGCTGCCCGCCAGACCTATGGGGAAACGATCCAATGCCACCCCACTTCTTTTTCCGCGTTTCGCCAGGCGCCCTGGCACCACTTCGGAATTCTATCGCTCGAACAGACGCAGGTCGCGGTGCGAACGCCGTTCCTCGATAACGATATTCTGCAAACCATCTTCCGCGCGCCCCAGTCGGCAATCGCCAACAACGACCTGCGCGTGCGCCTGATCGGCGATGGCAACGGGATATTGCAACGCATCCCAACCGACCGCGGGTTCGCCGGCGACTCCGGTCTGCGCGGATGGGCTTTACGCAACTACCTGGAGTTCACCTTCAAGGCCGAGTACGCCTATGACTACGGAATGCCCCAGTGGCTCGCCCGGCTCGATCATATCTTCGCGCCCTTGCGCCTGGAGCGTCTGTTCCTGGGGAGACACAAGGTTTACCACTACCGGGTCTGGTACCGCGACATTTTGGCCAGCTACGTCCGGGAAATGTTGCTCGACCCGCGCACGCTGTCGCGTCCTTATCTCGAGCGGAAAGGCGTGGAAGCCATTGTGCACGGCCATCTCAAGGGTGACCGCAACTACACCACCGAGATCCACCGTCTTCTCTCCCTGGAACTGCTTCACCGGCTTTTCCTGGACGCGAAAAATTAGTTGATTTGCGAATCGTTCTCAGCCGGCAAAATGCCTACCGAAACCAAATCTCAAACCGATCACGCCTCCGGCCCGGGGCTTGATGCGCCAGCGCCCGCAAAGTCGTCCAAGGCGCAACGCATTCCCGCGCTCGATTTCACCAAAGGCGCGCTGGTGCTGATCATGGTGCTTTACCACTGGATCAACTATTTCATCGGGCCCCAATGGCACTATTACTACTACCTGCGGTTCTTGACCCCGTCTTTCATCTTCATAACCGGGTTTATGATCTCCAATGTTTACCTTTCGAAGTATGCGGCCGCCGACCCCCGCCTGGCGAAGAGATTATTCACCCGAGGTCTTAAGTTGATGGCGATCTTCCTGGCCCTCAACCTGGCCCGCATCCTGGTGGTCCCGATCTTGGGCACCGGGGTGGTGGCGCAGAACCCGCTCAATGCTGAGAACCTCTTCGCGGCGTTTGTATCGGGGAATCTGCCGATTGTGGGGGCAAAATTAGTTTCTTTCTCGATTCTGGTGCCCATCAGTTATTTGCTCATGCTTGCGGGAGCGCTGATGCTCGTGTACAGACTTTACCGGTACGCGTTCCACCTCGTCTGCGCGCTGCTTTTGTTATCGATCCCGGGGTTAGGCTGGAACGGCGTGCACAGCCCCAACCTGGAATTCATCGCCGTCGGGATGCTGGGCGTGATGGCAGGATTTCTGCCCATTCAGGAGATTAACGGTTTCATACGGCATCCATTCGCCCTGGCGTCTGCCTACGTGTGCTATACGGTTGCGATCTCGTTCTGGAGAATCACATTTCCCCTTCTGGTGGTTGGCGTGTTGTTGAGCCTGATGGTCATTTATCTGGTCGGCGACAGCGGCAGCGAGTCCGGCGCGGTGCGAAGCGAGGTCATTCTGCTGGGCAAATACTCTTTGCTGGGATATATATCCCAGATTGCGATCCTGCAAATCCTCAGTGTCGGCTTCCGCCGCCTCCATCTCGGAGTCGCAACCTTGGTCCTATCTTTCTTTGCAGCCTTCGCGCTGACGATCGTGAGCGTAGAAGTGGTGGACCGCGCAAGAGCACGGATGCCGAGGATCGACGGCTTGTACAAAGCAGTGTTTGCCTGAAGGATACGTGGCGACAAAAGATATGCAATCGCGGACACAGGAGGAGCCGAATCGTAGGCCCCCTTACTCGGGGACGATTGCGGCCAAGTTGGGGACAGAAGGCTCGCGCAGGGAGGCCGAATGAAAGTTTGGCTCGCCTTCCTGATTTGCGGCACTGGAATCACGGGGCTTTTTTACCTTGACCGGGACAGGACCGTCCGAACTTCTTCCGCTCTCTGGCTGCCCGTCATCTGGCTTTGGATCGTAGGGTCGAGACCGGTTTCTGCCTGGTTCGGAGCGGGAGGCGGCGACGGCACGCTGACTTCGACACTCGATGGCAGCCCCCTGGACGCGGCTATTTATGCGGCACTTCTGGCGACTGGGGTGGTCGTCCTTTTTCGCCGCAAGCGAACCGGCGTCTTGCTATCGGCAAACAGCCCGGTCGTCATCTATTTTATATATTGCCTTCTTAGCGTAGTGTGGTCGCCGTTTCATGGCCCGGCCCTGAAGCGTTGGATCAAAGCCATCGGCGATCTGGTAATGGTACTCATCCTTGTGACAGACGGTCAGCCGATTACAGCACTCCGGCGGCTCTACTCCCGGATTGGGTTTATTCTCTTTCCGCTTTCCATTTTCTTGATTCGCTACACCGATTTGGGCCGCGGATACGATCCCGACGGCCGACCCATGAACACCGGAGTGACCACCAACAAAAATACTCTCGGCGTCATCGTCTTCCTGGTTTCGCTGGGTGCCCTATGGCATGTACGGGCACTCCTTCTCGATAAGAAAGCCCCAAATCGTTCTCGACGCTTGGTGGCCCAGGGTACGCTCCTTACCTTTGGCGTTGTGTTGCTGGAAATGGCCCACAGCGCCACTTCCATCGCTTGTTTCGCCATGGGGGGCGGGCTCATGCTTGCAACCAGTCTCCGGGCCATCCGGAACCGCCCCGCCCGGGTACGGGCGCTCTGTCTGACCATCGTAGTTGCGGGGGGACTGCTGATGTTTTTCGGGGGGCAATCAGTGGTCACCGATGCGTTGGGTAGGAGCTCGTCGCTTTCGGGACGCACCGATATCTGGAGGGCCTCGATTGCCGCGGCCGACAGCCCGATTCTTGGCACGGGGTTCGAAAGTTTCTGGAACGCGAACGCGCGCAAAGTCGCGCACACCCTTACCCTAGCGGGATTTTTGAACATGCCCAATCTGGTCTCGGCGCACAACGGTTATTTGGAAACGTATTTGGACCTAGGCTGGGTGGGCGTGGGTCTGATCGCGATGATCCTCATCAGCGGGTATCGCTATTCCTTCAAGGCTTTTCGGCACGATCCCCGGCTGGCGGGCCTGATGCTCGCGTATGTAGCCACCGCCACCTTCTATAGCATCACCGAGGCCGGCTTTCGCATGCTGAGCGCGTCGTGGATTTTTCTGCTGCTCGGGGTGGTCGGGGCGAGTGGCATGGCCGCGGGTCTTTTCGGCAGCCGAGCCCCGAGGACTTCCGTTTCGCGCGACGGCAACCCGAACAAAACGCTTGCCAACGGTCCCGTCATCCCGGAGAGGGCAGCCGTTGATCCCGCGGGGCGGAGATGGAACCAATTGCAACTGGCCGCGGCTGACCATCTCCACTAATGCTTGAGTTCGGATCCCGACGATGCGGACCTCGGGGAACGCTGCAATCTCTTCCGCCGCGGCGATACGAAACACCGGGTCCATGTGTATGCGCACCGGCGACAGTCGCCAAGTTGTCAACCGGCGGTGAACCAACATCGCCAAAAGGGGTAATACTTGAAGCCTTTTCAGTCCGACGGTTCCTTCCACCCTATTGAGACAGGCGAGGAATTGCGCCGGACCGCGGTGCGTGGCGCGGGCGCGGCCATTGCTGGGTCAGCGAGTAACTTCGCCGTGCAGATTGGGTCCGTGGTCGTGCTGGCACGACTGCTGACTCCGGCTGACTTCGGCATCGTGACCATGGTCACCACTTTTAGTCTCCTGTTTCGCAGCTTCGGGCTGAATGGATTCACCGAATTGATCATGCAGTGCGCAGACCTTACCGACGCCCTGGCCAGTAATCTGTTTTGGATCGATCTGGGCATCGGTTCCCTGCTCACCGTGGTGTTTGCCAGCGCGGGTCCGTTATTGGCGCTGTTCTATCACAGCCCGGCTGTGGCCCAGGTCACCGAGGCCATGTCGCTCACCATTGGGATTGGCTGCCTGGGGTGGATTCATCTGGGCCTGTTGCAGCGCGCCCTGCATTTCCGGACCACCGCAATCATCAATTTCGCCGGGCAGTTGGCCTTAGTGATTGTCTCCATCGCTTTGGCGCTGGCGGGCTGGCATTACTGGGCGCTGGTTTGGGGTATTGTGGCGCAGACGGTGGTGGTGGCGGCAGGCGCCTGGCTGATGTGCCGATGGATACCCAGCCGGCCGGGCCACGCCGCGGGCACCAAGCAAGGCTTGAAGTTCGCGATGAGCGTCTATTCGCACTTCGCTTTCAGCTACTCCACGCGCAACACCGACAACTTTCTGGTGGGCTGGCGGTATGGCGCGCAGTCGCTGGGATTTTATAAGAAGGCATATGACCTGTTCGTGCTCCCGGAAACCCAATTGCTGGCGCCGATGTCGGCAGTGATGGTGAGCACGTTGAGCCGCGTCAACCAGGACCGCGAACAATTTCGCCGCTACTTTCTCCGGGCGATCTCGGTGTTGGCGCTTGTCGGAATGGGAGTCGGCGCCAATTTTGCGTTGGTGGGAAAGGACCTCATTCGTTTCCTCCTGGGTCCCGGTTGGGAGGAGGCGGGTCGCATCTTCACTTTGTTCGGTCCGGGAATCGGCGTCATGTTGCTGTATAACACGCACGGCTGGGTGCATCTTTCGATCGGCCGTCCGGAGCGATGGTTTCGCTGGGGCCTGATGGAGTTTGTGTGTACTGCGAGCTTATTCCTGCTGACCCTGCATTGGGGCCCGTCTGGCGTCGCTTTCGCATGGACAGCTTCGTTTTTCCTTCTGATGTTTCCCGGCTTCTGGTACGCGGGAGAGCCGATCGGACTGGGCATTGGACCGATATTCGCCGGCATCTGGAGGTTCTTTGCCGCATCGGCCCTGGCCGGAGGCGCGACCGCCGTAATCGTCCGCTGGGTGCCGGATTTTGCCCTGACGCTCGGGACTCCCGGCGCTTTCGTCAGGATGGTTTCCGTCTCCCTAATATTTTTCGCGCTGTATTTGTGCGCGGTGATTGGGTTGCACCGGGGGCTTACGCCGCTTGCGGAAACGGTGAGCCTGCTTCGCGACCTTCTGCCGGAACGTATGGCTGGAAGCACGCCCGCTCCCGTCGCCGCTACAGAGGACGCGCTGGCAATTTCCGCGTGGCATGCGGAACCCAAGGCGCGGACGGACTTTGCCGTGTTCTCCAGCGACTCCGAATCCAAACCCTGAGCATTGAGGGCGCAGGTTGCGCCCCATCCGAGCGCGGACCGCTCCAGCGACTGTGTAGCTTAGTTCCTCCTCCCATCCGAGTCTGAGAAAGAGTTTTTCCCAAGGAGATCGTGCATGAATCGATTGCGGATCTTGCTCTTAGCACCGCTCTGTGACCCCGAGGCCGTCAGCATGCCTTATGTCACCTATTCCCATGCGGCAGCGCTCGCCAGGCTCCATGACGTCGCGTTAGTGATCGGCACCCCCAGTGAGCAGAATGTACGCCGCGCCAAGGCCCCGTTCAAGACCATCGAGGTGGTCCAGATGCCCTGGCTCGAGCGCATCTTCGCCTGGAGTCTGCGCAGGCTCTTTAAATACAACTTTGATACCCAGATGTTGACTGCTTTTCTGTATCCGTTTTCTGTTGCCTTCGAGTGGCGGGCGTGGCGGCAGTTGCGCCGCCGCATCTTCGCGGGTGAGTTTGATGTGGTCCTGCGCGTTATGCCCATGTCTCCGGTTTTACCCAGTCCTTTCTCGTCCTTCCTGCGCAAGGGACCAATACCCTTTGTGCTCGGGCCCCTCAATGGCGGGTTACCCTGGCCTCCCGGTTTTAGCCAGCTCGAAAGCCAGAAGGAATGGGTCGCGAACCTGCGGAATCTCTATCGCTATATGCCTTACGCGCGCTCTACATACCGGCACGCGGCAGCCATCATTGCGGCTTCATCGCAAACCTATTCCGAATTTGCCAAGTATTCCGACAAGCTGTTTTTTGTCCCCGAGCCCGGCATCGCTGACTCCCTTTGTTCTCCGGACACGCGCACTCCGCAACCCGGCGCCAAACTGGAGCTGATTTTCGTTGGCGGCCTGGTTCCGCGGAAGGCATGTGATCTTGCCTTGCGCGCGGCGGCGTCCCTTTTGCGCAACGATTTGGCCCGGTTTACCGTGGTCGGCGGAGGTCCGGAGCAGGGCCGCCTCGAACAACTTGTAAAATCGCTTGGCATCGAGCGGACGGTTTCCTTCTGCGGCTGGCTCAGCCATGCGGAAACCCTGGCGCGCTTGCGCTCCGCCGACATGCTGGTGTTTCCTTCCGTTCGCGACAACGGCGCGGGCGTGGTTTTCGAAGCCCTGGCCACCGGCGCGGTGCCTCTCGTTGCGGATTTTGGGGGGCCCGGAGACATCGTTCATCCCGACGTGGGGTACAAGGTGCCGCTTACCGACGAGAACGACATGGTGGTGCAGATGGAAAAGATTCTTACCGAACTGGCCCACAATCGGGAGCGGATCGAGCAGTTGCGGCGGCAAGGGATGGCTTACGTGCGCGAATGCCTGACTTGGGACGCGAAGGCGCAGGCCGTGACTCGAGTTTTGCGTTACGTTGCGGGGCAGGGACCGAAGCCGGATTTTCCCCCGCCTAAGAGATTGGCGATTGGGATTGGATCTCCCCGGCCCAGGGCCGCATCGCAGGCCGGAAGCCCGGTGTCCGGGTAGACGGTTCGGGTGGCGAAAGCGATTGAATTCAAGTCACGCGTAAACATTTATGTTAACCAGCAGCGTTGCCGAGAAATCCCCTGCTACGGAAGTTCTGATTCGCAAGCAGGCAATCTCCAATTCACCAGCGGGCATCGAGGTCGGCTTGCTGACCGGTTGCCAGGACAGGCCGTACGCCTTCGGTTTGGCCATGGCGCTGGTCTCGCAAGGCGTGCATCTGGACATCATTGGCAGCGATGAAATCGACAGCCCTGAGCTGCACGCGACCCCGAATTTGCGCTTTCTCAACTTTCGTGGCAGCCAGAAGGACCATGCGGGCTTCGCAGACAAGCTGGCGAAACTGCTGCTCTACTACGCCCGGCTGATGCGATACGTGGCGCGCCCTAAACCAAAGGTGTTGCATATCTTATGGAACAACAAGTTTGAGTTTTTCGACCGCACGCTCCTGATGCTGTACTACAAGGCGCTCGGAAAAAAGATTGCTTTCACCGCGCACAATGTCAACCAAGCCAGACGGGACGCGAAAGACTCGTGGCTGAACCGCGCCACACTCAAGATTCAGTACCAGCTTTGCGACCACATTTTCGTGCATACGCAGAAGATGAAAAGCGAGCTTTGCCAGGACTTCGAGGTCGCGGAAACGGCGGTCACGGTGATCCGGCATCCGATTAACAATGCCTTCCCCGACACCGAACTTACGCCGGTCGAAGCAAAACGCCGCCTGGGTCTCAACGAGGGCGAAAAGGCGGTACTTTTTTTCGGCCGAATCAGGCCCTACAAAGGGATCGAATATCTATTGGACGCGTTTCGCCTGCTCTCGGACGGCAAGCGGTCGAATTACCGCTTAATCATCGCCGGAGAGCCGAAGAAAGGGTCCGAGGAATATCTCCACGAAATCCAACAAGCGGTGGAGCGTGATTTCGGTCCAGGGCAAGTCATCCTGCGGATCCAGTTCATTCCCGACGACGAAATGGAACTGTACCTCAAAGGGGCGGATGTTTTGGTCCTTCCCTACAAGGAAATATTCCAGAGCGGGGTGCTGTTTTTGGCTTACAGTTTCGGCCTGCCGGTGGTGGCGACGGATGTGGGGTCTTTCCGCGAGGAAATTGTCGAGGGCAGCACCGGATTTCTATGCCAGCCAGGCGATCCGGCAGAGTTGGCCGGGGCCATCGAGAAGTATTTCGGCAGCGATCTCTTCAAAAATTTGAAAGTCCGTCGGCAGGAGCTGAAGGATTACGCGAACACAACCCACTCGTGGGACGCAGTCGCCGGACTGACCGGTCAGGCGTACACGAAAATGTTGGGGAGGACATCATGAAGCCCTTGGTATCAATTCTGATTCCCGCCTACAACGCAGAGGCCTGGATATCCGACACTCTGCGTTCCGCAATCGCGCAAACTTGGGAGCGAAAAGAAATCATCGTGGTCGACGATAGCTCGACCGATGGGACGCTGGCGGTTGCCCGGCAATTTGAATCGGACCAACTCCGGGTGGTGACCCACAAGAACCAAGGTGCGGCTGCAACCCGCAACAAGGCCTATTCGTTGTGCAAGGGAGATTACATCCAGTTTCTCGACGCCGATGATCTTATGGGTCCGGACAAGATTGCCAGGCAGATGGAGGCATTGGGGCCATCGCCCAACAAACAGACGCTGCTTTCCGGTAGCTGGGGAAACTTCCTGTACCGTTACTATCGGACGAAATTCACCCCCAGCGCGTTGTGGTGCGATCTGTCTCCGGTCGAATGGCTGGTCCGCAAGATGCAACTTAATCTTTATATGCAGACCGCCTCCTGGCTGGTCAGTCGTGAGTTAGCCGAGGTGGCGGGACCCTGGGACACCCGATTGCTGGGAGACGACGATGGCGAGTATTTCTGCCGGGTCCTGCTGGCCAGCGACGGGGTCCGATTCGTGCCGGAAGCGAAGGTTTATTATCGCGCCTCGGGTTCGAGCAGTTTGAGCTACATCGGCAATTCCGACAAAAAGCTCGTGGCCCAGTTGTGCTCGATGGACCTGCACATCCGTTACATCCGCTCGCTCGAAGACAGCCAGAGAGTGCGCGACGCCTGTGTGACCTATCTGCAAAATTGGCTGGTTTTCTTTTATCCTGACAGGCCAGACCTGGTAAAACAACTGGAGGAAATGGCGGCAGGCGTAGGTGGCAAGTTGCAGCCTCCTCCGCTATCCTGGAAATATTCGTGGATCGCGGCGCTTTTTGGACGGCAACAGGCAAAGCGCGCGCAGGTGGTTCTGCCCCGCCTCAAGTGGTCCTTGATACGGCGCTGGGACAAGGCCATGTTTCAGATCGAAGGCCGCAAGTTCGAGGAAAGTTTCTTGAGAGTTTGATTCAACTGCAAATGCATTCGATTCGGGCCCTAGGTCACTAGCTTGACGGGGAGGATTATTCGATGGCACGGCCGTGGAAGCCTCATGATTTCGACTCAGCGTATGAGCGTTACATCTGTAAAGATGAAATGCAATTTGGCGGACGCGCGTACTACCTGCGCTATCGTTCCCGGTACAAGGAATGTATGCGGAGATTTGCCGCATTGGCGCCCCCTCATCCAGTGGATGTCCTGGACGTCGGTGGAGGGCAACTGGCGGTTCTGGCTGCCAAATTGTGGAACGACCGCGGCGCTGCGGCGGACCTTCCCGGGCCACACCTGTCCTACATGGCACAGCAGGGTGTGGAAACGATTCATTGGAACCTATGCAAGACCGAGCTGCCTTCTAACACCAAATTCGACTTCGTCTTTTTTTCTGAAGTCATCGAGCACCTCCCGATCCCGGGCTATATCGTGCTGGAACGTCTCCGGAAAATCCTGCGGCCTGGCGGCGTCATTATCTGCACGACCCCGAATCTCTACCGCCTCCGGAACGTGGTGTACATGGCCCTGGGACGGCCTATCTTCGACTACTTTCAATACCCGGAGACCGACACGGCCCTGCTTCATGTGCTTGAATATAGCCGCGATCATCTCGATTGGCAGTTTAAAAAGGCCGGGTTCAAACAATACCAAGTAGAATATTCTCAGATGCATCATTTGCCCACAAACCCGGTGAATCGGCCGCTGGCTTTGCTGGGCTATCCGCTGCATATGGTTCCTCGCTGGCGCGACTATCTAGTTGCAACTGCGTACGCGCCGGCTGACGCCGCGTAAACGGCGCCTGGAACCGAGGCGCGCCGATTGGCCGGTTATAATCCTGGCGCTTGGAGAAAGCCCGGTTTTCTTCGCGATAAGCGATCGGTCGCGCAGACGGCCAATGACCGAAAGGGCCGGAGGTCAGTGCCCTGGGATGGTTTGCCTTTTGTACTTCCGTGTCTGGTACTCACTTTCTTGCGTGGCTAGACTCTCCTTGCGGCATAAAACGTCCTCGGAGGCGGAGATAAATGAGACGCGCTGGTTCGCATCTATTCCCCCTTATCTCGATATTGTTATTGTTTTCAGCACTTTCGTATGGGCAGGCATGGTCTGGCATTATCTCGAACCAGCGCGCCACCAACTGGGCTTATGCCGGGTTGCCGGGAGATGTTCCACCCTCCGGTTCCTGGACGCAGAGTGGGTCCACAATTAAGGCCTGCGGCGCCAGCGGCGCGGCAGTGTCGCCTGCGAGCTGCGGGGTCACGGCGGCGCTCTCTTCCTGTGGCGCCAACCACTATGTACTGCTCGGAAGCGGCGATTTCTATCTCAATGCCACAATCAATGTCCCAAGCAACTGCGTACTTCGAGGAGCAGGGGCGAATGCCACCAAGCTGCATTTCGTGAACGGCGGAAGCTACGCTTGCAGCGGTGTACCGGGACTCATCTGTCTGGGGAATTCGAACTTCTACGCGGGGTATTGCAAGATTGGGACCTATTGGCCCTGCCCTTCGCCTAACTGGAGCAACAATGCTTCGGGCACGGCCAGCTGGACCGGCAGCTATTCGCAAGGCTCCATGTCCATCACGCTCGACAACGTCGCGGGGATCGTTCCCAACCTCACGCCGATCACGGTCGACCAGTGCGATGTTGGGTTCATCGGCGCAGGTGGGGCATATTGCAGCGCGACCGCCGGGGCTGTCACCTCCGCAAACATCGCCTTCGGAGGATTGGGTTACGCCGTGAATGACACTTTCACCATCGGGTGCTCAAAGAACTTCGGGGCCTGTTATGGAGCCGTCCCGGCAGCGACGGGCAAGGTAACCAGCGTAGCGGCCGGCGTGGTAACGGGATTCACCATCACCAGCGGCGGTGGAGGGTACACCTATAGCAGCAGTTCGGCGGCGAGTTTTGGCGGGCAGTCGTCGGTGAGCACAACCACGACCAGCGGCGGCGGTAGCGGTCTGAGCCTGGTCATCACAGGGGTCTCGAGCTACGACAATAAGTCATTGTTGCCGTGCGCGATCACCATGATCTGCACCTATGAAGCCGCCTCCAACAATTCTCGCCCAGCGCGGTCGGAGCAGGAGGTATTTGTCGCCACCAGTATTAGCGGGTCCGGGCCCTATACGGTCACGCTGAATCGCCCGATTTCCAATCCTGACTGGGCGTCGGGCCGCGGCCCGCAGGCGTTTTGGGGCAACGGTACGGTGACGAACCTCGGCCTGGAGGATGTGCTGGTGGATGGAAGCGCGATTACCTCAGGATCGTGCTCGAATCCCGGCTGTATCACCTCGGTGGTGGTGAATAACGCCTATAAAGTTTGGATCAGGGGCATCGCCAGCAATTACTCGAACGTTTTTCACGTGAACGCGACTTACGCCGTGAACATGTTGATTTCGGACAGCTATTTCTACTGGACGCCCAACGCTGGGACCACCAGTTACGGCATTGGCTCGGCAACCGCGGTGAGCGATGCGCTGTTCGAGAACAACATTCTCCAGGGGATTGTGGACCCGGTGAACTTCAATGCTACCTGCACGGGATGCGTGGTCGCCTACAATTTCGCGGTGAATCAGTACGATAACGCCACCAACGTGCTCTTCGCATCCAACCCGATGCACTCGGCGGCCACGAATTACATCCTTACCGAAGGAAATATCGGAAGCAATGTGCAGCAGGATGAAACCCACGGCCCGCACTTCATGGACACGTATTTCCGGAATTTCTTCAACGGTTACCAGGCCAACCTGGGGCTGATGCCGAACAACAATAGCGTTCCGATCATCGTGAATGCCTTCTCCCGTTACAATAATTACCTGGGGAACGTGCTGGGAACGCCGGGATTCCACACCACGTATCAGTGCATTCCGACCAGCACCACGCAGCAGTACTGTCCGGCCTATGGCGGTTTCGGAGCAGGCTACCTTCACATCTGGGACCTAGGGTGGTCGGCGGTGGCGCAGCGGGACTTTACCAACAGTCCGTTCACCCCCAACGATCCGCTCACTGCCAGTTCACTGTATCGTTATGGCAACTACGACGTGGTGAACGGTTCGGTCCAGTGGAATTCGCCCGAAGTACCGACCGGCGATCCCAATTTCCCCAACCCGGTGCCGGCCAGTCACACCTTCCCGTCGAGTTTTTACAACGGGGTCACGGACGCCCATGCGAACTGCGGAACTGGCCTGAGCTTCTGGAAGAATCCGGTGACCGGAACTTGTCCCGCCTATCCTCCCATCGGGCCGGACGTAACCAGCGGCGATATGGGAATGTGCACCAGCGGACCTTATAAATGGTCCCGGGTGCTCGACAGCGCCCAGTGCGCGGGAGGAAGTTTTACCGCATCGGTGAACGACGGGTTTGTGAACTCGATTCCAGCCATGCGCTGCTTCCTGAATCAGATGAGCGGCCGGCCAGACGGAACGGGAAGCATTCTTAGCTTTAACCGTGCAAGCTGTTATGCAAGCGATGGCTCGGGAGGAACCACTCCTCCCGGAAATCCTCCACCCACAAATCCTCCGCCTGCGCCCACCGGCCTGGCAGCGACGGTTAGCTGAGGCGCGGAAGGTTTCAAGCAGACACTCGAAACACTACAGCGCTGGGCATGTGCGCATGGTTATAAAGGCACTGCCCCGTGCGCGGGGAAGAACCTTGGATAACGGCGCATCCAGTCCAGTGGCGATATGACAGACACCAAGGGGGTCCTGCTGGTCGGCGGTCTAGGCACGCGATTGCGAACGCTAGTGCCGTCGACCCCAAAGCCGCTGGCTCCGGTCGGAGATCGTCCGTTTCTCGAATTACTGGTTCGGCAACTGCACAGGCAAGGGATACGGCGACTAGTCATGTGTTCCGGTTATCTGGCCGACCAGATCGAGGGCGAGTTTGGCAACGGACGGAACTGGGGCGTCAGCATCGAGTATTCCAAGGAAGCCCAGCCCCTCGGCACCGCCGGCGCCCTGAAGCTGGCGGAAAAGTACCTTCAAGATACGCGCGAATTCCTGGTGATGAACGGGGATTCCTTCCTGGAAATGGATTTGAGCCGGCTGCTTGAGTTTCACCGCGCCCATGGAGGAGTTGCCACTATGGCAGTGGTTCCGGTGGCCAACGCCGGCCGTTACGGAACGGTGCAAGTAGATGTCCATCAGCGCGTGACGGAATTCCGCGAGAAGACCGGCGACGATTCTCCGGGATTGATTAACGCAGGGATCTACGTGTTCGGCCCGGCGCTATTGAAACATATACCCCCAGGGCAGGTCAGCCTGGAGAGGGAAGTGTTTCCCAAGTTCCTGGGCCGGATTTACGCGCTCGAACAGAACGGCCTGTTCATCGACATCGGTACTCCGGCGGACTACGAACGAGCCCAGCAGTTGTTTGAGCGCCTGGACCAAGCGGTGGCGCCGGCGTCGCGACATTAGGCCGGACCACGCAGGTATTACCCCTCCCCCGTTTTTCTTCACAATCATTGTTCCGAGATCGCGATTTCTCGCAACCAGGAGAGCAGATGGAAAGCGCAGGCAATTTCGACGGGTCCGTCAGGAAATCAATCGAGGCATCCATAGCCGTAAAAGAACTCCTGCTGAAGGATGCAGGCTTGATCGCCACAGTGGGCAAAGTCGCGCAAGCGCTGATCGATGCCTTCGAATCCGGGCACAAAGTGGTGTTGTTCGGCAACGGCGGCAGCGCCGCCGATGCGCAGCACATCGCCGCCGAGTTCGTAGGGCGGTTTGCCTTCGATCGTCCCGCGCTGCCGGCCCTGGCGCTCTCGGTCAACACCTCTTGTGTGACCGCGATCGGAAACGATTACGGCTTTGACCTGGTGTTCGCGCGGCAGATTGAAGCCCTGGCGCAACGCGGCGACATGGCCATCGGGATTTCCACCAGCGGACGGTCCGCGAATGTTGTGCGCGCCATGTCAACCGCCAAGAAATTAGGGCTGCACACGGTTGGGTTGATGGGGTCCTCCCGAGGGCCTCTGGCTGAGGCGGTGGACTATTGCATTTGCGCGCCGTCCACCGAGACCCCCCGCATCCAGGAATGTCACATCCTGATCGGACACATCATTGCCGAGTTGGTGGAGCAGGCGATATTCCACGAACAACACTGCCTTTCTCAATCCGGGGCCGGCCGCTGATGCCAAGGCCCGAAATGAAGGGGATTGTGAAATTTCGAGGAGGAACTATGAAACTGATGCCGGCACTTCTAATTCTCGCGACGCTTGGTGTGGCTGCTCTTCCCAGTCATGCGGACACAGTCAATATTTCCGACATCCACAGCAACACCGTGGTTTCCTGGACGGTTGGCACTTCCAGCCTCCCTTCCACGCCGACTGAGTTCGTATCCATCAGCGGCATACCTTATGTAGACCCATTGGGAGTGCCCGGATCGCTCGATATTGTCCTGGTCCCAGATGGCGGTTCGTGGCAGCTCGTATCGTATTACCAGTACCTTGGAGTACCAGGCGCTTACCTCACGCCCCCGGACTTGTTTACCGTCGGCCAACAGTTCACCGTACACCCAGCCTCGGATTACCTCTCGTTCTTCTGGACCGTGACCACCGACCCGGTCGACTTCATTCACGGACAGGCAACGGCGGTAACTCCTGTGCCCGAGCCGCCCGCCATCGAACTGCTGGTTGCGAGTTCAATCGTCGTTTTCTTCGTCGTAAGAATGAGATCGAAACGTTTAACGGAGCGGCAATCTGCTGGTTCACGCGCCGTTTGACATGACCTGCGTTGGCAATCAGCGGCCCGCGCAGCGAGAAAGGTAAACCATGGTAATCACAAGTACTCCACTTCGCATTTCATTCTTCGGCGGGGGCACGGATTATCCGGTGTGGTATCGGCAACACGGCGGCGCGGTGTTGTCGACCACCATTGACAAATCCTGCTTTATTACTTGCCGGTGGCTGCCGCCGTTTTTTGAATATCACAGCCGTATCTCCTACACCAAGGTCGAAAACGTCAGCACCAACACCATCATTCAGCATCCCTCGGTGCGCGGCTGCCTGCAATATCTGGGAATCAACGAGGGAGTGGAGATCCATCACATTGCCGACTTGCCCGCGCGCACCGGCTTGGGCACAAGTTCAGCCTTCACGGTGGGACTTCTCCATGGCCTGTATGCCTTGAGGAACCAGATGCGCGACAAACATTCGCTGGCACTGGAAGCGATCAAGGTCGAGCAAGAGCTGCTGGAAGAGGCGGTGGGAGCGCAGGACCAAGTCAGCGCCGCCTACGGAGGGTTTAACCGCATTGATTTTGCCACCGACGGATCGGTGGATGTAAACCGGATCCTGACGTCGCCGGACCGGCTGGCGGAACTGGAATCGCACTTGGCGCTCTACTTCACTGGGTTCACGCGCTTCGCTTCCGAGATCGCGCAGGAGCAGTTGCGGCAAACCCCCAACCGGACGCAGGAACTGAACACCATGCTGGGCCTGGTCGACGAGGCCGAAGCGATCGTCACCAATGCGCGGCGTCCCATTGAGGAGTTTGGCCGCCTGCTGCATGAAAGCTGGAGCATCAAACGAACGTTGACCCAAAGAATCACCAACCCGGCGCTTGACGAAATTTATGAGGCCGGGCGCAGCGCGGGGGCGTTAGGGGGAAAGCTCCTGGGCGCGGGCGGCGGCGGATTTATGTTGTTCTTCGTGCCGCCGGAGCGGCGCGAAGCCTTGCGTCAGAAACTGAAAAATCTGCTGTGCGTTCCGTTTAAGTTCTCCGCCCGGGGCAGTCACGTGGTGGTGTACGAGCCCGAGGACCTGTACGACCAGGCGCTCGCCAGCGAGCGCAGCTTGATTTACGGGCAGGAAGGCGCGAACCGAAACGGCAGCGACGCCTCCCGCGCGGCGGACCCAGTTTCCAAATAACTCTTGCCCTCCCTTTGGATCGCTTGCCCGCGGACCCTCTAAACCGACAACACACTTTCCGGGATTTTCAAGCCGGCGCAACTCCCAGCGATGCTGGACGCGCGCGGCGAATTCTGGATTCTTAAGGAGCATGAATGGCAACCATGACGCCATCGTTGGAACATCAGTCCGGACCCTCGAGCTCGAACCCTGTCCTGAAGGCGCAAATCTTCGGGTCGATTGAAAAGCTCTCGGCCTGGTTGGAACAGAACGATTACCGGGGCTACGATACCTTCGACGGCCTCAGCGCCCGCTTCGTACGCCCACTTACCTTTGAGACCAAGTTCTTGCAGCAGGTGCTTCAGCAAGCGGTGAGGCGGTTTCCCTTGAATGTGCGCCCGCTGCTGGGAATTCCTCGGGAACATTCCAGTAAGGGAATGGGGTTTTTGGCGCGGGGCTTCATTCGCCTGCACCAAACCACGGGCAATCCCGAATGGAAAAACAAGGCCGAGTTTGCGCTACAGTGGCTGATGGACAACCGGTTGCCCGGTTACAGCGGGGCCTGCTGGGGCAATCACTTCGATTATCAATCGCGCGGCTTTTACCTGCCTAAGGGAGTGCCCACGGTGGTGTGGACCTCGCTGATCGGACACGCCTTCCTCGACGCCTACGATCATTTCAAGCAGGAACGCTACCTTGAGGTCGCGGTCAGCGCCTGCGAACACATTGTTCGCGATCTCGGTACTTATCCGGATGGCGCGGGCGTCTGTATCAGTTACATTCCCATCAAGGACACCCAGGTCCACAATGCCAGTACGCTGGGAGGAAGTTTGCTGGCGCGGACCTACGCGCGCAATGGCAATGAGTCCTACCGGGAGTTGGCGCAGAAGGCAATGCAGTACACGGCGCAACATCAACGCGCCGATTTCTCCTGGTACTACGCGGAAAAGGAAAACCATCACTGGGTGGACAACTTTCATACCGCGTACGTCCTCGACTGCTTCAAACACTATGCGCAGAGCACGGGCGATTCCCGTTTCGACCAAAAGCTGATGAACGGATACAGATACTGGAAGGCGACGTTCTTTCTTGCCGACGGGACCCCCAGATACTACGACCACAAAACTTTGCCTCTGGACATTCAGTGCAGTTCGCAGGCGATCGATACGCTTGTATTTTTCCACGACCGCGACCCCGAGGGCCTGCCCCTGGCGCTCAAAGTCGCGCAATGGACGATCGAGAATATGCAGGACCGCACCGGTTATTTCTACTATCGCCGCTATTCGAAGTGGCTGGTCAACAAGACTCCAACGCTGCACTGGGGGCAGGCGACGATGATGTGCGCGCTCGCCGGACTGTACCAGCGGCTGTAGGTGGAAGAGATTGATCTCATGAAGAAAAAAGTGCTGATCGTAGTCGAGAACCAGTCGGTCCCTTTTGACACGCGGGTGTGGAAGGAGGCTTGCTCTCTCCATAAAGCGGGATACGAAGTCGTGGTTCTGTGCCCGAAAGCCAAGGGCGCCACTCTGGGTTACGAAGTGATGGACGGCGTCCACATCTATCGTCATCCCATGTCGAAGGAAGGGAACAGCGCGCTCGGCTACTTGTGGGAATACAGCTGCGCCCTGTTTTGGGAATTCTGGTATGTGTGGTGGATTTATTTGCGGCACGGGTTTCACGTGATTCAGGGCTGCAACCCTCCCGACAACATCTTTCTGATCGCTTTGCCGTTCAAGTTGTTCGGGGTCCGCTATATCTTCGATCACCACGACGCGATTCCGGAGCTGTACTTCTCAAAATATGGAAGAAAGGGAATGCTATACAAAGTCCAGGCGTGGCTGGAGAAAATGACGTATCGCTGCAGCGATGTCGTCATGGCCACCAACGCCAGTTACCGCGACCTGGCGATTACTCGAGGAAAGATTGCTCCCGACGATGTGTTCATTGTGCGCAACGGGCCTGACCTCGAAACCTTCAAGCTGGTCGCGGCCGAACCCGCCCTCAAATATGGAAAAACCTACCTGGTCGGCTATGTGGGAACGATGAGCGATCAGGAAGGCTTGGACATCCTGCTGGATGTGGCCGTGGAGCTTAAGAAGTTGGGGCGGCCCGATGTCCACTTTACTTGCGTGGGTGGCGGGCCGGCGCTGGCCAGCTTGCGGAATATGGCGCAAGAGAAGCAGCTTGGGGACATGGTGAATTTTACCGGAAGGGTTTCCGACCAAGACTTGTTGCGCATCCTCTCCTCGGCCGACGTTTGCGTGAACCCGGACCGGCCCTGCGAGATGAACGATATTTCCACCATGATCAAGATCATGGAATACATGGCGCTGGGCAAACCGATCGTGCAATTCGACCTCCGGGAAGGCAGGTTCAGCGCCCAGGACGCCGCCCTGTATGCCGATCCGCAGCGCCAAGTAGCGGATTTCGCCGCGAAAATCATCTGGCTGCTCGACCATCCGGAGGAGAGACGGAGAATGAGTGAGTTCGGGCGCCGGCGAGTGGAAACAGAACTGGCATGGGAGTACTCGGTACGAAATCTGCTGGCCGCCTATGAACGAGCCTTTGGCAAAAAAGGTTGGCCGGTGGCCCAGACGGTGCACAACGGTTGATCTCCCTCGCCAAAGTGACTTCTCCGGAATCCCGCATCCTGGGCGTGGTAGTGAAAGTGGCCTGTCCGCTGGTGCTGGCGATCATTCTGATCGCGGGGTTGTGGCCGTTTCATGCTCCCAAGAACCAGGTGAGTTGGTTGAGCGGGGGCAACGGCCTTCGCTTCGGTAAACACGGCAGCATTATGAGTGCGGCGCCTTTGGGCGTGACCGGCCCGCAGTCCGGGAACTCCTGCACCATCGAGCTCTGGTTGCAGCCAGCCCGGACCGATACCCAGGGGACGGTCCTCGCCTTCTACGATCCGGCAGGCGGGATGGCGCCGTTTCTATTGCGTCAATTCCACGGCGGCCTGGCCGTCGGGCGCATGAGTCACGATCGCCCGGCCCGCCAGTCCGAAATTTTCGTCGACCATGTTTTTAGCGGAAGCAGGCCGGTGTTCGTCACGTTAGGTTCCGGGGCGGCCGGCACGTCAGCGTATGTCGACGGCAAGCTGCTCAAGCGGGTTCCATACTTTGCCTTTTCCGGCGTGGACCTGCAGGGCGAGCTGGTGGTTGGCGACGCGCCAACCACCCCATTCAACTGGCCGGGAACGGTGAAAGGACTCGCGGTCTACGATCGTGAACTTAACGACACCGAAGTGTCCCGGGAGTTCGCGGAGTGGACGCAGACTGGCCGGCCGAATCCGGCCAAGGACGCGGATGTTGTGGCCCGCTATCTTTTCGACGAGGGTGAGGGAGGCGTGGTCCGCAACCAGGCGAACCCGGCCACCAACCTGATGATTCCGGGCCGCTACCGGATGTTCCAGCAGAAATTTCTGGAAAGACCTTGGGACGAATTCAGCCCGGCATGGCGTTATTGGAAGGATGTCGCGATCAACGTGGCCGGGTTCATTCCCCTGGGTCTGTGCTTCCGCGCATATTTTGGCGTGATTCTAAAGATCGAACGGGCGGCTTGGCTGACCCTCGGCTTCGGGTTTGCGATCAGCCTGACCATCGAAGTCCTCCAATCCTATCTGCCCACGCGAGACTCAGGCATGACCGATCTGATTACCAACACGCTCGGAACCCTCCTGGGATCGGCCTTCTGTGCGTGGTGTCTGGAGAGCAATTGGTTTACAAAACGGAATAGAGCATCGGTTCTGGGTCCGGAAACGGGGCCAAACAACGGCGCGCTTTCTGGCAGAACCGCAGTCGCAAACGAGCCCTAGACGGGGTTAGCTGCCGGTTGGGCAACCCCTCCATACGATTTCAAACCATGCGAATGATCTGGTCCAAGGAAGAGAGCGCAAGCGGTCCGGCGATCTTTATTGATCGCGACGGCGTCGTCAATTGCCGAAGGGTGGATGATTACGTGCTGGATTGGTCCCAGTTTGTGTTCGTGGATGGAATCCGCGAGGCGCTGCGGGAACTGGCGACTTTAGGGTTGCCAATGATTCTGATTTCGAACCAGTCCGCGGTAGGCCGAGGCTTGCTCACGGCCGAGCAGCTTGAGGCGATTAGCCAGCGCATGTGGAAGACCATGGAAGGGGACGGCACGTTGCTGACCGCAGCCTACTTCTGTCCGCATCGGCCGGACGAGAAGTGTGCCTGCCGAAAGCCGAGGCCGGAATTGCTGAGGCAGGCCGCGGCTGACTTTGCCATTGATTTGACCCGCTCGGTTTTTATTGGCGACTCCGATGCCGATGTCAAAGCGGCACGGGCGGCTGGATGCCATCCGGTGCTGTTTGGCCCGGGACTCACGGCGTGCTCGGATTCGTCGCAGTGGATGCAGGATGTGCCGGTCGCGCGCTCTGCCAAGGAACTGGTCGCAGTGACTGTGAGTACCTTGCGGAAAGCGAATCCGGGGACAATCGCTCCTGCCCAGGACGCGGTGTCGATTCGAATTTCATGAGTCCCTTGGTATTCAACCCAATTGGCGGGTTTGCCGTCAGCGGCAGCCAGGCAGCCAGGACCGCAGAAGCGGCGAACGTCCACGTTGTGGATCCACTGGTGGACCGGCGTTGGGACGAACTGGTGGCCCGGCACCCGAAGGCCTCGCCCTTTCACCAACGCGGTTGGCTCCAGGCATTGCAACGGACCTATGGATACCAGCCCTTCGCGCTGACCAGCGCGGCCCCGGGCGAAGAGATGAATGACGGCATCGTGTTCTGCCGGATCTCCAGTTGGATTACCGGGACCCGTGCCGTGTCGTTGCCGTTTGCCGACCACTGTGAACCGCTGGTTGACGGCGCGGCGGACCGCGCCAGATTCTCAGCATGGCTGCAGGCCGAGCGGGAGCGTCAACAGTGGAAGTACGTGGAGCTTCGGCCTCTGATGCCGCTTCCGGAGGAGACCTCGGGCCTGCAACCAAGCCGCTCCTACTATTTCCACGAACTCGATCTGCGGCCCAGCCTGGACCATGTCTTTCGCCGGATGCATCGCGACTCCATCCAGAGGAAAATCCGCCGCGCCGAAAGGGAAGGAGTGGCGTATGAGGCCGGCCATTCGGAGGAATTGTTGGAGGCGTTTTACCAGTTGTTATTGCTTACCCGGAGACGGCTACGCATCCTGCCCCAGCCTCGTAATTGGTTTCGCAACTTGGCGGAGTGCATGGGGGACGCGCTGGAGGTCCGGCTGGCGCGAAAAAACGGCACACCCATCGCGGCCATCCTCACCCTGAGGCACCGGCGCACCATAGTCTACAAGTATGGTTGTTCGGATGAGCGATTTCACAAGCTGGGCGGAGTACCCTTTCTGTTCTGGAGACTCATCGAGGAAAGCAAGGCGGGGAGTGCGGAAACAGTTGATTTTGGCCGCTCGGACTTCGAGAGCCTGGGCCTGGTAAGGTTCAAGGACAAGTTCGACACCCGGAAGCGCATCCTGACGTACTACCGCTTTCCCGGGAGCAAGAAGCCAATGTCCAACGAGTGGGGCCCGGAAACTGGGCGATTGGTTTCACTGTTGCCGGACCGGGCGTTTTGCGCCGCCGGCCGGGTCTTGTACCGGCATATAGGATAAACCTGGAAGTGGTCTGGTTGGTAACCTGGTCCCGGTTACCGACGGGCGATTGCGACCGGGCTGGGTTTGAGGTGAGAATAGTCACACGACGCTGTTACGAATGTCTTTCCAGCGTCACAATGGAGTGTGGGTCCTAAGCATGCATCCGGGGGGAAAATTGCAGGCAGGGGACTGGGTCGAGGTCCGAAGTAAGGAGGAAATCCTGCGGACCCTCGACGGCCAGGGGCATCTCGACGGCATGCCGTTCATGCCGGAGATGTTGCGCTATTGCGGGCAAACCTTCCAGGTCTACAAGCGTGCCCACAAGACCTGCGACTACTCGACGAATTACCCGTACCACACGCGCAATCTCAAGGATACAGTCCATCTGGAAACGCGTTGTGACGGGGAAGCCCACGGAGGCTGTCAGGCGGGCTGCCTACTCTACTGGAAGAACGCGTGGCTGAAGCCGCTGAGTGGGCCTCCGGTGAAAGTTGCTACGTTGCCGGCGGAAGAACTCTCTCGCGGGAATACGATGACGGCTGGCGGCCAGGATGAGTCCGTGTTGTGGAATCACACCCTGGTGTCCGATCCGAACGGCGGGCCGCCCACGTATCTCTGCCAGGCTACGCAAATCCCGCATGCGACAACCCCGCTCGCCTGGTGGGACGTCCGTCAATATATCGAGGATTATCGCTCGGGAAACGTCGGGCTGAAGCGGATTTTCGGCGGTTTAGTTTACTCGATCTATTACCATCTCAGCCAGGCAGGGATCGGACTGGGGCCGGTCATGCGCTGGTTTTATGACCGGTTTCATCGCCTTTGGGGAGGCACGCTGTTTCCCCGGACACCAGGCAGGATCCCCGCCGGCAGTCCGACACCCTCGGGAAGCTTGAATCTGCAACCAGGGGAGCTGGTACGGGTGAAATCGCACGAAGAAATTTTGAAAACGGTGGACAGTAGCAACCGCAATCGTGGAATGTATTGGGACGCGGAATTGGTGCCGTACTGCGGAGGGACTTATCGGGTTGCGAAGCGGGTCTTCCGCCTGATTGATGAAAAGACCTCGAAAATGGTGGAGATGAAGAACCCGTGTATCATTCTGGACACGGTAGTCTGCCAGGCGCGTTACAGTCCCTGCCGGATGCTTTGCCCGAAGAGCATGTATCCGTACTGGCGGGAGATTTGGCTGGAGCGGGTCAACGATACCTCCAGCGCGGGCGAAGTAGTTTTGGCAACCAATGTCGTGGGGTTGGCAGAGAAGAACTCGAATCCGGAGCCGGTGGCGAAATAAGCCCCAGCCGCTCCAGGGTGGGCAGCGAGGCGAGAGCCATTGAATGCAATTCTTTGACACCGACGTCGCCGGGGCCAAGGTGATCCACCCCAGCCCGCATGTCGATGGGCGCGGAAGATTCATGCGGGCCTGGTGCAGGCGGGAATTTGCCGAGCATGGCATCGACTTCGTGCCGGTGCAGGCGAATATGGGGTTGAGCGTACAGAAGGGTACCGTACGGGGCATGCACTTTCAGACCGATCTGGCCCCGGAAGCCAAGCTGGTCCGCTGCACCCGGGGGACGATTTTTGACGTGGTGCTGGACCTCAGGCCGGGGTCCCCATCGTGCGGCAAGTGGTACGGAGCAGAACTGAGCGCGGAGAACGGACGCATGCTATATGTGCCCGAGGGTTGCGCTCACGGATATCAGACGCTGGAGGATGGCACGGAGATGTATTATATGACGTCAGCGTTTTACACCCCGGCTGCGGTGGCTGGGGCGCGATTCGATGATCCGGCGTTCGGTATTCGCTGGCCGCTGGCGGCCACGGCGGTCTCAGAACAGGACCAAAACTGGCCATTGGCCAGTCGCTAGGAAGCTTCTTCAGCTTCAGGAATAAGGTTAAGATACAAAGCCTCCCCCTCCCCCGCTGTAGAAAGAACTTTATATCCACGGGAGAGTGCGAAAGTGGAAAACCCTAAAGAGCCTCTGGTCAGCGTAGTGACGCCGGTCTACAACGGCGCTCCCTACTTGCGGGAGTGCATTGAGAGTGTCTTGGCTCAGACCTATTCCAATTGGGAATACATCCTCGTCAATAACCACAGTACGGATGAGACCCTGCAAATTGCCGAGGAATACGCGGGGAAAGACAACCGTATTCAGGTCCATAGCAACGACACGTTGCTGCCCATCATCGCGAATCATAATCGCGCGTTTCGTCTGATCTCTCCCCAGAGCAAGTATTGCAAGGTTGTGTCAGGGGACGATTGGATTTATCCGGAATGCTTAACCAAGATGGTGGAAGTGGCCGAGTCGAACCCGTCGGTCGGGATCGTAAGCTCCTATCAGCTGAGTGGTTTCGGCTCGAGATGGGAGGATTGGCACGTTAAATGGGCTGAAATCCCGTACGCCATGACGGTGGTACCGGGCCGGGAGGCTTGTCGCTTGCGCCTGCTGGGCGGCCCCTATGTCTTTGGAACTCCCACTTCGATTCTCTATCGGGCGGACCTAGTCAGGCGACAAGAGTGTTTTTATCCGAACTCGACCGCGGAGGCGGACACGAGCGCCTGTTTCCAGTCTCTCCAGGATAGCGACCTGGGATTCGTGCACCAGGTGCTGTCCTACGAGAGAGTGCACAAGAAACAAATCAGCGAGGAGCGTCGCACGCTGGACGCTTATAAAGCGTCTTGGCTTGCGGACCTCGGGGAGTACGGCCCGTGGTACCTGACGCCGGAAGAGATGCAGGGAGCAAGAGAGTACATATTAGGGGCCTACTATAAGTTTCTGGGGGAGAGCTTCTTCGAAGCCCGCGGGCAAGCGTTTTGGCAGTATCACACGCGCAGGCTGGAAGAGTGCGGTTGCCCGGTCTCCAAGGTCCGGTTGTGGCGAGCGGTGGTTTTGGCCGGACTGGATCTGTTGTTGAACCCCAAGCGCACGGCGGAACGGCTGCTCGGGCCGATGCTGAAGGAACGCCGTAAAGCACATGGGGTGGCGGCATCCAGCCGGATGCTGGCAAGCCGTAATGAAGTATTGAACGGGCACAAGTAGCTTCCGTCGCGCATCGCAAGGGGCTGCGATTCCAGCAAGCGATCAGGGGGATTCGTGAAAGTCGTTCTATTCTGCGGAGGATTGGGGCTGCGCATTCGGGACACGGAAGACATTCCTAAGCCCATGGTGCAGATTGGCTACCGGCCTGTGCTTTGGCACGTGATGAAGTACTACGCGCATTTCGGCCACAAGGATTTCATCCTGTGTCTTGGCTATCGCGCCGATGCCATCAAAAATTATTTCCTGAATTACAACGAGTGTCTGTCGAACGACTTTGTATTGACCGGCGGGGGCAAGAACCTGAAATTGTTCAACAGCGACATCGACGACTGGCGCATCACCTTTGCCGACACCGGGATCAATTCCAATATCGGGACGCGCCTGAAGGCCGTGCAGCAGCATCTAGAGGGCGAAGAAGAATTTCTGGCGAACTACAGCGACGGTCTCACGGATTTGCCGTTGCCACAGCAGATCCAGCATTTCCGCCAACAGAACAAGGTCGCCAGCTTCCTGTGCGTAAAGCCCAACCTCAGCTACCACACGGTTTCCGTGGAGGAAGGACTGGGGAGCCTGGTTTCCGGAATCAATGCCATCAGCGACGGCAACCTGCGCATCAATGGAGGCTTCTTTGTCTTCAAGCATGAAATTTTCGATTACATCCACGACAAAGAAGAACTGGTCAGCGAACCGTTCGACCGGTTGGTGAAGGAAAAGCAGCTGATTGGCTATCAATACGATGGTTTCTGGGAAAGCATGGATACCTTCAAGGACCGGGCCCATTTGGAGAGTTTGTACTCCGCCGGTTCGGCGCCGTGGGAGGTCTGGAAGACCAATGGAAACGGCCGTCACACCAGCGCGGCCGGCAAATAGATGGGAAGGGCCTTCGGTGGCGAATGGAAGAGGGAACGTATTCAGGAGCGAGGGATGAACACGAGTGTTTATAGCTCCCTGCAGGAGCGGGAGATCGCGGGGAATCCGATTCGCGTCGCCTTAATCGGAGCGGGGGCGACCGGACGAGCGGTCGCCTTGCAACTGGGAACGCCGGTTCCGGGGATGCGCCTGGTTGGCTTGTCCAACCGGACGGTGGCCACCGGAGAGCGCGCATTCCGCGAAGCTGGTTTTTCCCGCTGGGTGCGGGCCGAATCGGCGCATGAAGCGGAGGAAGCGATCCAGCGCGGTTTGCCGGTGTTGACCGCAGACCCGCTGGTGTTGACCCGGTGCGGGGCCATTGACATTGTGCTGGAAGTCACCGGCACCACCGAGTCCGCCGCGCGCGTGGTGCTGGATGCCATCGATCACGGCAAACATGTGGTGCTGGCCAATGCGGAACTGGATTCGCTGATCGGCCCCGTCCTCAAGGAAAGAGCTGCCAAAGCCGGAGTTGTGATTACGCACACCGATGGTGACGAGCCCGGTGTCGCCATGACTTTGGTCCGCTATCTGCAAACGCTGGGACTTCGTACCGTGGCCGCCGGCAATATCAAAGGCATGGTGGATTATTATCGAAATCCGGACACGCAGAAGGCTTTCGCGGAAAAGAACAATCAGGACGCGAGAAAGGTCACTTCGTTTGCCGATGCCACCAAGCTGTCGATGGAGGCTACCGTTCTTTCGAATGCGACCGGATTTCAGGTGGGCCGTCGCGGCATGTACGGCCCTAAATGCGGATATGTAAGGGAAATCGGAAACCTACTGCCGCCGGAGCAGATGTTGAAGACCGGCCTGGTGGACTACGCGCTTGGCGCGGCGCCGCATACCGGCGCGTTTGTCATCGTGTATGAAGACCATCCGCTGAAGAAAGCCCAGTTGGCTTATTACAAGATCGGGGATGGACCTTTCTATGTGTTCTATACGCCGTTCCACCTGCCGCACTTGCAGATCGGAGCCACCATCGGACGCGCGGTGGCGCATCGCGACCCCACGGTCACGCCAATTGCCGGCCCGGTCAGCGAAGTGGTCAGCGTCGCCAAGCGCGATCTGAAAGCGGGAGAGCGGCTTGATGGCATTGGCGGCTTCTGTACTTACGGTTTGATCGATGGAGCTGGCGCCGCCCGCGCGGTTTCCGCGTTACCGATCGGTCTTTCCGAAGGCTGCGTGATGCGCCGCGACGTTAGAAAAGACAGCGTGGTCTCATTCGACGATGTGGACCGCCCCACGGCTGGATTGGTGGAAAAGCTCTGGCAGGAACAGAACGAGCGCTGGCCGCAGGCAAGCGACGCGCAAAAATTGCAGCCGGTAGAAGAGGCCCGCTAGGTGACGCTGAACCGCTCCTTCTGGAAGGGCCGCCGCGTGTTCCTCACGGGGCACACCGGTTTCAAGGGCAGTTGGCTGTCCCTTTGGCTTCATTCCCTGGGCGCTGACGTCACCGGCTACGCGCTGGAGCCTCCTACCCAGCCGAGCTTGTTTGCGCAGGCGAAGGTTGGGGAACTAATTCATTCCCTCACCGGCGACATCCGCGACTATGCGAAGATGAAGGCCGTGATCGGCGCGTGCCGCCCTGAAGTTGTTCTTCACCTGGCGGCGCAATCGGTGGTGCGCCGCGGCTATGACGATCCCATTGAGACCTATTCGTCCAATGTCATGGGGACGGTGAACCTGTTCGAGGCCATACGCCAGTTAAAACACCGCTGCGTCATCGTCAACGTCACCAGCGATAAATGCTACGAGAACCGCGAGTGGCCCTGGGGCTATCGCGAAATCGAGCCCATGGGTGGACACGATCCGTATGCGAACTCGAAAGGTTGCGCGGAATTAGTCACGTCCTCTTTCCGCGATTCTTATTTCCATCCCGAGGTTTTCGATCGCCACGGCGTGGCCCTCGGCAGCGCGCGCGCCGGTAACGCCATTGGCGGCGGGGATTGGACGGCGAACCAGCTTGTCCCGGACCTGGTCCGTTCCTTCCTGCAAGGCGAGCCGTGTCTGATCCGCAGTCCTTACGCCATTCGCCCCTGGCAACTGGCGCTGGAGCCTCTGCGCGGGTACTTGCTGCTGGCCGAACGGCTGGCGGAGAATCCCACCCAGTTTGCTTCCGGCTGGAACTTCGGCCCGGTGGATAGTGACGCCAAACCGGTCTGCTGGATCGCGGACGAATTCGTACGGCTGTGGGGCAGCGGCGCTTCCTGGCGGCAGGATTCCGCGAGTCATCCCCATGAAGCTCACTTTTTAAAGCTGGATGCTTCCAAGTCTGGAATCTATCTGGATTGGCATCCGGCGCTCCCCCTGAAACAGGCGCTCGAATGGATTGCCGAGTGGTATCGCGCGTATCAATCTGGAGGCGATCTCCGGCGCATTACACAATCGCAAATCGAGCGCTATGAAGCGCGTGTCGCCGAGCAGAAACCGACCCGTCGGGCGGCGACCCCGCGACCGTGATTCACGCCAGAAATTAGGGAGGAGCTTCAATGTCATCGCCAAACATCGTCGTGTTAGGAAGTGGAATGGCCGGGTTCGGCGCCGCCCATCGCCTGCACCGTGAAGGGATTACTCCGGTGATGTACGACAAGAACTCGTATTACGGCGGCCATACCACGTCACTTCACTATGAAACCGGGTTTACCTTTGACGTCGGGCCGCACATTTCCTTTACCAAGGACCCGCGCATCCAGGAGCTGTTTGCCGAGAGCGTTGGCGGGCAATACGAAACCATTCAGATCCACCTGAATAACTATTGGAAGGGGCACTGGCCGCTGCATCCGGTGCAACTGCACCTGCACGGTCTGCCGGATGAAACGGTGATTAAAATTGTCACTGACTTCGTGGAGGAGCGTTCGGCGCCGGAACGCAAGATCGACAACTATGCGGACTGGCTCTATGCCAGCTTCGGCAAGACCTTCGCCGAGACGTTCCCCATGCAGTACACCCGCAAATATCACACGACTCCGGCCGAAAACATGAGCACCGACTGGCTGGGGCCTAGAATCTATCGCCCGAACCTGGATGAAGTGCTGCGCGGCATGTTGTCACCGTCCGCCGCGCACGTCCACTACATCACTCATTTCCGCTATCCCAGCGCGGCTGGATTTGTGAACTACCTGAACAAATTCTTGCCCATGGGAAATGTGAAGCTGGGGCACAAACTGGTTTCGGTGGATCCGAAGACCCGCGAATTGACCTTCGAGAACGGCCATGTCACCCAATACGATGGGCTGGTGTCTTCCGTGGCTTTGCCGGACTTGCTTCCCATGATTGTGGGAGCACCCAAGGATGTAGTGGAAGCTTCGCAGCGGCTGGCGTGCTCGACCTGCGTCCTGGTCAATGTGGGCATCAACCGCGCGGACATCTCCAAAGCGCACATGACCTACTTTTACGATGAGGACATCTGCTTCACGCGACTCGGCTTCCCGCACATGCTTTCCTCCAAGAACGCGCCGGAGGGGGGCGGCAGCATCCAGGCGGAAGTGTATTTCTCGAAGAAGTACAAGCCCTTTACCGGTTCGCCGGAAGATTACATCGGGCCCGTCCTCCGCGATCTGCGCAAAGTCGGCCTGGTCCGCGAAGACGATAAGGTCCTGTCCCAGAAGGCCATGCTGTTGCCGTATGCCAACGTGATTTTCGATTTGGAGCGCAAAGACGCCCTCCAGACCGTCCACGGATACCTTGACGACATCGGTATCGCCTATTGCGGGCGCTACGGCGACTGGGGATATATGTGGACCGACGAAAGCTTTATCAGCGGGGAACGCGCAGCCGAGAGCGCGTTGTCCGAACAATTGCTGGCAAAGTAGGCCGCTGGTCCTCCAACGCTCTGAAAGACAACGAAAAACGCATGATCCAGTTTAACCTCGAGGGCGGCACCCAGCAGGCCCTGAAAATTCTGTGTCTGGGCTGTCATTCCGACGACATTGAGATTGGTTGCGGCGGCGCCGTCCTGCGTCTGGCGGAGCAATATCCAAATTGCGAGTTTCATTGGGTTGTTTTCAACGCCGTAGGGCCGCGTGAAGCGGAAGCCCGGCATGCGGCTGGCTTGTTTGCCGGCCCGCGCCTGCGCGGTCCGCATTTGCATCAATTCCGCGATGGGTTCATGCCGTTTGTGGGCGCGGAGGTGAAAGCGATTTTTGAAGGCCTGAAGGTCGTGTCACCAGACCTGATCTTTACCCATTACCGCCACGATGCGCACCAGGACCATCGGCTCATCTCTGAATTGACCTGGAACACTTTTCGCAACCACCTGGTGCTGGAGTACGAGATCCCCAAATACGACGGCGATTTAGGACAACCCAGCGTGTTCGTGCCGCTGCAGTCCGAAATCTGCCAAAAGAAAGTCCGCAACCTCCTGGATGCTTTTCAGTCCCAGCGATCGAAGCATTGGTTTGAAGAAAGCACCTTTCTCTCGCTCATGCGCCTGCGCGGAATGGAATGCAATGCTCCCAGTGGTTACGCCGAGGCCTTTTATTGCCGCAAGCTCGTCCTGTGAAATCGAGAGCAAAAAGAATTACGGAACTGGTTTAAGGCTGACATCAGCCCCAGCGCTATAGACACGCAATGAAGGACTTGAAACAAAAAGCGATTCGCGGTGGTTTTGCGAAAATCTGCGCCCAGGTCACCATCTTTTCGGTCCGCACCGGATCGCTGATGATCATGGCCCGATTGCTGGATCCCAAGGACTTCGGGCTGGTGGGAATGGTGACCGCGGTGATCGGCGTTTTCAACGTGTTCAGGGATTTTGGGTTGTCGGCAGCGGCGGTGCAACGCCAAACCATCACCGAAGAACAGGCCTCGACACTTTTCTGGATCAACGTAATGGTGGGCACAGTCCTAGGTCTATTGTCCCTGGCGATGGCGCCATTTGTCGTGGCCTTCTATCACGATCACCGTCTACTGGGGGTAACGGCGGTGCTGGCAACCGCGTTTCTGTTCAACGCCGCCGGCGTGCAGCATTCGTCCCTGCTCGAGCGCCAAATGCGCTTCACCACTTTATCGGCCATCGATATTATTTCCTTGCTGGCGAGCACTTCGCTTGGAATTGCCATGGCCATGCATGGGTTTGGCTACTGGTCTCTGGTCGCTACCGCGACCTCGGCCCCGTTGGTCTACACCGCTTGCGCGTGGACCGCAACCCGTTGGGTCCCGGGAAGGCCGCACAAGCAGGTCGGACTCCGTTCGCTGATGCGTTTTGGGGGCACGGTGACCCTGAACGGGTTGGTCCTGTATATCGCCAGTAACTTTGAGAAGGTACTGCTGGGGCGCTATTGGGGCGTCGATGCCCTGGGAATCTACGGAAGGGGCTACCAGTTGGTGAACATTCCCACCGACAATCTGAATTCGGCCGCCGGCGGCGTGGCTTTTGCGGCGTTGTCCAGACTGCAAGGGGAACCGGGCCGCTTTCGTAGCTACTTTCTGAAGGGCTACTCACTGGTTTTGTCTCTGACGGTACCGATCACATTTACCAGCGCTCTTTTTGGCAATGACATAATTTTGGTTTTCCTGGGGCCGAAGTGGAGCCGCGCGGGGGTTATCTTTCGTTTGCTGGCCCCGACCACTTTGGCTTTTGCGATCCTCAATCCCCTAGGATGGCTGCTCTCCTCGCTCGGATTGGTCGGAAGGGGATTGAAGATTGCCTTGGTCCTCGGGCCCGTCATGATTACGGGCTATTTGATAGGCTTGCGCTACGGCCCGACTGGGGTCGCGTTGGCCTATTCAACCGTGATGGTGCTGGCCGTGCTTCCCCTGATGGCTTGGGCCACCCATGGTACCGTGGTTTCGTTCCGGGACATTCTTCAGGTTGTGAGCCGGCCCTTGCTTTCCGGAACCGTGGCTGCCGCCCTTGCGTGGGGACTGCACTTGCTTTACGCTCCACTCCTGCCTGCCTTGCCCAGAGTCGCATTGAGTATTGCCTTGGTGGCTTGTTTCTATCTTGGAATGCTCTTGTATGTGATGGGACAGAAACCGTTCTACGTTGAACTTGTCCGGGGACTGACAGGCCGTTCGCAAGTCGAAGAGCAATTATTGGCGTCCAGCTAGAGGGCCGGCGCGCGTATGCGCAAAAAGAGCGTGGACCTCGGGCAGGTATATAGCAAAGTTGTAGAGATCTGAAGCAGAAAAACGGACCATGACGTTCGATCAGCTCACCCGTTCCAAACGCAGGTTTGCGTTAACGATTGTCCTCGTGTCGATTGCCGGCTGCCTCGCAATCCGCGGGGTAAATATTGTGCTGATCGCCTGCACTTCCACCGGAACGCGAAATAATCAAGGAACGTCTGCAACCCCTGGGACATATAGCACCGCGTTTCCCCTGACCGAAGCCCCGATCTCGGAAGGCGCCCGCTGGATCAATGGCAAAGCGTCCGGCATTGACTGGTCTGACGTTCATACAACTCCTGGCCTGGCTTTTGGCGCTGAGTCAGGGAACGGTGGCTATGATGACTCCACCGCCTTGTTGACCGGGACCTGGGGCCCCGATCAGAGCGCGCAAGCCACCGTCCATAGCGTGAATCAAAACGACAGCATTTTTGAAGAAGTGGAGCTGCGTCTGCGGAGTTCCCTGTCCGCGCACTCCGCAACCGGATACGAGATCAACTTCCGCTGCTCCAAGACCGCGAACGCTTACGCACAGATCGTCCGCTGGAATGGGCCTTTGGGAGACTTTACCTATGTAGCCACGATCCAAGGGCCCCAGTACGGAGTCGCAAACGGCGATGTAGTCAAGGCGACGATTGCCGGCAGCACCATTACCGTGTATATCAACGGTGCGCAAGTGCTTCAGGGGACCGATAGCACGTTTACCAGCGGTAGCCCAGGGATGGGATTCTTTCTCTCGGGAGGGGCCGGCGTGAATAGCGACTTCGGATTCACCCGGTTTTCGGCGTCCAGCTAGGGGGCAGGAAGCGCGGCGCGTCGATTTACCGGTTTGTGGTCAATAAATTTCCGGTAGTTTGTGCAGGCAATTCGCGGATTTTAGTGGCGCACGGAATGTAGTTGGAAATACGCCGGGGCCGAAGTACGGAATGGCATGTCCAGCGGTACCCCGCGCGGTGGCGTCCCCAGCCCATGATGGATGGCGGCGCTTGTTTTTCCCCCAAGACGGGCTCAAATGAACAACGCTCTCACCCAGTATTACAGGTGTCCGGAAGAGTACATCAAGATTGCAGTCAAAGGCGCCCCAGCCGGCGAAGCTGGGTATTTTCGGTTTGGGGAAAACTTGGTCTGCTACGGCCAAACCAGCGGAAAGAACCCGGCCCGTTCCCCGCTAGGGCCGCTCTCCGACGCGTATGGCGAAACCACCGTTGCCGGCGGAGAGGTCGGCCTGTCATTCGATGTTCAGCAAATCCTGGACAATCTGCGGCGTGAGTCTTATGCGCGGCCAGGACTGGAGTCCAGTTCGGCGCTGGAATCGCCGGTCAACCGTTTGTACTACTTCGTGCGTCCGTTGTTGCCGGTGGCGGTGCGAAAGCACCTCCAGCGCATACGGCTCAACGGCTGGAATAAAATCCCATTTCCGCGCTGGCCGGTCGATTGTACCGTGGACGAGCTTTGCGGGCGACTGCTCCAGTTATCGATGAAGGCGCAAAACCTTGAGAGCATTCCCTTCATTTGGTTCTGGCCGAACGGCGCTCCGAGCGGCGCGATCATGACCCACGATGTGGAAACCACCGCGGGAAGAGACTTCTGCGGGACGCTGATGGATATCGACGACCGCTTCGGAATCAAGGCCGCATTCCAGGTTGTGCCCGAAGAGCGTTATGAAGTTACGCCTGAATATCTGCGGTCCATTACCCAACGCGGTTTTGAGGTCGCGGTCCAGGACCTGAACCATGACGGGCGGTTATACCGGACTCGCCAGCAATTTTTGACCCGAGTCGCCAAGATCAATGACTATGGCCGCCAGTGGGGAGCGGAGGGGTTTCGCGCCGCGATCCTTTATCGCCGGGAAGAGTGGTTTGATCGACTTGATTTTTCCTATGAAATGTCCGTACCCAACGTCGCGCACTTGGACCCGCAGCGCGGCGGTTGCTGCACGGTCATGCCGTATTTCATCGGCAAGCTGCTGGAGATTCCCGTCACCACCACCCAGGACTACTCCTTGTTTCACATTTTGAAGGACTATTCGATCGATCTCTGGAAACGGCAGGCCGAGCTGATTATGGAAAAGCACGGCCTGATCAGCGCCATCGTCCATCCTGATTACATCATCTCGGGCCGGGAACGGGGGACTTACGAGGCCCTGCTGGGACATCTGGCGCGCCTCCGAGACGAGAAAGGTTTATGGATCACGACTCCGGGAGAAGTGAACCGGTGGTGGAGGCAGAGGGCCGCCATGGACCTGGTTGAGACAGCGGAGGGCTGGCGGATCGAAGGCGAGGGGAAGGAACGCGCTCGCATCGCCTATGCGAGTGCGGAAGACGGCCGGCTCAAGTTTTCGTTGGAAACGGAAAGGGTTGCGTCTTGAGAGTAGTCCGGGTTGCTGAAATAGGGTTGTCAAAGTCCGTGAGAGGGGGAGGACATTGTGAATTCGGGGACAGAACTTGGCAGTGTGGGGGTAAGGGGAAACGCAAAAATAGATGGGAGGGAACAGACACGGTGTGAAGTGGCCGTGATCGGCGCCGGGCCATACGGGCTCTCCGCAGCCGCCCATTTGAAGGCGGAAGGAATCCGCGTGCGCATTTTTGGGGAGCCCATGGAATTCTGGGCGAAGAAAATGCCTGAGGGAATGTTACTGCGTTCTCCGCGGGTGGCGTCCAACATCTCGGACCCAGTGCGGGCGTTTGGACTCGAGGCATACGAGGCGGCGGTCAAGATTGGACCGTCCGCCCCGCTTCCGCTGGATACCTTTGTGGAGTACGGACGCTGGTTTCGGCACCAGTTGGGGTCGGACCTGGACCAGCGGACTGTGGCGCGGGTGGACCGCGACCCGCAAGGCTTCCGCTTGACGTTGACAGACGGAACGGTGATTCAGTCCGGCCGCGTGGTGGTGGCGGCGGGGATTGGTCCGTTCAAGAAGAGGCCGCCAGTTTTCCAGGAGCTGTCTTCCCAATACGTTTCCCACTGCTACGAAGGCCGGGACGTGCGCCGGTTTAAGGGAAAGAGAGTAGCCGTGATCGGGGCCGGCCAGAGCGCTTTGGAGACCGCCGCGCTGGCGCATGAGGCCGGTGGGGATGTCGAATTAATTATCAGGAATTCCGGATTGCGCTGGATCGGCATGCATAAATGGCTGCACCAGATGGGACTCCTCTCGCGCATCCTTTATTCTCCCCATGACATCGGTCCGGTTGGCATCAGCCGGTTGGTGGCTTACCCCAATCTGGTGTCGTATATTCCGCTGAAGTTGCGCGACAAAATCCGTAAGAGAGCGGTGAAGCCGGGCGGCTCGCAATGGTTGCCGGCGCGGTTGAAGTCCGTGAAAACCAGCACCGGTCGTGAGGTGTCAAAAGCGACGGTGACGGAGGGCGGGCTTAAGCTGACCATCGATGACGGCAGCGAGCGCCTGGTGGACCACGTCATACTCGGTACGGGATACGACGTGGACATTTCACGCTACGACTTTCTCCCTCCCCAGCTTTTGCACGAGGTGCGGCAATTCGGGGGGTATCCGCGGCTGAAGAGCGGTTTCCGCAGTTCGGTCCCCGGACTGCACTTTATCGGGGCGACTGCTGCCCGAAGTTTTGGACCGCTCCTCTATTTCGTGTGCGGAACGGAGTTTGCGTCGCGAGAGCTGGCTTCGTATATCGCGCGCAACGCGGGAAAACTAAAATGACAGCGACCATGGTTGCAGAAAAGCCGATCAAGGCAGTAAAAGCCGGTCAGAAAGCTGTAGGCGCAGTCATTGTGGGAGGCGAGCACCCAGGCCTGGGAATTGCCCGCAGCTTAGGAAGAAAAGGCATTCCCGTCCTCATGGTGGATGACCAGTACTCGGTTTCGCAGTTCTCGCGCTACGTGGACCGAACGGTGCGCATCAAGGACCTGCGCAGCGAACAAGCAACGGTGGATAGCATCCTCGAAGTGGGCCAGCGCTACGGGTTGAAGGATTGGGTCTTGTTCCCGACCCGGGATGAGACGGTGGCCGCATTTTCCCGCTATCGTTCGCGGCTGGCGGAGTTTTTCCGGGTTCCGACCCCTGAATGGGAGAGCGTCAAGTGGGCATGGGACAAGAAAAATACCTACGACCTCGCCGCACAGCTAGGGATTCCGGTCCCGGGCACGTGGAACCCAAGAAGCGTGAAAGACCTTGAGGAATTGTATGGCCGTTTACCTTTGGCGATCAAACCGGCGGTCAAAGAGAACTTCTTTTACGCGACCGGATCCAAGGCGTGGCGCGCCGAGACCCCGGAGCAGCTCGACGACTTGTTTCGCCGGGCGGCCGCGCAGATCAGGGTAGAGGAGATCCTGCTCCAGGAAATCATTCCGGGAGATGGACGGCAACAGTATTCCTATTGCGCATTTTTCCGCGACGGCAAAACACACAGTAGTCTGATTGCGCGGCGGATACGCCAGCACCCGCGCGAATTTGGCCGGGCTGCGACCTATGTCGAAAGCATCGAATCGCCAGAAATCGCGGAACTGTCCGAGCGTTTTCTCAAAGCCATCGGCTACTACGGACTGGTTGAAGTTGAGTTCAAGCAGGACCCGCGGGACGGGAAGTTCAAACTGCTGGATGTGAATGCCCGGACCTGGGGTTTTCACAGCATTGGAGGACCGGCAGGCGTGGATTTTCCATATATGTTGTTTGCCGATCAGATGGGGGAGACTACGGCCCCTTGTCGAGGCCGTTCGGGCGTAGGGTGGCTGCGGCTGATTACCGATCTGCCGACTGCGGCCTCGGACCTCGTCCACGGGCACATGGACCTCAAAACTTATTTCAAGTCTTTGAAAAGCACGGAAGTGGAATCGGTTTTTTCCCGTGAAGATCCTCTGCCCTCTCTGGCGGAAGTCTTATTGCTGCCCTATCTTATAACCAAAAAGTATATATTGTAGGGCACCCTTCTTAAGTCATGGTTTGCGGCTTCGGGTTGCGGCAAAACCGAACGGCATAAGAAGCCAAGATGGGGGATCTTGGGGAGGTTCGATCCAATGGCTTGCTTTGTCGTCATACCTTGCTACAACGAAGCGGAACGGCTGGACCGGGACATGTTCAGGGCCTACCTCAAGGACCATCCCGATACCGCGTTCGTGTTCGTAAACGACGGCAGCACGGACCGCACTGGATCACTGCTGCAAGAGTTGAAAAACGAACTGCCGGGCCAGGTGGAGGTCCTCGAACAACAGCCCAATGCAGGCAAGGCCGAAGCTGTGCGTGTGGGGTTGCGACATGCCCTGGGCAGGCCAGGGGGGGCCTATGCCGGCTTCTGGGACGCTGATTTGGCTACACCGCTTGCTGCCATTGACGATTTACTAAGCGTCTTTTCGGACTACCCCGAGGTAGAGATTGTTTTCGGGGCGCGGGTCAAACTCTTAGGGCGAAGGATCGAGCGCCAACCGGTCCGCCACTATCTTGGGCGAGTTTTTGCGACATGCGCATCCATCATCTTGAAACTGCCGGTTTACGACACGCAATGCGGGGCCAAACTTTTCCGCGTCACGCCCGAGCTGGCGCAGGTGCTCGAGCAGCCCTTTTACTCACGCTGGATTTTTGACGTCGAAGTAATCGCCAGGTTCCTACAAATTTATAAGTCCCAGAACCGGAACGTGCACAGTCTGTTCTACGAGTTTCCGCTTTACTGCTGGAAAGATATTGCAGGATCCAAGCTCGGCGCCTCCGACTTTCTCCGGGCCGTCAAGGACCTTCTCATCATTCGGGGCCGGTATATCACTAAGCGCGCGGAGGTCAGCGTGATCCCAGACTCCGAAATGGCGTCACGGCGCAACACCCGCCGCCATTCCGCTCACCAGCAGATGCCATCGTAGTCGCCGTTGCTACGGCCCTCGCTCATGCGGACAAAATCCACCACTTGCTGTCCCTTGCGCAACCGCCCGGGAACGCTTTGAAAATCCGGATCTTTGTTGCCAATCACGATGGTCTCGGCGTGCTGCAAAACATCGTCAATCGTTTCCACCATAAGCTTGGAAATATGAGGGATGCGGTTCAGAATGAAGTCGCGGTTCGCGCCCACCAGGCCCGCGATGCGCACGCTCTTGTCATAAGCGCGCAGATCGTAACCCTTCCCCAGAAGACCTTCCACCACTTCAATTAACGGACTTTCTCTCAGATCGTCCGTCCCCGCCTTGAAACTCAGCCCCAGAATCCCGATCTTCCGGTTCCCTTTATCCAAAATCATTTGCAATCCCCGGTTGACCTGGAGCCGATTGCTGGGCAGGACCGAGGCCAGGATCGGCAGTTCCAGGTCCCGGGATTTGGCCTTGTACGATAGGGCGCGTAAATCTTTGGGCAGGCAGGAACCACCGAATGCGAAGCCGGGCAGGAGATAGGCGGGAGAAATATTGAGTTTCTTGTCCTGACAGAAAATGTTCATGACCTTGTGCGCGTCAATGTCCAAAGATTTGCAGAGATTGCCGATCTCGTTGGCGAATCCGATCTTGACCGCGTGCCAACTGTTGTCCACATACTTGACCATCTCCGCGGTTTCCAGGTCGGTGCGGATGAGCGGAGCGTCGAGTTTCTGATAGATACCGGCCAGCAGATCGCCGCTGGCTTTGTCCAACTCCCCGATCACCGTCTTGGGCGGAGCATTAAAGTCCTTCACTGCGGTCCCTTCCCGCAGGAATTCGGGATTATTGCAGACGCCGAATCCCACTCCGGCTTTTTTCCCCGACGTCTCCTCCAAAATAGGGATCACAATCCCGCGCATGGTTCCCGGGAGGATGGTGCTGCGGATGACCACCGTGTGCCGCGCAGGCTTGTCTTTTAGCGCCGCTCCAATTTGCTCGCAAATCTGGCGAATGTAGCGTAGGTCGAGATTGCCATTGGGTTGGCTGGGAGTGCCGACGCACACGATGGAAAGGTCGGTGGCCCGGACAGCTTCCTCGGGTTTGGCGGTTGCGCGCAACCGTCCGGCTTGGGAAACCGCGGCGATGATCTCGCCGATCTCCGCCTCGATGATCGGAGTTCGACCTTGATTGACTAAATCAACTTTTGTTTGTACGGGATCGACGCCGATGACTTCATGTCCCTCGTGCGCGAGACATCCGGCGGAAACGGTGCCCACATAGCCTAATCCGAAAATACTGATCTTCAAGATGCTTTCCCTTTGACCTGCCGCAAGAGCAGCGCTCGCACTTCCGGCCTTGCCAGCCCGGTGCGCCAACAGCTCCCGAGCTGCAAGTCTTCTATTTTCAAGCCGGTTGCGTCACTATCGGTACGCCAGCATAGTGCCAATCTTATCACGGCAGAATCGCGGGAAGAACTGCCGGGGACCTTGAGTGGTGGCTCAATTAGCTTTTCTTTGCGAACTTAGCGGGTCGTTCCTTTGCGCTCTTTGCGGTCAGAGCCTTTGATTTAGCTCTACAAGATTCAAAGCCAATAACCGCAGAGAACGCAGAGAACTGCCCCGCAGAGATCGCAAAGAAGCCAAACTGAGCCACTATCGGACCTTGCACAAGTTTGCTCAGAGTTGAGCGGAAGCGCCCACAGAACCTAAGGTTCTATGAAACCTACTGAACCGTAACCATTAGATTTGTGGGAGGGGCCGGCGGTTGTGAGGACGACACATCGGTCGCGGTAAAGCTGGAGAAGCCAAAGACACTCCAATTATTGTCCGCGCTGTCATAGAAACCAACCCCGGGGGTGCCGCCTGTCCACGGCCCAGCCGCCTTGCCCGGCCCGGTTTCCGTCCCATGGTCCACTCCCGTCAGCGTCAAATTTCCGTTGAGGTACACCTGGATAGTTGTCGGATTGGTCCCGGTGGCCGTTGCCTTTAGCACATCGCCGTTTACGCATTGATGGGGGTCTCCCGCGGTGATGTACGTGTAGTCTGCGTTCGGTCCATTCCAGCGCACAACTTGAATCCCATAATTCGGGGAGGACCAGACCGGGCACAATATCTCGTATCCCGTGATGCTGTTTGCGGCGATGGAGGTGCGCAACCGGACTTCGACTTCGTGACAGCAGGTGCCTGGAGTGGAGTTGACCTTGATCACTCCTGTGACCGTTTGCGACGGGCCCCATGTCCCCGTCAAAATCGCCGTGGGATCGCCATAGGTTGTCGGTTCATTGACGCCAAAAGCCATGGTTCCGTTGGTACGCACGTCTCCCCACAGAGACGCCCCAGCGCCTACTCCGCCGTTCAGCCACTTGCCGCCTTCGGAAATGGGGTTCTCCGTGGCCGTGAAATTTGTAGTGTAGGGCCCATGAACGCTGGTGGCGGCCGAAGCTACGGGCAGGAACAACCGGCCGGTTCCCCTCGAGGGCGCGAAAAGCGCGAGACCCATCAGGGCGAGACCCAGCGTGACAATCCGGCATTTTGAGGCACGAGAGGTGCGAGAAAGAGTTCGACGCATTAGTTCCTTCCGTACAAACGTCACCGCCGTCCAACCTACATTTTCACACAGGAATCCTCAGCCTGGAATCAAGACTTTCCCAAAGAAGATTGTTCCCGATTTGCCTCACACCGTATAGGTGCCATAGGTACAGGTTCCGCGACAAATTCCGGACGATGCTCCGTGGCCGAATCGAACAGGATTTTTATGTACCCATATCTTATTGAAAATAAAGCATATTAAAGATGCTCCCCACGGGCCATTTTGCGCCCCCCAGACAGGCCTGGTTTAGATCTCGCATACCCCGATCGCACCTCCTTCTTGCGACCCGTTACACTGGTTGCGGCGCACCTGCTCCGATCATGGACCGGTTTACGACCATCTTTGCCGCAATGAACCGCAGACACGCGATTTTCCTGACTCTCCTGCTTCTTGCGGCGGGCATCTTCTTTCGCCCGCTGGGGCTGGTGCTCGGGTCTGCGGTCTCGGTGGACCGCTACTCCCACATCCTTCTGGTAGGCCCGATCAGTGTGATCCTGGTCTATTTGATACGAAACAAAGTGTTCGCAATGCCTGCCTATTGCGCCTGGGGAGGGTGGCTCTATCTGCTGGGGTTGGCCGCGTTTAGCGCGGCCTGGTGGGAGCAAGCCGCCCTGGACCACAGTAGCTACATCTCGCTCGCGATCTTGTTGTTTGCCTTCTGTTGCATCGCGGCGTTTTTGTTTTGCTACGGCACGGCTCCTTTTGGCCGCGCGCTTTTTCCACTGCTCTTTCTTTTGCTCATGACTCCGATGCCGGACTGGCTGCTGGACCGCACAATTGCTTTTTTGCAGTATGGCTCCGCCTATGCGACCGACTGCTTCTTTACGGTTGCGGGGGTGCCTTTCGTGCGCGACGGCGTGGTGATTTCCCTCCCCAGCATTACCATTGAGATCGCGCAGGAATGCAGCGGCATACGCTCCAGCATGGTGCTGTTTCTGGCTGGGTTGGTCCTGGTCTATCTGTTCCTGAATTTTCCCTGGACGCGATTGCTGGCGACGCTTGTCATCGTTCCGCTGACTATCCTCAAGAACGGTCTGCGGATCTTTACTCTCACCATGCTCGGCACGCATGTCGACATTTCATTTCTGACCGGGCGGCTGCATCACCAGGGCGGGATCGTGTTCTTTGCTTTTTCTTTTGCCGGGTTGTGGGCAATCATCTGGATGCTCCAGCGTATAGAAGGCGGATTGACGGCGGGCCGCGTTCCCAAAGGGCAGCAAGATTCGGTGAAATAATAGGAAGGATATGAAAGACCGAAGTGAGACTCCATTTGACAGTGTGGAAGGCGCCCATGAGTATTTGAGCCTGTTGTCCGCGGCCGTACTCGATGCCAAGAATGAAATCGAAGCGGACATCAAGGCCATTCAGGACCCCAAGTATCCCCGGCGTCTTGAGGCGCTGCGGCTGGTCTTGTTCAAGCTGGAGAAGCTGGAACAACACGTCAAAAACAGCCGCCGCGTGCTGAATGATTTGCGCACCTTGCGCAGGCTGCTGCTGGACGAGCGGGTCGACGCGCCGGCCGCGAAAAGGGAGTAGTTCCCGCGGGAGTCTGATATCTTCTTTAATGATGTCACCGCAGGACAGGCCAATTCTGGTAACCGGTGGAGCAGGTTTCATCGGTTCAAACCTCATTTTGCAGTGGTTGTCCCGCGAGCAGGGTCCTGTAGTCAACCTCGATAAACTCACTTACGCCGGCAACCTGAGGAACCTGGAACAGATTTCGAGCGACCCCCGCTACACTTTTGTGCACGGCGATATTTGTGACCGGAGGCTGGTCGCGGAAATTCTCGCCCGCCACCGACCTCGCGCCATCCTCCATCTCGCGGCGGAAAGCCACGTAGACCGCTCCATTCACGGCCCGGACGATTTTGTGCGCACCAATGTGAATGGAACTTTCGCCTTGCTGGAGGAAACTCGCGCCTACTGGACGGAACTGCCCTCGCAGGAACAAACTGGTTTCCGTTTTCTCCAGGTCTCGACGGATGAAGTTTTTGGTTCCCTGAGTGCGGATGGTCCGCCTTTTTCCGAAGTCACCGCCTATGCGCCCAACAGCCCGTATTCAGCCTCCAAGGCGGCTTCCGACCATATGGTGCGGGCTTATCATCACACCTACGGCCTACCGACGCTTACCACCCATTGCTCGAACAACTACGGCCCTTATCAGTTTCCCGAGAAACTGATTCCCTTGATGGTCCTGAATGCGGTGGAGGGCAAGCCGCTGCCCCTGTATGGGGACGGCAGGAATGTCCGGGACTGGCTGTTTGTCAGCGACCACTGTGAAGCAATTCGTACCGTGCTGGCGCGCGGGCCGGTGGGCGAGACTTACAATATCGGCGGCAACATGGAGCTGCCCAATCTGGAAGTTGTGAAAGCCATTTGTGGCATCCTCGACGAATTGCGCCCCAACGATCCGGTGGTCCCGCACGCGGGTCTGATTCGTTTGGTGAAAGACCGCGCCGGCCATGACCGGCGATACGCCATGGATGCGCGCAAGTTGGAACGCGAGCTTGGCTGGAAACCACACGAGTCCTTCGAGTCAGGGATACAAAAAACCGTACAGTGGTATCTGGCGAATACAGATTGGACCAGCGATGTCACCAGTGGGCACTATCGCGAATGGATTGAGCGACAATACTCCCGCAGGTGAGGGAACGGGTCCGGAAATTCTTTCTACCATGTCTTCTCTAAAGCCCACTCATTTCAAAGGCATCGTACTGGCTGGAGGCTCGGGTACGCGGTTGTATCCCGTGACCCATGCGGTATGCAAGAGCCTGCTTCCGGTCTATGACAAGCCGATGATCTATTACTCCCTGAGCACCCTGATGCTGGCGGGGATTCGCGACATCTTGGTGATTTCCACGCCCCAGGACATTCCGCGCTTCGAACAGCTCCTGGGAGATGGGCGGCGGTGGGGGCTTACCCTGCGCTATGCCGTCCAACCCAAGCCGGGAGGCATTGCCCAGGCTTTTCTGGTGGGAGAAAAATTCATAGCCGAGTCGCCTTGTGCTTTGGTGTTGGGCGACAATATTTTCTACGGCCACGATTTTGCGAAACACTTGACCCAGGCGGCAACCTCGAGCCAGGGAGCGCAGGTGTTTGTCTATCCGGTGAACGATCCGGAGAGATACGGTGTCGTCGAGTTCGATGCTTCGGGAAAAGTCCTGGACCTGGTGGAAAAACCCAAGGAACCGAAATCACGCTACGCGGTGACCGGCCTGTACTTTTACGACAATCAAGTGGTCGAGATTGCCCGTGGACTCAAGCCTTCGGCCCGCGGCGAACTGGAAATCACCGATGTGAACCGGGAATATCTTAAGCGCGGTCAATTACAGGTCGTTGTTCTGGGACGGGGCATGGCATGGCTCGATACCGGGACGCATGAAACCATTCTCGAGGCCTCACTCTTCATCCAGACGATCGAAACCCGGCAGGGGCTGAAAGTGGCATGTCCGGAAGAGATTGCCTACCGATGCGGCTATATCACGGCAGAGGAATTGGCATCCTTAGCGTCTGCGATGAACCACACCGGCTATGGCGCCTACCTCCAGCAATTGCTCAGGGAGCGCGTGTATTGACCTGCCGGGACAGATTCAGAACTAACAGGTGGGTTGAAAAGCCGGTTCTTAAGGTCAGGGACCCAGAGAATGTTTGTGGGTACCGGACTATGGGCTTGGTATCACCGCGGCGGCTTCGCTGGAATAAGCGCTCTCTGTCGAATTCGAATCGACCGCAGTGGCTACATAGAAATACGTCTGCCCGGATTGCACCGTGCTGTCCGCATAGCTCGCGCTGGCGCTTAGCAATCCGTTGATCCGTGCGTATGGTCCCCCGGATTGGCCCGAGCGATAAACGTTATACCCATTAACGGTCGACGTGCTCGGTACCCAGGTGAGATTGACGGTGTGTTGCACAGCGCCCTGAATGCCGGTTCCGAGAAAACTTTCTCCCGTAGGCGAGTTTGCTGCATTGCTGACGAAGGAAAGCTGGCCGGAGACGGCCCCTGGCGTCTGCGGGGTAAATGACACGGTAAAAGACGCGCTGCTGCCGGCTTTCACCGTGGTCGGGAATGTGATCCCGCTCACCGCATATCCGGCGCCATTCCAGGCTGCCGACGAAACGGTAACATCGGCGCTGCTTGCCTGAATCGTCCCACTCAAACTCTTGCTGTTGCCAACATTCACATTGCCAAAACTTAGCGTGGCAGGCGCGACCGAGAGTTGCGCAGCTGTGGTATTGTTGGCCCCACTGCCGTTCAAGGTCACGGTGGCCGGGTCGCTGGCCCCGATAACATCCACCGTAAGACTCCCAGAAATGCTGCCCGCAGCTGCGGGCTTGAAAACCACTGCGATGTCCGTGCTTTGACCAGGCGTCAAACTTACCGATGAAGTCGTCGTGGTGGTAAAGCCGCTTCCGCTGATCTTCACTTGAGACACCGTGACATCTGGACCGCCTGCGGCCGTGGAATTGGTCAGTGTGAGGTGCAAGGTCTTGGAACTGCCAATGGTCACGCTGCCGAAACTCAAGCTGGATGCACTAAGGCCTACAGAGCCGGTCGTCTGGCCCCCAGTCGCGGTGGTATTGGCCTTGGTTGACAGGAGATTGCACCCCGAGAGAAAAAAGGCGGCTGCAAACGCAAGGATGGCAATCGGGGCATTTTGCCAGTGACGTGGGGGATTCATTTTCTCTCGCATTACTTAAAAATTATCTGGTCCCAGAGCGCCTTCTTCCAGAGTCCCAAAATGCACTGCGCACCAGAAATCTGTACTAGCACTTAGGTAAGTAACCAATGCCAGCTACCGATTCATTGCGACAAACATTCAAATGCTCTCGACAAGTGGGCAGATTGTACAAGCTTTTGGAAACCACAAGCTATGTCACGTTAGTACATTTTTCTGAAGTAGTTAGGGTCGGACCCGCAGGAGATCCCTGGGCCAAATTCGAGCGCTCGGATTGATCCTCACGCCGATCTCGCACCTCAATCGAGAGTTAGCTATAAATTTACTTAAATCAGCAGCTTAGGTAGATGCCAATCCCGCTGGTCCCAAGCATCATGCCTTGAGTTTTGAGAGCGAAGAGTTCGCCAATTTCTGAGACGGCTTCCACTAATACGTACCTTAGACGGCAATCGACCGACTTTTCCACAGGCTGGAGAATCTTGGATTCATGCACCACGAATGGTGCAGACAAAAATGACGCGAGCTAAATTGCTTGCGCCATTTTGTCCCTTTGGCAAGATTCTAAGGCGTCGGAATCACCGCCTGAACTTGGTTCGAGTAGCTGCTCTCGGTGCCGCTCGAATCCACTGCCGTTGTGACGTAGAAGTAAGTGGCCCCGGCTGTGACTGCCGTGTCGCTGAATGCAGTGCTCATGTTTAGAGATGAATTCAGTTTCACGTATCCGGTGCCGGATGTGGCGCTCCGATAGATGTTGTACCCAGAGACGCTCGAGGTGCTCGCCGTCCAACTCAGGTCAACATGGTGCTGCGGCGCGGCAACACCGGAGCCGGTAAGGTTTTCCGTCAGCGGGGACCCTGGGGCATTGGTGGCGAAGGACACCGTGGCCGACGCCGAGCCGCTGCTTTGCGGGGTAAAGGAAATGGTAAAGGTCGCGGTCTGTCCCGCGGCGATGGTCAAGGGCAGCGCCGGGCCCGTAATGGCGAACTCAGCACTGCTCACGGAGGCGGAGTTCACCGTGACGCTGGCTCCAGTAGCGCTGAGCGTGGCTGTCATGCTCTTGCTTTGGCCCACTGTGACGCTGCCAAAGCCGAAGCTGGCCGGGGCCACGCCAAACGTTCCCACCGCCGTGCCCGTGCCGGACAAGGCGATTGCCGGTAGCGTATTGGAGGCGTCCGAGACCACTGCAAGGCTGCCGCTCGGACTTCCTGCTGCCTGCGGCGTGAAGCTCACGCTGAAGGTGAAACTCTGACCTGGGTTGATGGTAAACGGCACGGTCACTCCGCTGATGCCGTAGCCGGAACCGCTCACCGCCACTTGAGACACCGAGACGGCAGAACCTCCGGTGTTACTCAACACTTCTGACTTGGTATCGCTGTTGCCGACTTGCACGCTGCCAAAACTCAGGCTGGTTGGATTGGCTGCAATCACGCCCGCCGAAGTTGCGGTCCCGGTGAGCGAAACCTGTAGCGACGGGTTGGAGGCGTCGCTGGTAACGGTCAATGTTCCGGCCGGGGAACCGGCAGTCGTTGGCGCAAGGACAACGCTAACCGATTTGCTTGCGCCGGCGGCCAAAGTAAACGGCACTGTGACACCACTCAGACTGTACCCTGCGCCGCTGGCAGAAACTTGTGAAACCGTTACTGTAGCTCCGCCGGAGTTAGTGACCGTTTCCGAAAGCGTCTTGCTTTGGCCAACCGTCACACTGCCGAAACTCAGCGGGGAAGTCCCTGCCACGAGGGTCCCGGCGGTGGTCGCTGTTCCCGCGAGCGGGACTGTCAGGGTCGGGTTGGAGGCGTCGCTGGTAACGGTCAATGTTCCGGCCGGAGCGCCGGCGGTCGTGGGCGCAAAGACAACGTTCACAGAGTTGCTCGCGCCGGCGGCCAAAGTAAACGGCACTGTGACACCACTCAGACTGTACCCTGCGCCGCTTGCGGAAACCTGCGAAACCGTGACTGCGGTCCCACCGGAATTGGTGATAGTCTCCGGCAGCGTCTTGCTCTGCCCGGTGGTGACCGTTCCAAAGCTTAAAGGTGACGTTCCCGCCGTGAGTGATCCAGGCGTTGCCCCGGTTCCGGACAGCGGAATACTCAACGATGGGTTGGATGCATTGCTGGTGACGGTCAGCGCCGAGTTAGAGGCCCCGTTGGCAGTGGGCGCGAATACAACGTTGAAAGTTGTGCTTGCCCCCGCAGCCAGTGAAATCGGCAAAGTGGCTCCGGTGACGCTGTAGACACCCGAGGCTGAGATCTGGGTGATATTGACGGACGTGCCGCCGGAGTTCGTCAGAGTTTCCTGAATGGATTTGTTGGTAGTGGTTTGCACCGTACCAAAGGTCAAGCTGGACGGGTTTGCAGTCAATGCTCCTGCGGCAATGCCGCTGCCACTGAGCGTCCAGGTTAAGGGAGAACCTGGCGCATTGGAAACCACACTGACCGTGCCCGACGCATTGGTTGCAGTCAAGGGCGCAAAGGTCACGCTAAAGGTCGTGCTCTGCCCCGCCGTCAAAGTCAACGGAGTCGTGATACCGCTCAGGGTGAAACCTGTTCCAGTGACGGTGGCACTGCTGATGGTAACGCTCGCGCCGCCGGAATTGGTGATGGTGGCGGTCTGCTTCTGGTTCTGCCCAACCTGCACCGTTCCGAACGCCATCAGGTTCGATCCGCTGCTCAGCGATCCGGGCGCCGCTGCCGTACCCGTCAGCGCGACGTTCAAGGAGGCGTTCGAGGCATCGCTGGTGATGGCGACATTTCCTGTGACCGCGCCGCTCGCTTTTGGCGCGAAGTTCACCGAGAAACTGGCGCTCTGCCCGGCCGCGATGGTCGCCGGAATGTTCAGGCCGCTCATGGTGAACCCCGTGCCGCTCACCGCCGCCTGACTAATCGTGACACTCGCCGACCCGGTGTTCTGCAAGACCACCGTGGCGCTGGAATTCGCGTTTACCTGAACCGTGCCAAAGTTGACGAGGGCGGGATTTGGTGTAATGGTCCCCACCCCGGACCCCGTCGCGGTCCCCGATAATGCAATGGTCATGCTCTCGGCCTGCGCGTCACGCCCGCGGGCGCGCGCATTCGGGGCCACGGTCATGGCCACGCTGCTGTTCACCGCAATACTGCCGACAGAATTGCCGGCGGCCTTCGGCGAATACACCACGTTGAAGGATTGACTCTGACCGGGATTCAAAGTGAAGGGAAGGGTCACGCCACTCAATTGAAAATCGGCGCTGCTCACGCTCAACTGCGATACGGTTACGCCCGTGGACCCGCTATTGGTAAAGCTTTCGGGTTTAGTGCTGCTTTGTCCGACGGCGACGCTGCCAAAACTGATGCTGGGCGCGCTCGGCATGAGCTGGCCCGCCACCACTGCCTGGGCGGTCAACATGAACGTTGCAGAGTTCTGGGGCGCCGAACTAGCCAGGGCGACGGTGGCGGTTGGAGAACCAGCGCTTTGCGGTGTGAATTGAATCTGAATCGCCAGGGATTGTCCCGGCCGGATCGTAAACGGCACGCTTGGCGAGATGATTTGGAATTCCGGGCTGCCGATGGTGGCCTGGGTAACTCCCACGGCGAAGGCAGTACGGTTCAGGACCGTGGCGCTGAGGGTCTTGCTGCGCCCCACGACCACCGTACCAAAGTCTACTTGGGGAGTAATGACAATCAGAGAATTATTGCTGGAGTATTGCTTGGAGTCGCCTTGTAAAGTGGCGCAGCCAACCAACGTGC